>PGYS01000010.1 GCA_002839795.1 Ignavibacteriae bacterium HGW-Ignavibacteriae-3 | reverse complement strand
ACTTATGCGGGAATGCCTCGTATAGCAAAACGGCCGCCATGGGATGACGGATTTGTATTTTCTAAATCAAAGGATGGGAGAGATTGGGTAACGGTTACATGTCAGGGCGGGGGCGCGGATATCTGGTGGCCATGCAAAGACCATCCG
Organism: Ignavibacteriae bacterium HGW-Ignavibacteriae-3; assembly: GCA_002839795.1. Lineage (GTDB taxonomy): Bacteria > Bacteroidota > Ignavibacteria > Ignavibacteriales > Melioribacteraceae > Fen-1258. Next base: position 41,543 of record PGYS01000010.1, on the reverse strand, counting down.
TCCGATGAACCCGATTCTGTCTCACTGCATTTTACAACACGGAGCGATCTTGCCCTGATCAGCAACGGAAAATTCATCTCGTCAATCGACAACAATGATGGAACAAAAACTTCAAACTGGTTTGTGTCAACTCCAATTAATAATTATGGTGTAATATTTTATATAGGCCCTTACGAACGTATTGATTATGACTATACCGGTATTACCGGGGAAAAATTTCCTTTCACAGTCTGGGTCCTTCCAGAAAATTTAGAAAAGGCAAAAAAACACGCCCCGCAGTTCCTTACTCATATGAAAGTAATGGAAGAACTTATTGGACCGTATCCGTTCCGGAAAGATAAATATGCCGTTGTTGAATCTCCCCATCTCGGTATGGAACAGCAGTCAGCCATAGCTTACGGTTACGGCTGGAAAAACCATCCTCAGTTTGCATTCGACTGGCTCCATCATCATGAATTCTCACATGAATGGTGGGGAAATCTTGTAACCTGTGCGGACTGGAGCGATTTCTGGATTCATGAAGGGATAGGAACTTATATGCAGCCGCTATATCTGGAAAAAGTTTTTGGAAAAGATGAATACTTCAGATATATGAAAAGCATTAAAAGGTTCGGCAATAAAGTGCCGGTTGCCCCGCGGGGAGAAAAAACATCTGGCGAGAGTTACGGAAATGATATTTATTATAAAGGGGGCTGGATTGTTCATACGCTGAGATATTATCTGGGCGATGAAATATTTTTCAAAGTTTTGAGAAAATGGGCCTATCCTACCGAGGAGATGGAAAAAATTAAGGATGGCGGACAATGCCGGTTCGCAACAACCGATGAGCTTCTCGTTATGGCCGAAAAAATCTCAGGGAAGAAACTGGACTGGTTCTTTGAAGTTTATTTAAGGAACGCTCCCCTGCCTAAACTCAGTGTAATTCAAACTCTGGATAAAGTTGAGCTAAGGTGGGAGACGGAAGATAATCTTCCCTTTACCCTGCCGGTTGAAGTAAAACTTGGTGACGATTTTGTTCGCATTGAAATGAAAGACGGAAAAGGAGAATTCGCTTTACCTTCCGGTACCGAATATGTAATTGATCCGAACGGTTGGATTTTAATGAACACCTCAAAATAATTTGAGGCCGGAATTCCGGAGCTGGTTTTAATATCAAAAAAAATCTAATTAAACCGAGAACTTGCTATATGTATGAAACATTTGTTCTATTAATAATCGGTCTTGCCGCCGGTCTGGTCAGCGGAGTTTTGGGAATCGGCGGAGGCATTATAATTATCCCTATGCTTGTCGGACTATTAGGTTATTCACAGAAGGAAGCACAGGGTACATCGCTGGGTTTATTGCTCCCTCCGATAGGAATTCTGGCTGTCCTCAATTATCATAAAGCCGGTTTGGTTAATTTAAAAGCCGCCGGTCTTATGATCGTCACATTTATTATAGGGAGCTATCTATCTTCGAAGCTCGCTGTAAATTTGCCGGAGGACGTTGTTAAAAAAATCTTCGCGGTCTTTCTTTTGTTTTATGCTATTAAACTTTTTATGGCAAAGTAATAACCGTATATAGATAAATAATCGAGGTGGTTTATTTTTTCCAAGCCAATCTCCAGAACTGCGGCAGTTTTTTTGGCCCTGCTGGTTACATTTCTCTGGTCGACTTCTTTTATTATTATTAAATGGGGATTGAATGAAATTCCTCCCCTGACCTATGCGGGATTGCGATATGTTCTTGCTTTTCTTGTCCTTCTTCCTTTCGCATTGAATAAAAAAAGAATAGCCGAAATAAAAAGCATAGACCAAAGCAACTGGATAAAGCTGGCCGCTCTCGGTTTTCTCTTTTATACTTTCACTCAGGGAGCGCAGTTCGTAGGACTTTCACTGCTTCCTGCAGTTACCGTAAGCCTGCTTCTGAATTTTACACCGATTATAGTTGCCGTAATGGCAATTTTTCTTCTGTCCGAAAAACCGACGCGGCTGCAATGGATCGGCGCGGTTTTATTTATCGCAGGTGTGCTCATCTACTTCTATCCGGTGGATTTGCCTCCCGGAAGAGTGCTGGGAATAGCCGTAATGACAATAGGGCTGATTGCAAACGCGGGTTCCGCTGTTTTGGGACGGGGAATCAACCGTACCGGCAAATTTGATCCCATTACCGTAACATTAATAAGCATGGGGATAGGTTCGATTGTAATATTGGCGGCAGGAATTACCTTCCAGGGCCTGCCTTATATAAGTTTTACCAACATTCTTTTGCTGATCTGGCTTGCGGTTATTAATACCGCGTTTGCATTCACTATCTGGAACCTGACTCTGCGCCATCTTACTGCAATGGAATCAAGCATAATCAACGGAACAATGCTTATTCAGATCGCGATTCTTGCATGGATTTTTATCGGCGAGTCTATAACATTGAATGAAGGAATAGGAATGATTATCGCGTTATCCGGAGCGGTGATTGTCCAGATCCGGAGAAAAAACTGATTTCAACAGTGTAAATAGAGAATAATACAAAGAGGATAAAGTGCTGATATGAGAAAACTTATTTTAATTGTGCTCGTGGCGTCGTTTATTACGGCACAGACAAAAAATGATCCATGGATTTTATCTGCTCCGGCGAAAAATGAGTTTACAAAAATTAATTATGAAGGAACGACTGTAATACCAAATGGAAGATTCGTTACACCTTTAGGGAAAAATATTATTACAGCTCCACACCCTTACGGACTTGCCGTTAGTCCGGATGGAAATATTATTGTTACCGCGAATTCAGGAACCGCGCCTTTGTCCATTACAATTATTAAAAATGTTTTAGATGAAAATCCTCTTGTTCTTCAGATTCCTCCCGGAGCCAAAACAGACAAGGGTGTTCTCGCTTCAGTTTTTATGGGGCTCGCAATTTCACCAGACAATAAAATTGTGTACGTCGCGGGAGGTCAGGCAAACTGCATTTACCTGTTCGATATTTCAACGGGAGCAAAGATCGATTCGATAAGCTGTTCCTCTGATGACGGCACAAATGATTACACCCACGGATATATAGGTGATCTGGTTTTAACAAAGAACGGTGAAAAGATTTTCGCCGTTGACCAGATCAATTTCCGGATGATTGTGGCAGAGACGGGTACAAAAAAAGTCGTTCAGAGTATTCCTGTCGGTCGATATCCCTTCGGCATTGCTCTGTCGCCGAATGAAAAATATATTTTCGTCGCAAATGTTGGAATGTATCAGTACAACTTGATCAGAGGAATCACACCGCAGAATATGAACGAAAAAGCACTCGATTTTCCGCCTTTCTCTTATTTATCCGGGGAATCTGAAACAGGGAAAAAAGTTGGCGATCTGGATGTGCCGGGACTTGGTGACCCTCTGTCCAATGAGGCTTTTTCGGTTTTTATAATCGAAAAGAAAAAAAACAGATATGAAGTAACCGCAAAGATTAAAACGGGAAATCAGATCGGCGAAATGATCGATGGAATTCCCGCAGTCGGCGGCGCCAGTCCGAATTCACTCGCCGCCACAGATAAATTTGTGTTCGTAAGCAACGGAAGCAACGATAACATTTCTGTAATAGATATAAAAAAGAAAAAAGTAGTTAATACTATTAAGCTCAATCCCGATGAGCGGCTGAAAAATTTCCGGGGACTGATTCCTTTCGGATTAACTCTCTCCCCCGATCAGAAAAGACTCTATGTGGCGGAATCCGGAATTAACGCTGTTGCCGTAATTGATTTAAATAAAATGAGCGTCCTGGGACATTTACCGGCTGCATGGTTTCCTGCAAAATTAAAAACCAGCAGAGACGGGAAAAAATTATTTATAGCAAATGCTAAAGGATTCGGCAGCGGTCCCAATGCCGGGGTTAATTTCATGCGGGGTCCTGAGGGAAGCTACATTGGAAGTCTGATGAAGGGAGTTGTAAGCATAGTGGATGTACCAAAAGACTCCGAACTTAAGGAGTTGACACAAAAAGTTATTGAGAATAATTTTTCAATCGATAAATCAAGTTCGTCAATATTTTCAGCTCGTAAAAATAATCCCATCCCTCTTTATCCCGGGGAAAAAGAGAGCCCAATCAAGCATATTGTCTTCATTACCAAAGAGAATAGAACTTTCGATGAAGTTTTCGGACAGCTTGAAAAAGCGGTCGGGGATTCATCGCTGTCCCGGTACGGACGGAATGTGTCTTTTACAAATAGAAAAAAAACGCTTGAGGTTAAGAACGCTACGGTTTTTAAAAATCATCTTGAACTTGCCGGAAATTTTGCGATCGCCGATAATTTTTATGTCGATTCGGATGTTTCGGCAGACGGACACAGGTGGCTTGCGAATACTTATCCGAATGAGTGGGTTGAATCAACTACATCCGCCAACTACGGGGACAACAGGGAATACGTAGAGGGTTCTAAAGCTCCGGGTGTATACGCCATGACCGGAACGGCGGGCGCGGTTTATCCGGAAGATATGAATGAAGCGGGAACATTGTGGGACCATCTTTTCAGAAACAAGATAGATTTTTATAATTTCGGATGCGGACTGATGTTCGAGCCGGGAGTATATCATGACAGTTATAAATACACCGGTGTAAAATCAATAATTAATTTTCCTGTTTCCGAACCTTTATTTAAGAACTCGTCAAGAACATATCCAACTTACAACATGAATATACCTGATCAGTTTCGCGCGGATATGTTTATAAAAGAGTTTAAGGAGAAATGGATTGATACCGGATCTGAAATGCCCCCTTTAATAACCGCCATTGTTCCGAATGATCACGGCGCGGGAGAGCGGCCGGAGGCCGGCTATCCCTTCCGGGAAAGTTATATGGTCGATAATGATCTTGCCGTCGGTCGCATCGTTGAATTCCTTACTCGAACTCCCTATTGGAAAAATATGATGATAGTTATAACTGAAGATGATGCTCAGAACGGAGTTGATCACATTGACGCGCATCGCAGCATACTCATGCTGATTTCCCCTTATGTAAAAAGAAATTATGTAAGTCATATTCACTACAGCTTTGGAAGTATTTTTAAAACATTCTGGAATGTCCTTGGTATACCATATTTAAATCAGTACGACGCCGGGGCGAATGATCTATCGGACTTCTTCACAGATAAACCGGATTTCAAACCTTATACCGCTCTGGATATCGACAGGAGAATTTTTGATCCGGAAAAAGCTTTGACTCCGCTCGATGAGAAATTCGACTGGAAATCATTGGAAGAATCTCCTGAAATAGATAAAGTGGAAGATATGATTAGGGAATCCAAGGAACACGAAAAGGATCGTCTGGAAAACCGGGAACGGAAAAAATAATCGCGCTTAAAAACTATTTCCTTAATCAAGGGTATGAGAAATCTAAACGTTACAGCAATCGGTGAAATTCTTTATGATGTTTATCCCGATACTAAACACCTGGGCGGGGCCCCGTTTAATTTTATTTATCATGTATGGAAAATTTCCGGGAATGCCGGCTTCATATCCAGTGTTGGAAATGATGATAACGGAAAGGAAATGCTGGAATCACTTGACTCCCGCGGATTCCCCACCGCTCATATATATATAGATAGAGAGCATCCGACCGGAACGGTAAGCGTAAAGTTGCGTGAAGATAAAATTCCGGAATTCCTAATTTCCCCCGAATGCAGTTATGATTACCTGAAATTAAATGATCAGTCAAAAACGCTGATCGAAGAACAAACCGGGCTATTATACTTCGGAACTCTTTCCGCAAGAAACGAAACTTCCCGAGACACAATTTTATCGCTTTTAGGAAATCCCAATCTGAAATATTTCTGTGATCTTAATCTCCGACATGATTTTTATTCAACAGAATTAATAGAAATGATTTTGCAGTCATGTAATCTTATAAAGATCAACAAAGAAGAGCTTAACAAATTGAAACAGTTTTTTCAGCTGGATCAATCCGACACCGCGGCAGTTCAGCAGCTAATTGATATTTACAACATTGATATGGTGGGATTAACCAAAGGCGCAAACGGCGCCGAACTATTTACGAAAAACGGATCGGATAAATTTAAAATCGAATTGAAAAAAACTGTGGATACTCTTGGCGCCGGGGACGCCTATTCTGCTATAATGTGCCTCGGCTATCTGTATAACTGGGAAGTCGGGAGAATAAATAAAACAGCGGTTGAATTTGCTTCCGAGATCTGCGCGATTGACGGGGCTGTTCCGGAAAACGATTCGTTCTACCGGAAATACATAAAAGGGTTCGGAATTGAATAACAATCTTATTTTTTCTTTACGGGCGCAACAACTTTAGCGGGCACCAATTCAACATTTACTGCTTCCGGCAGAAGATTATACATCGAACCGCTGAACATATCTATAATCATCCCGGGAATGAATCCGTTTAAAGCGTTACCCCAGAACCAGAAAGATATTTTACGTGTTAACTGGGTCTCATAACTCTCGTATCCTTCGAGTTCAAATTTAATAACATGATTTGAGCCCCGGTCAATATTAACCGTTTGAGGAGATGTACCGAATTTTTTTCCGTCTACAGTAATTTTGGCGTTCGGAGGAGTTGTTTTTAATTCCACATCCTGTGTTGTAGTATTTAAAACTGTCGAGCAGGCGCTCAAAAAAACGCCGAAACCGATCGTAATCATAATAATTAATAATCTTCTCATCTAACTTTCCCATCGTTACCCTAATTATCGTATAAATCAGCTCAATTGTTTAGGTATGAAAAGAAAAATTATATCGTAATCAAACGATGTTTTCCCCTATAAAAGAGAACACCTGTTATAGGCGTTTATGAAAATGAAGTCCGGCATCGAAATCATTTCAAAAAAAAATGCGCTCACAAATTTGGAGCGCAATTTTTAATCTGAATAATGTTTAATTTTATTTCAGATACATCAGCTTAAGCGATTTCGTGAAATTTGGCGATGAGACCGTAAAAATGTAAATGCCGCTGGACAGCAGTTGTCCCTCATCGTTCTTCCCATCCCAGAATAAATTAATAACATTGGTAACATTGTTGACTGTAAAAGTTTTTACAACCTGCCCGAGCACATTATATATTTTGAATGTAAAATTCTCTCCCAGCATTTTTATTGGAATTTTAATTGTAATGGAGACCTGTGAATTAAACGGATTAGGATAGGCAGTTAACGAAAAGTCGGTTGGAATTGTTTTCTCGTCTTCTACAGAAGTCGCACCAATCGGTTTTCCGTCATCATAGTAGCAGTTATTACATATTGATGTGCTGTCTTCAAGCGCAAGGAAAGCCGTGTACCTTGTCAATATTTTGTGTTTCAATCCAAGATTTAAAATTTCTGTAACCTTGGAATTGGTCATTGTTCCTGTTTCAAGTGAACTTATATAAGTATTAACCCACATCTTCTCAATTGTATTTTCACCTAATTTTTGGCCGGCGTCTTCAATTATCATTGATTGTGTAAATGGCTGGGCGTTATATATTCCTGAGGTTTTTATTATAAAAGGAAATTCTCCGATAAATTTACCCAATTGTAAAATCGGTTTATCCATTGTAATTGTAGATCCGCTGTTGGCAAGAGTCTGCCTGGAAAAGCAGAATCCGTTATTCAGAGTGGTGTAAAGATCAAATGAGGAAATGGTACCGCTCAATTTTAAATAGAGATCGGTTAAAGAATAATTGAGTCCGCCGGAAATCCGTTGAAATAATCCCCCCGTTAATTTCGCAAGATTGTCATACAGGTATTCATTACCAAGATAGGATCTGTTATTGAAATAGTAGTAATAGTATTCCTTGTCGTTATAATCCAGAATATATGTCGGAATATTTATTGTTAAAATATTTCTAATATCATTAATCACCTGATTGGCATTCAGGTTGCTTCCAAGCTGGTCAGAATTGGAAATCAGGTATACGACGGCGCCCCCGTTCTTTGTCAGGAAATCATAACCCTCTCTAAGTAAAGTCGGAAGATTGCTGTAAGTCGATATCGAATTTTCATTTATGGATTGAAACGCGCCGTTAATGTCTGCAGTTTCTGCTTTTAACCAGCCGGTACTCAATTTACCGATGTTAAGTCCCGAGTAGAATATGTTAAATTTGTCGCCCGGTTTCGAGTTAGAGAGAAGCAATTGCTTAAGGCCATCAAGGATTTGCGTCCTTGAAGTATTGCTTTTCCTGGAATCATAGTCTATCAGAAAAAGTACTTTCTTACTTATAATAGATTGAGATTGTGCAGGCAGAAGGGCAAGCTGATAATATCCGTCAGTATCGCTTTTATGATATTTGAAATAAACTCCGTTGATCATCGGATTATTAAAATTCAGTGCGTAGCTGTTTGTGGTAACGGGATTTGTTATATCGAGTTTAACATGGTTATCAAAAAAAGAATCGTACTTGGATTGAAAAGCGCTTTCAGTCCCGGTAACAGTCGGCCGAGTCCATTCAAGATTGGTCCAGGTTACTATACTCGCCGTATTAACCTTATTTAAAGATACTTTTAACAGTTCTATGGGAAGCGGTGTGGAAACAGTTGTTTCATTCCATGTATTGGGCACAAGGTATGTAATCCTGATTTTTCTTGATCCGTTTTTATCCATCGGATAAACCCGTAATTCATAACTCTTATTACCCTTCTTAGTGATTATGGCGGGGTCCCTTCTTCTCTGAACAATTCCCTCATAAATTGAAGAAGCGCTCCAGACATCAAGAACAATTCCTTTGCTGATCTTATCTCCTATCCACAGCCAGAGATCAGTTACAACGCTGCCTTCAGGCAGTTCAAAATTCATCACAGCTTCAAGCTGGCTTCCGTCTAAAAAATATCCCCCGCGCCCCGATATTGTTAAGTACATGCTGACCTGGCTGTACAATCCTTTCTGACCGACAGAAAAAACTGCTTCCTCAATTGTTCCCTTGGACTGATACCATGTTGACTGGGGATCCTGAACGTTAAGACTATACTGGGCGGGCAAATTGGTTGATAAAATAAAAAACAAAGCAACGATTTTCGTAATTCTTTCAATCATAATACCCCCTATAAGATAGTATATTTTTATGGAATTGGTATTTCCCTTTCTGGAATGTAATGATGTGTAATAATTTGGAATGGATTGTGATCATTCTGCACACCGTAATGACAATCGGCATGTGCAATTAATGTGCCCCTATTTTTAATTTGTTTATGAAGCAGAATCAAATTCATTAGTACAACTACTAATGAATTATTTTCGCAATGTAAAAATATTATTCGCAGTAACCTTTTACTTTAACGACAATACATCAAAAGGTTTTATCAAGCTATAAATGTTTCCCACCATTCGGTTAACTCTTTTGTATGGCTCCCGCGCATCAGTAAAATATGATTTCCGAGAGGAGCCGTAAGTAAATCAACCGCCTTTGCGGCTCCATGAAGTTTAACTTTCACCTGTGTTCTGCACAGATTTTCCGATGAACCCGATTCGATAATCTCTCCGTTCGAAACCCAGATTTTTTTAAGGTCTTTTCCGCCGAGTCTGAGCACGGTAATTTTTCCCTTGCTCAGCTCACCCTGAATCCCGACTCCCAGTCCAGATTCAAAATGTGATCTGAGCTTATAATTTTCAACCATTTTAATCGGAACTGTACAGTGTGCGAGCCATATAGAATTATTTGATTCATCAATCTGAGCCGGATTTGCCATCCAGATTATCTGATCAGTCATATAATTTGCCCACAGCATTCCAAGCGTAGAGACAAGATCGCCCTCACAACCGGCGACGACCCCCTCATCGTTCAATCTGGATAACGCTATACATCCGGTTGTTTTCATATCCGTGACCAGATCGAAACAGCGGACGGAAACAGAATTAAGTTCATTATTTTTTATCAAATTCTTTAAAGCGGCGTAAACTTTAAAGACACTTTTTATTTCTTTTTTTGTGGGTTCTTTGATTTCAGAGGCCCGGCTTGTTACATAACGATTATCCTCCTCTATTTCATCATCTTTTATTCCGGATATTTCTGATTTCAGTTCCGCCAGTGCTATTTTTATTACCTCGGGTCCCCAGACATTTTTTATCGTTGATTCTTCCGGCATGCTTGCTACAAGCCAGTCGGACGGTTCGCCGATCAATCCAATATTTGTTTTTTTCAGTTGATAAAAAACTGTTTGATGTTTTATTATCTGTTCTAATTCACCATGCCAGTTTTTATTTGTTTCGTCATCAAGATAAACGATCTTTCCTTTTTCTCCGTCCTGCTGCAGCCGGGCAAGTATTTCGAGAGATGAAGGGAGTGAATTGTTGCGGGGATTGGCAAGCAGAATTGTGATTTCATTTTTTATCGTCTTTTTTCTTTCCCTACAAAGAGTAATAACCTTTTCTTCTGTGCCGCCGGTAACAAGAAGATAAAAAACCGGCAGGGGGACATCAATCATTTCTTCTGTAATTTGTTCGCCGCCCAATGCATGGAGAACCGGTATTAATTCGCCGACCATTTCTTCAATCGGTGTCTGAGAAATGGAACTTGAAACAGGTATAAAACCAAATTTTGTGTTCGCGTTCATTATGTTCTCCCTCTCAAATAATAAAAGGAATTATCAGTAATATATTGTTCATTCCGCTAAAGAATATTTTCATCTGCCGATTTCAAATCAGAAACTATTTTTTCTGCTTCTATTACTTCCTGAAACGGAACCATTACTTTTATTTCGTCTATCATATTGCCATCGAATTTGCCCGACGGTCTGAAAACACTATAATCGGAAGTAGGAAAATGCAAAGGATTTGCCTTCCGGGAAAATATAAAAGGATGCAGTCCTTCCCCCTCCAGACTTGATTTAACAAGCGCGATTTGTGTGAAATCGTTATTCCCGTAAACCCTTGCCATTCCCTCAAAAATATCGAGCTCCGAGTGGGCGGAGCAAAGAAATACCCTACCGTATAACGCAAAACCGCATTCATTACAATACCCCTCGCAGCAGATAACGCAGATACCGGCCGCATCTGCATCCTGATGTTTTGAGCACTTTACATTATCGGCGAAAATTGAACCACAGTTTGGGCAAAAGTCATCATCATTTTTTACTCCGCTTTCACAAAACGAACAAACCGGCTCCTCCTCATCTATCAATTCAGCCTCCTTAAATCCAAGTTCTAAGATATTCTCTTTTAAACATAGCAATCGTTTTTGAAAGATTGAACAAGGACAATTCGTCTTCTATTGATTTCTAAATAGATTTTATCCGACTGCAATTTGCAAAGTATCTCGTTAATTTAATGCAATGTTATTTTAACGATTAGGATTCTATTATGAGAAAAGACGAGTCAAACCAAATTAGTCGCTTGCACATATCAGCTTTAAGCAGCATTATTTTATTTCTGATTTTTGCAGTGAGTCTATCTGCTCAATCAGTTGCAAATCCCAAACCAGAAACCAATATCAATGACGCTTTGAAATATCCGCGTAATGAAAACTCAATGCCCGGAAAATTTCCGGGTAAAGTTGTTCAGATAAATAACGGCAAATCCATCGCGGATAATAAAATTGTTTATCAGGCGGCGTACGATATGGTTGCGAAAGGAATGCTTGAACTGACCGGCGCTTCTAAATTAAAAGACGCATGGAAAATGTTTGTAAATGAAAAAGACAGAATTGGATTAAAAGTGAATCCCGTTGCAGGACCGACATTGTCAACAAGCGTGGAGGTAACTCAGGCGATTGTAAAACAACTTGAAGATTCGGGAATTCCCAGAAAAAATATTTTAATATGGGACAGGCGGGCAGAACAATTGACAGAAGCGGGATTTACAAATGAAAATTTTCCGGGAATAAAAATAGTCGGAACGGAAGGCCCCCAGAACGGTTCTATGTATGACTCTGATGGAAAACTATACGGCGAAAGAATGATCGATAAAGACTGGTTCTATATGGCCAATTGTGAAGAGAAGTATGATTCGGCCACTATTCCTTATATGATTAATGAAGGAAAGTATTCCTACTTCACCAAAATTGTAACACAGATGGTGGATAGAATAATCAATGTTCCAATTTTAAAAAATGCCGGACCGACGGTAACCCTTTGTCTTAAAAATCTCTCTTACGGCGCTATAACAAATACCGCAAGACTGCATAAACAATTATGGTCTGAAACCACGGCTGAGGTCTGTGCTTTTCCGCCACTGCGGGATAAAGTGGTTCTGAATATTGTCGATGGTTTGAAAGGCTGTTTCAACGGCGGGCCGGGAGCCAATCCCCAATTTTTCACAAATTTTAATGTAATTTTAATCGGGACAGATCCAGTTGCAGTGGACAGAATCGGTCACGAAATAGTTCTCAAAAAAAGAATCGAAGAAAAAATTCAGAAGGAAGATTCGCCGCGAAGCAGAATATTTCTTGAGCTCGCGCAAAATCTTAAACTTGGAATCGCGGATATTGAAAAAATCCAATTACAAAAAGTAGATATGCAATGAAAAAATATTTTGTTCCGGCAGTCCTATTTACATTTTCCATTTTAATTCATGCTCAACCCGACAAAGATTTTCCGGAATTATCGCAATCCGATATTGCGAATGGAAAGATTATCAAGACCAACTATTATGACGGAACTACTTTGTGGGGACTGATTAACGGCGGCGCGGATATTTATCTTGAATATGGCTTTGATAAATTACTGCTTCAGGAAATTGAAATGAACGATATCAATTTCCGCTGTGAAATTTATAAAATGAACGACGGCAAAGCCGCATTCGGAATTTTTTCGGTATCCCGGTATAAGTGCGAATTATCCGATACCTTAACAAAATTTATCTGCATTACGCCTTTCCAGGTCCAGGCGGCCGTAGGAGAATATTATCTTTCCATCTCCAACGACAAGGGAGACGGCGCCGCGGGGAAATTAACGCTGGAACTCTTTTCCAGATATGCTGCAAGAATAAATTCATCGCCAATTGAACTTCCCCGGCTATTCGGGAATGTCGCTTTTAAACCGTACAAGAATCAATTAAAATTTATTAAAGGCGGATTAGGCATACAGAACGGTTTTCCTGAATGGATGGAGATGTTCGATCAGTTCAGTAATTATGAAGCATATATTCTTCCGATGGTGTCCCCGACGGGTTATGCGAACATAGCGCAGATTAAATTCAATTCTGAAAGCGATGCAAACGCATTCGAGGAAAGAAATAAATACTTATCGCAGAATAAAATCATGAAGAAAATAAAAGTTCTATCTCCCGATCAGATCATTTTTATTGAATCAAATTTTCCGGAAGAACAGTTAAATAAATTTTTAAACTGATCTGGTTTGATTTTCAGATTCGGTTTGCAGATCAGTCAACGACAAATAATTTAGCGCCTGTTTCCGTTCTGGAGCGATGAGGTTCTTTGTTGTCTGCCACCTGGTAGCTCATTCCCGGATTGAGCCTGAAGATTCTTCCGTCTTTCAGTTCCGTTATCAGTTCCCCTTCTAAAACATAAATCACATGACCGCGGCTGCACCAGTGATCGGCCAAATATCCGGGTGAGTATTCCACAATGCGGACTCTGACGTTCCCCTCTTCAAATACTTTCCAGAACGCTTTTCCCGTCTCGCCGGGATATTCTTTTGGTATTATTTTATTCCAATCGGTTGCGGTAAATGATACATCCTGAATTTTCATCAATCACTCTGTTGTGTTTGTTTTTAAGTACTGCAAAATAATGTTTAAAAATGAAAAGGCCGGGATAATCCCGACCTTCTCTTAATGATTTGGCTTTCTTTTTTGATCAACCAAGATTTTATAAAAAAATTAATACTGCTGTAAAGTTCCCTGCCGCTCTTTTGCCTTTTTGTCCCATTCGGGAATTACAGTTTTTAACAATTGGGCTTTATCTGCGTGGAGTGCCGGCATATCAAGACCTATTAATTTCTGAGCTTTCTCCTTGGTTGAATAGTCCGGCAAATTTACAGGATATTTTACGCCGTGTTTAACAAGCACCAGAGCAATTTCTTTTCTCGCGAGTTCTGATTTTTGAATAGATGTTCCCAACACACGCATTGACTCAACCGGTGAATGAAAGCCCAATCCGTTTGCCGCTGCAACCCAATCCCATCTCCATTGAGCGTGGCGGATATATTTAAGCGCTGCTTTCATTTCACTTTCAGTTGCGCCGTTGTCCCACGCCATCTTTGCTTCCAGATGTGTGGCTGCCAAAGTTTTCTCTGCAATTTTTCTTAACTCAAGAATTTTATCCTGTCTTTCGTAAACATTTTCAATAAGCTTTTGTGTCTTTTCGCGGTGACAAACCTGGCAGGAATTTTCAACATTGTTTAAGGGGCTTTGAACGTGATGATCTGTAAACTTAACACCGCCTTCGGATTTATAGGGCATATGACAATCGGAACAACTTACTCCGCGGTCCGCATGAACTCCTGTTTTAAATAATTCGTAGTCAGGATGCTGTGCTTTTAGCATCGGTACTCTGCTGAGTTTATGTGTCCAATCCGAAAATTCAATATTGTCGTAATATTCTTCCATCGCGTCTGCGCTAAATCCCTTATCCCATGGAAATGTTAAATATTTACCCTCGCCTTTAAAATAATACTCAACATGGCACTGGGCGCATACAAGTGATCTCATTTCGTTGTGAGAAAAACTTTTTATATCTCTGCCCTGTCTTTGCAATGCTTCGATAAGAGCCGGTCTTGTAATGCGTAAATCAAGTGTTTTGGGATCGTGACAATCCTGGCAGCCGATCGGATTAACTATCTCGGCACCTAAATCTTTCCATTTCGATTTATAAAATTCCTCCGCTCCAACCTTTTGCATTACACGCGGAACGTCCGGACTTTTACAGGTCCAGCATGTAGCCGGCATGGGACTTTCTTTAACTCCGCCTGTTCTTAGAATATTTCTAAGATCTTTAATTGCAAATGAATGTCCCCGGGGTGCGTTATATTCTTTTGAAAACGCGTAGCCGGCCCACATTATTACAAGATCGGGAGATTCTTCAAGATAATCTCGCGTAACTGATCCCGCGTATTTGCTTGCGAATGTAGTATCATGCATTTGCATATAAGTTTCATACTCGCGAGGATAATTTTCTCCCCACACTTCATTTCTGGGCTCCCAATCCGCAATCGGCTTTACCTGCTGAAGCGTCATGGATTCATTTCTTCTTTCAATGATAGATGAAGCGAACAATCCTATTAAAAAAACAACAACGATAGTGGCAATAAAAAGTACCCACCCAAGCCATGGTTTGTTCTTAGTCAATTCCTGAATCGGTTTCATTTTTTTTCCTCTGATAATTTTTTATCTGATTTAATATAATTTTTAAGCCACTCAGGCACAGACGGTTCGAGTTGCGGCGCACGCGCGTAAGGGGTTGATGATAAACTGTGAATTCTTCCATGCGGAGTCTCGCGGTGGCAATCCCAGCAATATCTTTCGGTCTGATCCTCAACGCTTTTATTATTGATTGATCTCAGCGCGAGAGGGTGAATTAAATTTGTATGGCAGCGAATGCAGTTATCCTGAACGGCCCGTTTTCCGGCATCTTTAATCCTGATTACCTGCGGCTCCCATCTCATTGTAAAATAAGTTGCGTGGCGCAATCCGTCATTTGCCTTGAAGAGATATTTCGATATAATATTATTCTGGGGGACGTGACAATCGTTACAGGTAATTCCACGTCCATGACTTCCCCTCTCCCATGTAGCATATTGAGGAATCATAACGTGACAGTTTATGCAAGTTTTTGGATCATCCGATAGATATGAAATTGCATTGGATATATAAAGAACATAAAATCCAAGCCCGACAAAAATTCCCAATATGACTATTACCGGATATCTCCACTGCGGCGGCGGAATAATATGAGAAAACAATTTAACAATCGGATTCTTTTCAACAGAATTATTTTTCTCCATCTATTCTTCCTTTCTCTACAGATCGGTTTAGTTCTTTGATGTCGGAAGTACTTGTCGG
This sequence comes from Ignavibacteriae bacterium HGW-Ignavibacteriae-3, assembly GCA_002839795.1. Lineage (GTDB taxonomy): Bacteria > Bacteroidota > Ignavibacteria > Ignavibacteriales > Melioribacteraceae > Fen-1258. The sequence goes on along the minus strand of PGYS01000010.1, from coordinate 25,629 downwards.
ATGCCCGATGGCATCCAGATCTTTGTGAATCCTTAGATATTCTTGTGGTGGTACTTTATTATGCCAGTTCCCGCTGATCATGCCGAATCCCGTTATCGCAACAAAAATCATTATCACCCCGGCGGCAATTAATTTTTTTGATATTTTTTTCTTGCCAATAAAACTTCTTACATAAAGAGTGTCTTCTACGGGGCAGACATCAACGCAGTTTAGACATGACGTACATTCATCCGACCTTACTGTTATAACCTTGTCAACTTTTATGAACGAAGGACATGCTTTGGTACATAATCCGCAGTCGATACAATTTACCGCATCTCTTCTTATTTTATTTGGACTCAGGAGACCGGCTATCCCAAGCAGAGCACCATAGGGACATAAATATCTGCACCAGAAATTCCTGACAACAATCGATAGGAAGAACAAAATTCCGATAACAATTAATGAAAACCTGGAAATATTTGCAAAGAAATAATACATTTTAACGTCTGAGACGATATTGTAAGTATCACTTAAAAAATACGCCAACGCGGTTTCTGTCATTGAAAAAATTGCGAATGCAAAAAACGCGAGAAGCAGGTATTTTAACGAACGCAGGGGATAGTCCAGCAGACGAGGAAGTTTGAATCTCCTCTTAAATATTTTTTTCCATACTTTGTCACCGAAGTCTCCAACCAATTCCGAAAGAAATCCCACCGGGCATAACCAGCTGCAGAACGCTTTTCCAAAAACCAGCGACACGCCGACTATCGCAAGAAAAATAAAAAATCCAGCCGGGTGAACGGGATGTACAATTCCTGTCTGGAAAAAATATACGACGCTCATCAGGGCGCTGATCGGCAGGAAGCCCTCAACACCGGGAGGTCTATGATGAAATGGCCGCACGCCATTCGATTCCAGATATGCAATGAACTGCGAGAACTCAATGCCAATCCATATACACAATAAAGAAAACGCGATTTGTACTACAAATCTTACTATCTGGACAGATTTGTCTTTATTCTTAATATATTTCGTACTCATTAGAATGCTTTCAATTTTACTTTTTAATTATATACTGAAGCCTGCTTTGACAAAAGACAAAATATTGATATATTAATATCAGAAAAAAAATTCTGTTTATCAAATCGGAAAATATATGATACGTAAAATCATTAAAATAGATGAAGAAAAGTGCGACGGATGCGGAAATTGCGTTCCGGAGTGCCACGAAGGAGCCCTTCAGATAATTGACGGGAAGGCAAGATTAATAAGCGACCTTTTCTGCGACGGTCTGGGGGCGTGCCTTGGAAACTGCCCTCCGGGTGCATTAACAATCGAAGAACGCGAAGCCGAACCGTACGATGAAAGGAAGGTAATGGATTATATCATGAAAGGCGGAACAAACGTAATTATTGCACACCTGAAGCACCTGCGCGATCATGAGGAGTTTGAATACCTAACGGAGGCGCTGGAATTTCTGCGCGAAAAGGGAATTGAAAATCCCCTTTCAGGTAGAGAGTCTGTAGAAAAACAAGCCCACAGTGGCTGTCCCGGTTCACAAGAATTAACATTTAAACAGACAGATAAATCCGCGGATGAAAATGGCGCACGCGTTTCTCATTTAAGGCAATGGCCGGTGCAGCTTCATCTGGTTTCTCCGCAAGCCCAGTTTTTTAAAAATTCAGATCTTCTTCTCGCTGCGGATTGTTGCGCCTTTGCCTACCCCGATTTCCATAAAGATTTTCTGAAAGGAAAATCGCTCGCTATAGCATGTCCAAAACTTGATTCCAATAAACAGGTTTATCTTGATAAACTGTTATTGATGATAAACGAGTCTAATCTCAAATCGATTACAGTTCTTATAATGACTGTTCCGTGCTGCAACGGGCTTGCTCAATTAGCTCAACAGGCCGTCGAAATCTCTAAAAGTGCAATTCCCGTGAATGTAAGTGTTATAAGTCCGACAGGAGAATTGGTTCAATCGGTTCAAATTAATTAGCTTTTTCTTAAGCGGGAAGCGACTTGCTTCCCCCTCTCCTTCCGCAACACCCCAAATAGGATAAACAGGACATCAAAATAATTTAACTTGACACATTGTCTGTGATTATCTAAGTTACAATCAGATAAAAAATTCCGAATTATACGGGTGTTTTTTCATCCCTAAGAAGAGAAAAAGTTATGCGTAAAATTGCAATTGTTGTTTTAGTACAATTTTTTGTGATCTTCCACATTGAGCTTTCTGCGCAAGACAAGGGAGAATTACTTTTTTCTCAGAAATGTATTTCATGCCATACCATCGGCAAGGGTAAATTGATCGGACCGGATTTATCCAATATCACAAAAAAAAGAAACGAGGCCTGGTTAATAAAGTTTATTCATTCATCTCAAACACTTATTAACTCCGGCGATTCTACTGCAGTTGCGGTCTTCGGCCAGTATAACAATATTTTAATGCCGGATCAGAATTTAAGCAATGCCGAGATTCTATCTGTTCTCGAACACATCAAAATAAACAGCGTTGATTCCCAAAGCCCAAACACCAGAACACCGAGTCAGATATTCAGCGCGACTTATATCACGAAGGTAGATATTGAAAACGGACTGAACATTTTTGACGGAACAACAAAATTGACAAACAATGGGGCCGCATGCCTGACGTGTCATAACATAGAAAACCCGATTGTTACAAACGGCGGCTTACTTTCCAAAGATTTAACGAATACATTTTCAAGAATGGGCGCACAAGGCATTGATGGAATTTTAAGAAACCCGCCATTCCCTGCCATGGCGGATGCGTTTCAATTCCATCAATTAACAGATCAGGAAATCAAAAATCTGCTGGCGCTGCTTTACTATGTTGATAAGAAAGGCCCCGTAATAATTCCGAAGACAGAGAAGGAATCGTCACTGCTCATCGGAGTAGCCCTTGCATCAAATTTGATGTTAGTCATTTTATTGCTGCTATGGATCAGAGTAAAAAAGAAGAGTGTCAACTTTCATTAATCTTAAAATGAGTGAATAAAATGAGCTGGATTAGAGACATCATTTCGCCGGATACCAGAAAGTGGGAAGAGTTTTATAGAAACAGATTTCAACATGATAAAGTTGTGCGCAGCACTCATGGTGTAAACTGTACAGGCGGATGTTCCTGGCAGATTCACGTTAAGGACGGAATCGTTGTCTGGGAAACCCAGCAACTGGATTATCCTTTACTCGAAGAAGGTTTGCCTCCATATGAACCGAGAGGATGTCAGAGAGGGATTTCTTTCTCATGGTATCTCTACAGTCCGTTAAGAATAAAATATCCCCTCATCCGCGGTGTATTAATAGATGCTTACCGTGAAGCAAAACTAAAAACGGGTGATTCTTTTTTGGCCTGGGAAAGAATTCAGAACGATCCCGAAAAAAGAAAAGAGTACCAGCAGGCCCGGGGCAAGGGCGGATTCAGAAGGACGAGCTGGGAAGAAGCATTGGAAATTATTGCAGCCGCAAATATTTACACTGCGAAAAAATACGGGCCCGACCGTGTTATCGGCTTTTCTCCGATTCCGGCAATGTCTATGTTAAGCTATGCCGGCGGAAGCAGATTCTTGCAGCTCTTCGGCGGCGTTAATCTTAGTTTTTACGATTGGTATTGTGATCTTCCGAATGCCTCTCCTGAAATCTGGGGCGAACAGACGGATGTATGCGAAAGCGCGGACTGGTACAATTCTAAAATGATCGCAGTGATGGGCGCAAATCTTAATATGACCAGGACACCTGACTGCCATTTTTTTGCCGAGTCGCGGCATAACGGAACAAAGGCAATTGTATTCTCTCCCGATTTCAGCCAGGTTGCAAAATATGCTGATCAATGGGTTCCGCTTCATGCCGGAAGCGATGGCGCTTTCTGGATGGCTGTAACTCATGTAATTCTTAAAGAGTTTCATCACGAAAATAAAAATCCATACTTCATAGATTATGTAAAAAAATATACAGATTCTCCTTATCTGGTCGAACTTGTTGAAGAGCAGAATGTTTACAAACCGGGCAAACTTCTTAGGGCAAATCAAATATCTCAATACGCGGATATACCCAACGGCGAATGGAAATTTTTAAATATCGATTCCCTAACCGGAAAATTTGTTGTACCGAAGGGCGGAATGGGACACAGATGGGATTCTGAACAAGGCAACTGGAATCTCAAATATGAAAATTCAACCGATAACCTGGCATACGACCCGTGCCTTAGCTTGATTGATAAACATGATGAAGTTCTGCAGGTTGAATTTGTTGAATATGGCCTGAACATGAAAAAATTACGGGGCGTGCCGGTTAATTTTATCAAAACTGTTGAAGGAAAAAAGATTCCGGTAACAACTGTTTATGATTTAACAATGGCACAATATGGAATTGAACGGAATCTCGGCGGTGATTACCCTAAAGACTACAATGATAAAGATTCCTCATATACTCCGGCATGGCAGGAAATATTCACAGGAGTTGATTCTAAAAATGTTATAAGCTTTGCGAGAGAATGGGCTGAAACCGCCAGCAACACCCAGGGTAAGTGCATGATTATCATCGGGGCCGGCGTGAATCACTGGTACCATAATAATTTAATGTACCGCGCGGGCATAATGGCTTTAATGCTCTGCGGATGCGTCGGAAAAAATGGCGGCGGATTAAATCACTACGTTGGTCAGGAGAAACTGGCTCCGACTGATTCCTGGGCAACGATTGCGTTTGCAAAAGACTGGGTCGATGCGTCCCGGCTGCAGCAAACCCCTATCTGGCATTATATCAATACATGTCAATACCGTTATGACGGTCTTACATCCAAGTACAACACAGCCCCCGATAATGATCTTACAAGAAAGCACATGGCGGATTTAATTTTAAAATCCGTTCGAATGGGGTGGATGCCCTTTTATCCGCAGTTCAATAAGAACACTCTTGATTTAAGCCGTGAAGCAAAAACCGACGATCCGGAACAATTAAAAAAAATTATTCTTGAAAAACTGAAAACAAAAGAGATTGAATATGCGATCGGAGATCCGGAAGCAGAAACAAATTTCCCCCGCGTCTGGATTATCTGGAGAGGAAACGCAATATCCGGAAGTATGAAAGGACACGAATATGCGCTAAAACATTATTTGGGAACCCATTCAAATTTAATTGCGAAAGATAACGAAGAAAAAACCGAAGAATTGAAATGGCATGATATTGCCCCCGTCGGAAAGATGGACCTTGTCGTGGATTTAAATTTCCGGATGGATTCATCAGCGCTCTATTCTGACATAGTTTTACCCGCGGCTTCATGGTATGAGAAAAACGATTTGAATAGCACTGATATGCATTCTTTTATTCATCCCTTATCGGCTGCGATCGCTCCCGTATGGGAATCGAAGTCTGATTGGGAGATTTTTAGAAACATTGCCCTTGAGACAAGTAAAACAGCCCGGAAACATTTCCGGGAAACAAAGCGTGATATTGTTACTCTTCCTCTCTCGCATGATTCCGCCGACGAAATCAGTCAACCGACAATAAAGGACTGGTACCTTGGTGAATGCGAAGCCGTTCCGGGAAAGACGATGCATAAGATTGCAATCGTTGACAGAGACTACACTAAGATCTATGATAAATTTATTTCTCTTGGTCCAAACATCAAAAAGAAAGGTATGAGCGCGCACGGGAATCATTATCAATGCGCTGATTATTATGATGAAATGCTTGATTCAAATTATTTCCCGGTTGAAAATATTGACGGCATAGTTTATCCATCTTTGAAGAATGATGTTTCTGCGGCAAATGCAGTGCTTCATCTCTCCTCTCTTACGAACGGAGATCTGACACACCGCGCATACAAATACATGGAGTCGAAAACCGGTTTGACTCTCACTGATATCGCAGACGGAAGCAGAGATGTTAGAATGACTTTTAAAGATTTACAGGCACAACCCAAACGATATAATACATCTCCGGTCTGGTCGGGATTGATGAACAATGGAAGAGCTTATTCGGCGTTTACATATAATGTTGAAAGATTGGTTCCATGGAGAACTTTAACCGGTAGACAGCATTTCTATTTAGACCATGAAATGTACATAGCATTCGGAGAACATCTTCCGACGTATAAACCATCTCCCAAGCCGGAAGTCTTCGGTGAGTTGAAAGAAACACTAAAGGATGGTAACGCAAAAGTTTTGAATTGTTTAACTCCCCACGGCAAATGGCACATCCATTCAACTTACATGGACAATTTGCGAATGCTAACTCTTTCAAGAGGGTGTGAACCATGCTGGCTTAGTGAAGAGGATGCTGAGGAATTGGGTATCAAAGATAATGATTGGGTTGAAGTGCTGAATGATAACGGCGTTTACTGCACCAGAGCTGTTGTAAGCTCGCGAATTCCAAAAGGTGTATGCATTGTTTATCACACGGTGGAAAGGACAATCACAATTCCTAAATCTCAGATGCGCGGAAACAAACGGGCGGGCGGAAACAACAGCGTAACAAGAACTCATTTGAAACCAAATTTACTTGCAGGCGGATACGGCCAATTTTCCTATCACTTTAACTATTGGGGTCCGACGGCGCCGAACCGGGATACACACGTGATTATTAAAAAAATGACTGTTGTGGAATTTTAATTATAACGTTTAAGAAAATATTTTATTAAACAAATACGGTTGACAAAATGGATGTAAGATCACAGGTCGCCATGCTTTTTCATTTGGACAAGTGTATAGGATGTCACACCTGTTCTATCGCATGTAAAAATATCTGGACTGATAGAAAAGGCGCAGAGTATATGTGGTGGAATAATGTTGAGACCAAACCCGGCACTGGTTTTCCGACAAAGTGGGAAGATCAAAATATTTATAAGGGCGGCTGGAAAAAAAGTGATGATCAGAAACTTTCACTGAGAGGCTCCGGTAAATACAAAGGATTGTTAAATATTTTCCACAATCCATATATGCCTTCGCTTGAGGATTATTACGAACCCTGGACATACAAATATCTGGATCTTATCGAATCTCCCAAAGGCAATGATCAACCGACCGCACGCCCGGTATCATTAATCACCGGAAAACCAATTGACATAAAAAGCGGACCTAATTGGGATGACGATTTGAGCGGGACACCGGAATTTGCCCGTCGGGATCCAAATCTTGAACATCTATCGCCCTCCGAAAAAGAAGCCATGTTCCAGCTGGAGAAAATGGCAATGTTCTATCTTCCCAGAATTTGCAATCACTGTCTTAATCCGGCTTGTGTTGCTTCATGTCCTTCCGGTGCAATTTACAAACGCGGCGAGGATGGAGTTGTTCTTATCAATCAGCAGGTTTGCCGCGCCTGGCGAATGTGCGTTACGGCGTGCCCTTATAAAAAATCATATTATAACTGGAGTACAGGCAAGTCCGAAAAATGCATTTTATGTTATCCCCGTTTGGAGGCCGGCCTGGCTCCTGCGTGCATGCATTCCTGTGTCGGTAGAATCCGGTATCTTGGTGTATTGCTATACGATGCTGACAGAATTCAGGAAGCGGCTTCCGCGCCGGAAGATGAATTGATAGACAGGCAATTGGAATTAATTCTGGATCCTTTCGATGAGAATGTAATTCAGAAAGCCAAAGACAATGGTATAGCGGATTCTACCATACAAGCGGCTCAAACATCACCTGTATATAAATTTGTAAAAGAGTGGGGATTAGGCCTGCCATTGCATGCCGAATACAGAACATTGCCTATGCTGTTTTATATCCCTTCCTTATTGCCCGTAATGGCGACCCTGAGCGATGCCGATAACAGTGCGCAATCAGGCAAACTCGATCCGATCGCAAAATTCTGGAATAAAAACACTCTCTATGATACTTCCACAAATTCCTTGTGGGGAACCATTGAACAGTCGAGATTTCCATTAAAATATCTTGCTAACATGTTCGGCGCGGGCAATGAAAGTAAAATTAAAGAAGTTCTCAAAAAACAGTTGGCGGTTCGTGTCCACAGAAGAAACGTTACCGTAGGCGATATCAACAGCGAATTTTCTCAAAAAGCTCTGAGCGATGTTGGATTAACTTCTAAAATGGCTGATGATATTTTTTATTTGACTTCTCTGGCGAAGTTTGACGATCGCTTTAATATTCCCCCGGCTCACAGAGAGCAGGCCATCGAAATGCTTGAGAACACCGGTGACGCTAAGGGTTCTAGCGGTTTCGGTTTTAAAGAATCTCCCACAAGGGGCTTATAACCATGAATTACAGACCAATTAACCATTATTTACTGCTTGCAGATTTATTTGTGTATCCAATTGAAGAACTGCGTTTTAAGACTGAAAATGCTCAAAAATTTTTAGATGGCCATTATCCAACCGCAGCAAAATATTTGGCTGAATTCACATCAATAATTAACAGCATACCGCTCCGGCAATGGGAAGAGATTTACACACGTTCATTTGATGTTCAGGCGTTAACAACCCTTGATGCTGGCTACGTATTATTCGGCGACGATTATAAAAGAGGCGAACTTCTGGTTAATCTTAATAACGAGCATAAAAAAACAAACAATGATTGCGGCACAGAACTGGCCGATCACCTTCCAAACCTTTTGAGGCTCCTGGTAAGAGTAAATGACGACGACTTTAAAAACGATCTGATCTTCTTGATAATTATTCCGGCTCTAAAAAAAATAATCGGTGAATTTGAGAACGAAAAGATTCACAAAAAAAATGATATCTATGAGAAACATCATAAGACATTGATCACTCAGGAAGAAAATAACGGCAAAGCTTACAAATGGCCTTTACTGGCGCTGCTTGAAGTTCTTACGTCAGATTTTCAGGAAAATCATTCCGGGATGATAGACGGAACAACTTTTTCACATGAAATTTCTAACGAATTAAAAATTCAAAGTTAGGAAGGTATGATGGACTTGTTAAATAATTTCTTTTTTATAGCTTTGCCCTATATCGCTATAATCGTATTTGTTATCGGCACTGTATATCGATATCGCTCTCTTAAATTCGGATACTCATCGTTATCGTCGCAATTTTTGGAAACAAGAAAACTTTTTTGGGGCTCGCTTCTTTTTCATTGGGGCATTGTAATTATTTTCTTCGGCCATCTCATCGCATTCTTAATTCCGCAGTCAATTCTTCTGTGGAATCAACAGCCTTTGAGATTGTTCATTCTTGAAATTTCAGCGTTTACTTTCGGAATAATGGCTTTTATTGGTTTGATAAATCTCCTTTACCGGAGACTCAGCAGCGCGCGCATAAGAGTAGTCACTAATTACATGGATATCATTCTGGAAATTCTTCTGCTGATCCAAATATTTTTGGGATTATGGGTTGCTTACGGATACCGATGGGGTTCTTCGTGGTTTGCAATTGTCATTTCTCCATATCTTAAATCATTATTTACCTTTACTCCGAAAGTGGATGCTGTCTTTATGCTCCCCCTCGTTGTTCAGCTGCATATTATAACAGGCTTCCTGATTATTTTAATTGTACCGTTTACAAGACTAGTACACTTCCTTGTATTTCCTTTAAGTTATTTATGGCGCCCGTATCAAAAAGTGATTTGGAACCGGGACAGGAAAAAAATTCGAAATGCAAAAGAAGCCTGGACTGTTCATCGGCCGGAGAATAATTGATTTTCAGATTTGGCTGTTAATTAATAAAACAGATTTAATAATACACATCAGTGATTGAATGGAAAAAACAGTTAACAACAAAGCTCACAAAATGCTGTTCTTCAATACACTTGCATTCACGATTTGTTTTGCCGCATGGATGCTGAATGGTGTTCTTGTTACTTTTTTAGTTGATAATCAGGTTTTTAAATGGGGCCCGATAGAAATCGGGTGGTTGCTGGGAATTCCTGTCCTGGCCGGTTCAATATTCAGATTGCCTGCGGGAATATTAACTGACAAATATGGCGGTAGAATAATTTTCGGAGGTTTACTTTTATTTTCTGCAATTCCGATGTATTTACTTTCATACGCAAATAGTTTTTTTTGGTTTGCCATTGCCAGCTTTGGTTTTGGTCTAACAGGAATAAGTTTTGCCATAGGAATTGCTTACACTTCGGTTTGGTACCCAAGAAACTGGCAAGGGAGAGCGCTGGGAATTTTTGGAGCAGGCAATGCCGGCGCTGCGCTTACAACTTTACTGGCGCCGTCGATTTTAAAATATTTAACTAACAACGGCGCAAATCTTGAAAATTGGAGAACTCTTCCTGTCATCTATTCAGCGGCACTTGTTTTAATGGCGATAATATTTTTAATCTTCACAGAAAACAAAAAACCTGCCAGCTCAAATAAAACTATCAAACAATTGCTGCAGCCATTAAAGGATGTTAGAGTTTGGCGTTTCGGATTATTTTATTTCCTGGTCTTTGGATGCTTTGTTGCTTTCTCACAATGGCTTGTCCCGTATTTTGTAAATGTGTATTATTTGCCGCTCATAACCGCAGGAATTTTCGCTTCACTTTTTAGTTTTCCTTCCGGTGTTATCCGGGCGCTCGGCGGCTGGATGTCAGACAAATTTGGCGCAAGAAAAGTTATGTTTATCGTTCTTGCCTCTTCGGTTGTAATAAGTTTAATGCTGACAATTCCCCGGATGGATATTTATTCGCCCGGAAGCGGAATAATGAATAAAAAAGCAGGCACTGTTACTTCGGTTACGGATACATTAATTGTAGTAAATAATATTCATTACCCGGTAATTAAAAAAACGACAAAAAGCGAAATATTGGATGATCAATTGCTGGTTCTTCCTACTAAGGCTGTCTGGCAGGAACCGGTCGTTAAAATTGGCGATAGAGTCGAGAAGAAAGAATTGTTAGCAAAAGGAATTACAAAAATTCATTTTCAGGCTAATGTCTGGATATTTGCTGTGCTTGTAATTCTCATTGGATCTATTTGGGGAATTGGGAAAGCAGGAGTTTATAAATTAATTCCCGATCACTTTCCTGATGAGGTTGGCGTAGTCGGAGGGATGGTCGGTGTGCTTGGAGGACTCGGCGGATTCTTCGGTCCGATAATTTTTGGGTATTTACTCGAAAGTACCGGGCTTTGGACCAGCTGCTGGATGTTTATGCTCATTCTATCAGCCGTGTGTTTAGTTTGGCTTCATCTTTCAACCAAAAAACTCATGGAAGCCGAGGTTCCTGAAGCATTGGAACATATTGATATGAAACCTAAGCACCATAAATAAATAATTAAGGCCCACAGGGAAGTTTAATGACTAAAATTAATATTGATGACTGGAGAGTTGAAGACGAGAAATTCTGGAATACTGGCGGTAAAAAAATTGCCGTTAAAAACTTACTGATTTCAATTCCGGCATTATTGCTCGCCTTCGCAGTTTGGATGATGTGGAGCATTATTGCAACCAAGCTTAAAGAATTTGGCTACAATTTCGGAATGATCACAGATTCAATGAGCCCCGCCGAAGTAACAAATAAATTAAAGGAAATAAACAGTTTATATTATACGCTCCCGGCAATAGCCGGATTGGCGGGCGCTACTTTGCGCATACCCAATTCATTCTTAATCTCACTTGGCGGCGGAAGAAATGTAATCTTTGTTACCACGGTATTATTACTTGTACCAGTTATAGGAGTTGCTTTAGCCCTGCAAAATATTAACACCTCCTATATTACTTTTGCGGTCTTCGCGGCATTCTCCGGTATCGGGGGCGGAAATTTTGCTTCTTCAATGAGCAATATCAGTTATTTTTTCCCTAAGAAAGTACAAGGATCCTCACTTGGACTTAATGCGGGAATCGGAAATCTTGGTGTCGGAATAATGCAAAAAGCAATTCCATGGATTATGGGATTTTTTCTTTTCTCTGCTGTAGATAATTCCGGGCTACAAGTTACTGGGATTAGTTTAGCCGGTGTTCAAAACGCGGGTTGGATCTGGGTTCCGTTTTTAATTATTTCATCTGCAGCCGCTTTCCGGGGTATGAATAATTTAATTACAGGCACTCCGGCTCTTCCCAATACATACCAGGGTATTGCAAAAACATTCTATCTGATATCGCTTGGTTTGATCGCAACTGCCGCCGGCTCAGTTTTGTTAGTCGGCATAAAATTAAACATGTGGTTTGTCCTTCCGATTGTGGTTTTAATAACGCTTGCCCTGATGAAATATGCCACTCCGGGAGAGATAAAAGATAATTTAGTAAAACAGTTCGCAATTTTTAATAATAAACATAATTGGGTAATGACGGTGATTTACACTATGACTTTCGGTTCTTTCATTGGATTTTCAGCGGCATTCCCAAAACTTTGCCAGGACATTTTTGTATACAGCAACAAAAGTAATCCAGCTTATGTTAATCCTAATGCACCGGATTTTTTAATGTGGGTTTTTATCGGCCCAATGATAGGTGCTTTGATTCGCCCCGTTGGCGGTTGGTTGTCCGATAAGGTCAATAGCGGATCAAAAATAACTGCCTATAGTACGATATCTCAGATAATTGCTGCACTGATGGTCGCTTATTTTATTATCCTGGCAAAAAACAGCGCCACGCCCGAGGATTATTGGCTTCCATTCTTTTTATGTTTTATGGTATTATTTCTGGCTACCGGTATCGGCAATGGCTCGACATTCAGAAGCATCCCTTATATTTTTAATAAGGAGCAGGCCGGACCGGTTCTTGGATGGACTTCGGCAATAGCCGCTTACGGGGCATTCATCATACCAAAAGTATTCGGTCAGCAGATTGAAAACGGTACGCCGGAATATGCTCTTTATGGGTTTGCCTTTTACTACGCCATCTGTCTTTTCTTAAATTGGTATTGCTACACACGCAAGAATGCGGAAATTTCTAAACCTTAAAGAAGAAAAAATGAATAGTTCAAACCAGAACCGATTTCCGGATGGTCCACTAAAAAGATCTGCCGAGAAAAGTAAAGAAGAAGAACTCTCCCCAATGAGTCCTCCGGACCCCTATTCCCCTCAGACCCTTGAAAAAATTCCATTCGAGAACATGCATCCCTTCCTGAAAAAATTAATTAATGAACACAGCCAATTATCAATGGTGCTTAATGAATTTGAAAACGCATTAATTGCCTGGCGCACAAACAACTGGATTTTCAATAAAGAAATTGATGAGCGTTTAAGAAATTTTTTTGAGTTTTATGACGAACACATTGTGGAGCATCACAACAAAGAAGAAAAAATTCTATTTCCGATTTTAAATGAAAGACTGATGGAGAGCGGCGAACACAGTAAAGGGGAAAAACTTTCAACAGCAATAGATTTAATGGAAGATGAGCATATTAAAATTGCACAAGCCGTTGCATTGGTTTTTAATTTTCTGGGATTAGGATCGCGGCTCTCGGATCCTAAATCAAAGGAGATCACATTTGAAAGCGCTTTCGATCAAGGCATCGCAGTAGTTGAAACGCTGCGGTTGCATATCCACAGGGAAGACAATATTTTGTTTCTTCAAGCGATGCACTTATTTTCCGAGGCCGATTTCGATAAATTGATTTAGCCGGAGATAACAAATTACTTGTATTTGTACCGACTTACTCCAGATTCAAACTATTTGGAATTCTAGACTCGAAATTCCCCGCCTCATAGAGTCTTTCTTATTAAAATCCGGAAACTCTCTGACATACCACAGCTTAAACTGCAAATAAACCTGTTTTTTGTCCAGAATGGCATTAAATCAGATAATGAGACATATAAAAAATTTAACTTGACACAACGTCCGAATATCCCTACTTTTAATCAGACAAAAAATTCTTTTATTGTATTTTTGATTGTTTCGCAAATAAATTTTTCTATGACAAATAAACATTATCATTTTCAATTAAGGAGAGAAGAAATGAAGCCTAAATCATTTAATTCAGTTGATGATTTCTCAAAAGTAAAAGTGAAAGACCTTGTAACTCAGAATTTTCACGCTTCAGAACTATTTGAAAAACTCGGAATAGATTTCTGCTGCAACGGAAACCGGCCTCTTCGGGAGGCTTTGGAAGAAAAACAGATTTCAAATGAAAAATTTCTTGAAGAACTCAACAAAGTAAATCAATCCATTTCATCCGATAACCAGCGCTATTCAGAATGGGATCTGAATTTTCTGGCTCAGTATATTGTCAATAATCATCACACCTATGTGAAGAATGCAATTCCTAATATCGCCACTCATCTGGAAAAAGTTTTTAATGCACATGGGGAGAAATATTCATACATTTCTGAAGTTCAAAAAGAATTTAGACTTGTCGCCAATGAAATGATAAGTCACATGGCAAAAGAAGAAAAAATACTTTTCCCTCTTATCCGATATCTGGTTGACACAAAGAACTTCAGCGAAAAACCAAAAAGCGGCGGATACGGAACCATAAAAAATCCAATCAGACAAATGGAGGCAGAACATGTTTCGGCCGGCAGCGCTATGGAAAAAATCAGAGCGTTAACCGACAATTACTCTCTTCCGCAGGATGCCTGCACAACTTTTCAGACTACTTACAAAGAACTTGATGAATTTGAAAAAGATCTTCACAAACATATTCATCTGGAAAACAATATTTTATTTCCGCGAGCAATTGAACTGGAAAATATTTTGGTAAACGAAACAAGATAATACCGGGATAAAGGATTTTTATGTTTTCTACTGTAAGATACTTTATTAAAACAAGCATATTATTTCTCGTAGCGGGTGTTTTATCAGGATTCTACATGCTTGTTGCCAGAAATTATTTTAATGTGTGGCCGCATCCCGATCTGGTTTCAGCTCATACGCACATAATTCTTTTAGGTTCCGTAATGATGATGATTATGGGAGTCGCTCTGTGGTTCTTTCCCCGTCCCGAGAAAAATGATCCTCTCTATAAACCGGAACTTATATTAGTCTGTTATTACATTCTTACAATTTCAACCGGAGTGCGGTTCATATCTCAAGTATGGTCCTCATTTGCAAATCCTAACGAGATAGTTAAACTGGTATCTCTCCTTTCTTCTTTAGGTCAGGTAATCGGTTTAATTATTTTTTTTGTTTCGATTTGGGGGCGGATTAGATCCGTTGGCAGTCATATTCGGGAAGCAAAGGGGGAAAAGTTTTAGAACAATGTTTGGTTCAAAATCATTAATTAAGAGGCGCATTATGTTTTTCAAATCAAAATTTGGAATAATGCAGTTCTTAGCATTATTTATGTTCGTTTTTACTTATAAGGTTTCTGCACATTGCGATTCTATGGTTGGGCCCGTTGTAAAAGCCTCGCAAAAGGCGCTTGAAACCGCGAATATTAATTATGTTCTGATATGGGTTCAGGCCAAAGATGAACAGGAAATTAGAACTCTCTTTGAAAAGGTCATGAGTGTTCGAAAGTTAAATAATGAGGCAAAAGAGTTGGCGGATGTGTATTTCTTTGAAACTGTGGTAAGGATTCACAGAATGGGTGAAGGCGAGCCATATACCGGACTTAAACCTGCCGGATATCATCCTGAGGCGGGAATCGAAGAAGCCGACAATGCCATAGAACAAAAATCGGTTAAAAATATCTTAACGCATCTGGACCAAAAATATCACGCTAAGGTAAATGAATTATTTGGTGTACTGCAATCGAAATCATACTATAACGTGGATGATGTAAAGGCCGGGAGAGAATACGTAGAAGCCTATGTTCACTTCATACATTTTATTGAAGAACTTTATAGCGGAAATATTAATCAGGACAAAAAACATCATAATCATTAAAACATCGTTAAAATTTACTTTTAAACAGGAATATTAAGATGACTCACATAACTAACGAACCTGCGGATGTAAATTCACCCAAAGAACTAATCAATGGAATTAATTATCAAGACGGATCCGTTGTAAGCAAACAGATAATCAAAAAGCCGAATGGGAATATTACCCTCTTCGCGTTTGACAAGGATGAGTCTTTGACAGAACACAGCTCGCCTTACGAGGCGGTTGTCTATATGGTTGATGGAGAAATGGAAATTAAAATTGGCGGGAATCCTTACAATGTTAAAGCCGGAGAATTAATTATAATGCCTCCTAACATTCCCCATGGTTTGAAAGCAACTAGGAAATCGAAGATGTTGTTGACTATGATAAAATAACAATCTGTTTAATTTAGAAATAACATAAAGAATTAATCGAATAACTTTGTAAAGGTATGTTTATGAAAAAATACTGGATTGCGTTTACAGCTGTAATTGTAATTTCGTTTGCAGTTCTGGGATGGGTAGGAATAAGAATTTATCAGGAAGCACCTCCTATCCCTGATAGAATTGTCACATCGGATGGAGCAACAGTTTTTACAAAATCAGATATTGAAGAGGGGCAAAATATCTGGCAGGCCCTCGGAGGAATGGAAGTGGGTTCCGTTTGGGGACACGGCAGCTATGTGGCGCCGGACTGGACTGCGGATTGGCTTCATAGAGAGTCGATGTTCGTATTAAATGCCTGGTCAACCAAACAATCGGGAGCCGAGTTTTCAAAACTGCCGACAGAGGAACAGGCAGCTTTAAAATCACGTCTTAAGACTTTATTCAGGAAGAACAGCTACAACAAATCAACCGGGATAATTACTCTTGATCCTGTTCGGGCACAGGCAATCGAATCCAACACAAAATATTTTAGCGATGTCTTCTTAAATGGAAGAAACGAATACGCAATAAGAAAAAATTCATTGACCGATCCTGATAAGTTGAGAAAGATGAGCGCATTTTTCTTCTGGACCAGCTGGGCGGCGAGCACAAACCGGCCGAATGATGAAGTGACTTACACAGGCAACTGGCCACACGAAGAACTAATAGGTAATCACCCTACTGGAGACGCCATAGTTTGGACCGGGGTAAGCATTATAATGCTCCTCGCAGGAATAGGGGGAATGATCTGGTACTACGGCTCACAGGAAAAAG
Organism: Ignavibacteriae bacterium HGW-Ignavibacteriae-3; assembly: GCA_002839795.1. GTDB lineage: Bacteria > Bacteroidota > Ignavibacteria > Ignavibacteriales > Melioribacteraceae > Fen-1258. The sequence goes on along the minus strand of PGYS01000010.1, from coordinate 8,769 downwards.
AAAAACCGTATGGTGATGTTCCGGCCGATGATCCTCTTTTAGGTTCAACATTAACTCCCTCGCAAAAAGCTGTGATAAAATATTTCTGGGTTGTATCGGGACTGCTGCTGCTGCAAATTATTATGGGAGTTATCACTGCCCACTACGGAGTTGAAGGAAACGGATTTTACGGCATTCCTTTAAGCGAATATCTGCCATATACAATTACAAGAACATGGCATAATCAGCTGGGTATTTTCTGGATTGCAACGGCCTGGCTTGCATCCGGACTTTACATTGGGCCAGCAGTCAGCGGCGTGGAGCCTAAATTCCAGAGACTGGGGGTAAATGTATTATTCGGGGCCCTTCTTTTTGTTGTACTTGGATCAATGGCCGGTGAGTGGCTAAGTGTTATGAATAAGATGTCCGACAGCGACTGGTTTTTATTCGGACACAGCGGATATGAATATATTGATCTTGGAAGATTTTTCCAGGCAGCTCTATTTATCGGTCTGCTTCTCTGGCTAGTTTTGATGGTACGTGCAATAAAACCTGCATTAAAGAGAAAAGATGATCAGAGACAGATTCTTACCTTATTTTTAATCTCTTCCGTTGCTATCGCAGGTTTTTACGGCGCGGCTCTAATGTACGGCAAGCATACAAATCTTGCCATAGCGGAATACTGGCGCTGGTGGGTGGTTCATCTTTGGGTTGAAGGATTTTTTGAGGTTTTCGCAACCGTAGTAATAGCATTCTTATTCGCGCGGTTGAAATTAATAAGCCTAAAGACTACGGCCCGGGCCACTGTTCTTGCTTCAACAATATTTCTATCCGGCGGAATAATAGGGACTTTGCACCATCTTTATTTCAGCGGAACACCCATGATCGCTTTAGCGCTCGGTTCGGTATTCAGCGCTTTAGAAGTTGTTCCTTTGATATTTGTAGGTTATGAAGCATGGGATAATATCCGCATTTCAAAATCTAAAGAGTGGGTGCTAAAATACAAATGGCCTATATACTACTTTGTTGCCGTTGCATTCTGGAATATGCTCGGCGCCGGTTTGTTCGGATTTATGATTAATCCACCCATTGCGCTCTATTACATGCAGGGATTAAATACAACTCCGGTACACGGGCACGCGGCATTGTTTGGAGTCTACGGTATGCTGGGAATCGGATTGATGCTTTTTACATTACGGGCCATCAGACCGGATATTGAATGGAACGAGAAGCCGCTCAAATTTTCTTTCTGGTCAATTAATTTCGGGCTATTCGCAATGGTAACATTCAGCCTGCTTCCTGTTGGATTGATGCAGACCTGGGCTTCGGTTCAATACGGCTACTGGTACGCAAGAAGTGCGGAATTTTTACAGACCCCATTAATGGACACGCTGCGGTGGATGCGCGCCTTTGGTGATACTATATTTGCAGTGGGTGTGCTTGTCCTGGTTTACTTTATTGCAACTCTGTCAGTAAGGTTTTTCAAAAAAAATAAATAATGTTTTTAACAAAGAGCCCGGTTTATCAATCGGGCTTCTTTATTTATACCGGCTTGAAGTAAAAAATATTTTAGGCAAATCAGTTAAATTACGATAAGAATACAATGGGAATACAATGAAAAAAAGATCCGCACCGCCACTGTCGCCAAGTTCATTCTATGATGAAATTTCAGATTTCTACGAGAAGATGATCGACTTCGATAAAAATCTTGAACTGAGAACCGGCGCGTATCAAAAAATATTTTCGGAAAAAGGGAAAGCCGCAGATATCGGTTGCGGAGTAGGTCTAGATTCACTCGCTCTGGCGCTAAACGGGCACGATGTAACCTCTTTGGATATCTCTCCCAGAATGATAGAAGAGACAAAACGAAATGCTGCAAAATATAATGTAAAACTGAACGCGCATGTTCATTCCTTTCTTACAATGCCCAAGAATTTTTTTGGGAAATTTAATTACGCAGTTTCGGTCGGGAATACAATAGCTCATATCAATTCCTCCGGGCTGCGATCCGCCATCAATGTTTTACACAGGCTACTGATTCCGGGGGGAAAGATATTTCTACACATTTTGAATTATTCGCTTATCAAAAAGGAGAACCGGCGAATTAACAATATAGCCAGCCGTGACGGAAAGATCATAATACGCTTTTACGATTTCCGGAAAGACTATCTGGACTTTAATATTCTTTCGTTTAATCAGAATTCACCGAAAGAATTTCAATTGGCAACAACCAAACACTTCCCTCATACAAAAAGAGAAATCAGCACATGTCTAATAGAAGCCGGTTTTAAGAAGATAAAATTCATGAAAAATTTCGGAGGGGATAAATTCATGGCGAATAATTCTAAAGATATGTTTATAGAGGCTGTGAAATAATTACAGATCCCTTTTGCAATAACGGCAAACCTTAGCTTTCGCCTTTATTTTTTCGGCACAGTAAGGGCATTCTTTCGTCTCCTCGCCGATTTCACCGTCAACGGCATCTGCAAGCTTAAATGCCTGTCTGTTCGCATGATATTCTTTATACATCTCTCCGGCCCGTGAAAGAGCTTCTTTTAACTGCCGGGGCCGTGATAAATTTATATAGCTGGTTTCCCCCATTTCCGCGGCTGTCTGAATCCGCACATTGCCATATCCAAGTATTCTGCCGAGTAACGATTGTTCATAAGAGACATTATTAATTTTATCTATAGGGCTCTCCTTGGAATTAATTGACAGGACTCCCTCCTCATCTATTACCCGGTAATTTGTTACCACCCACAGATCGAACCGCCAGTAGGAATATTTGTAAAAAATATAGAAGAAAGAAAAGATCGGAACAAGAAGATGGTACCACTCGATGACAGTCAATTTGGTATAGACATAATATGAGAGTACAATAAGCAGAATAAATATTATTGAAGGTATAATTAACACAAACCAGTGTTTGCGGGTTTGATAAATCAGTTCTTCATCCTGCCTTAAGGGGGTTCTCATATAATCCTCGTTTGGAATTACAATGAAGCGATTTTGCTAACAGTTTTATCTTTAAGATTTTCCAGTGTCTCTTCACTGAGCATTCTGAAGGCCTCATCCCGGAGTCTGCCCCATTCATGATGAACCGGGCAAGGAGTATCATGCGAGCATCCCGGAAAACCCAGAACGCAAGAAGTGAAAACGCCCAATCCGTCTATAGCTTCGACAATATCAATTAACTTTATCTGATCCGGTCGTTTGGCAAGAAAGAAACCGCCGTTCTTCCCCTTTTTGGATCCGACTATTCCGCTGCCGGTTAGAATCTGAAGAACCTTAGAAACAAATTCCTTGGGCACTTTTAATTCTTGGGATACCTCTTCGGCTCTGTAAATTTTTTTTTCCTTGGCAGACAGGAACAACACCGCCTGGAGCCCGAGTTCGCAGGATTTTGAAAATATTACGGTCATTATTTTTATCGTTTTAGTGAAATATGCTGTTGAAAAATAACTCTAATGTTTTCATCGTGCAATAATCATTTGTGCTCTTTATTGATAAAAAGTGTTTGTGTGGGATATGCGAACTCAATCCCTAATTTTTCAATCTCCTCAAATATGTCAAGATTTATTTTCTGCTGTACATTCATAAAAGTTAGATAGTCGTTCGATAAAATGTAATAAACGATCTCAAAGTTAAGACTGGAGCTTCCATACTCCTTGAAATGCGCACGGTCAAACTGGGCAAGCGGCTGAGCTTCAATATACTTTTTGATTATTTCAGGAATCCTCTTCAGATGTTCAAATTTTGTCTGATAAGTAAATCCCAGTGTAAACAGAACGCGCCTTTTTTCCATTCTTTTATTATTTTGAACCAAGGAGTTTGTTAATTTAGAATTGGAAACTATCAGCTGTTCTCCCGATAGAGCCCGGATCCTCGTGGTTTTAATACCAATCTTTTCAATCGTGCCGGAGTTACCTTCAAATACGACCATATCCCCCAATTCGAATGGCTGATCAAAGAAAATAACAAAGTAGCTGAACAGATCCCCCAGCAAAGCCTGAGCCGCGAGAGCTACCGCGATGCCTGTAATTCCAAGTCCCGCAATAATTGTTGAAATCTGGAACCCAAGGTTGTCCAATAGAAACAATATACCGACAATCCATATTATAAGATTGACAAAGCCCAAAATTGGTTTAATCTTTTTGGAATCTTCTTCCCCTTTATATTTCTCCAAAAAGTTTTTTAAAAAATAATTCAATGCAGTGATCAGGAAGCGCAATCCAAACCATGTAACCAAAACAGCGTAGATTATTCCAATTACTTTGTCAGCTTTGGGTCCAAAGCTGAGGAATTCAAACGAGAGGAATAACGCTCCGATATAAATCGCAGGTATTAAAAAATTTTTCAAGCTTTTATCGATAAAAACGATTCGATCCTTATCATGTTTTAAAAGCTTTTTTCTAAGAACGGTAAGAATAATTTTTTTTATTATATGCCCAAGCAGAATAATTAGAACAAATATCCCGATAGAAATCAAATATTCTTCTAAAGTATTCTTGAAAATCGTCTTGTTTAATATTTCCTTCACTTTTACCTCTAGCATTTATTTCTTACATATTTTTTACAAATAACAAAATTTAATTGAATAAACCAAGCCTAACATCTTTACGCCAAAGCAAGTACAGTGCAGTCATTTCCTGATCGTCTCAGCTAATTCCACAATATCAGAGGCGAGAAAATAAAAAGAAGGACGGGGCAGGGCAGGATAAAAAAAGTCCCCGAAGTTTCGGGGACTAAAGAAGTTAATTTAGAGTGTTTACGGGGGATGTCTCCGGAGCTAAGGCGATTTCCTCAACCTTTACCTTTATAACTCCTCTCCCCATCATACCAAGAGCCATGGCTGTGCCCTTGGATAAATCCAGTTCACGTCCATCAATATATGGTCCCCGGTCATTTATTCTGACAATTACAGATTTACCATTTCGAATATTGGTTACTTGAAGGATTGTACCAAATGGGAAAGACTTATGCGCGGCAGTAAATGCCATCTGGTTATATTGTTCTCCATTAGCAGTCAGTTTACCATGAAAGCGCGGACCATACCACGAAGCGGTCATAACGCCAAGCTGATTGAAGCTAACAGATGTTAAGTTCGGTTCAGCATCTCTGCTTATAGTTATTTTAGGCGTACCATCTGCTTCACTTGCCGACGTGTCGCCGAAACCTATAAACCCGGCGCTTATGGAAGTAAGAACAATGACGAAACCTATTTTTAACTTACGCAAATATTACCTCTTTTTTTTTGAACATATCATTTAAAGTTTGAATAAAGGGAAAACTTCAGGCCGTAATACAGGTGGTGTTAATTCTTAAGTTGGGAAGTGAACCAGGTGCCGGTTCGTCTATAATTCTTGTTTGTGTGGAGAACTGATTCATGAAGAGGGTAATTTTTTATTGAATATCCTCTGAATTTCTCATTGCAGAGGCAATTATTCCAATCAATTTCTCTTGAATAATCGGTCGATTCCCCGGACCGACAAACCAAAAAATTAAGCAATGAATTTGGCGTGTCGCTAAGGATTTGACTTTCCGCTTTATTTGTCTCAGTTGAAGGGACGGCCGGAGAGGAGAAAATTGTCCCGCAGCTCAGAACAAAGCTAATTATTAATAAATATGTAAGACTTTTTTTGTTCAACAACCTGCTCTAAATATAAGATTGAAAATTAACACCCCAAATTTACCACTTCAGAAAATACCAGACAACCTTTGGCTGAGACTGCCGTCACAATCCGAAAAATAAATATCTTGTTTTCAGCCCATTTTCGAACAATTTTGTAAAATTATGACTTTACTAACTATCCGGTTAATAAAATTAGAGCTGAAGCCGGAGGAGAAATACACTTCCCCCCTATTATCGGACGGTAGGTCTGAACATTGATTTCAGCAATTTTCCGATCCACTCCAACTGTCATTTTCATTTAAAGGCGGAGGACCCCGGCTTTTAATTTAAAGTTTAATCCTTTTTTCATAAGTTGCGTAATAATAATGTGAAATAGACATTTTCCGAAATCACTGTCTTCGCCCTTCTATTTGTATTTAATTACCGGGGAGTCGGTCGATGGAATTCTAAAATCCGATTAAGTCTTTATGAACGAATTTACTAACTTGATTAGATCAGCTGAATGGGTTGGGAGTTGGAATTCAGTGATAAAACATGGTCCGTCAGAAGAAAAACAATACTCACAAGATAAAATCGTTATAAAATGATAATTGAAGAAAGACCGGAAAAGAACCAAGGCGCGTCCTGGTGGTCGGATCGTTCAAAAAAACTGCTTGCCGATCAAAAAAATTCATGGCCGCTCCTGAAAGAAAATTATCAAAATCTTGAAAACGTAATCGAGCGTGAATTTGAATTTGATGGTTTTACCGTAAGGGTTCAGTCCAATCAGGCCAGAATAATCTCTTCCTCCGCTGACGTCAGGGCAGAAGCAATCCGATCCAGAAAATGTTTTTTGTGCAGGGAAAACTTTCCCCTTGAGCAGAACGGATTGTCATATAACAAACAAGTTTTCATACTTGCCAATCCGTACCCTATTTTTCCGGAACATCTTACGATTTCGAAGAGCAAGCACATACCTCAGACGATCATCGGAAATTTTGCAGAGTTTCTGGAAATCTCCCGCATTCTGGGAAAACATTATACTGTTTTTTATAACGGACCAAAATGCGGATCCTCCGCTCCGGATCATATGCATTTTCAAGCCGGAACAAAAAATTTAATTCCTGTTGAGTTTGAATTTGACAAAATGGTGCAACGGCTATCAAGAGCTGTTGTAAGCAATGGAAAGATAGAGGCCCGATTTTTTGAAGACCATCTTCGATATTTTATTACCCTGGAATCAAGAAACAAAGGGGAACTTTTATTCGCTTTCAAGACATTTATAAATTCATTTAAGAAAATATCCGTACCGCACGATGAGCCGCTTTTGAATATAATTTCAAGTTATCAGGAAGATATTTGGAGAGTGATTATTTTTCCGCGGGGCAAACATAGACCCGATCAATATTCACTTGAAGGGAGCAAGCAGCTTTTAATAAGTCCCGCGGCAGTTGATATGGGCGGATTATTTATTACTCCCCGGAAAGAAGATTTTGAAAAAATCACAAAAGACGATATAGTGAATATTTACAAACAGGTCACAGTTACCAAAGAATATTTCGAATATCTGAGAAAGAAAATCGGAGAGATTTTTATTTGAGCCGGGGCTTAGCCGCCCCGTAATTTTTTACAGTACTTTAACCGCTATCAGACTCAGATCGTCGTCCATTTCACCGCCGGTATAATTATCTATTTCCTTTTGTATCTGTTCGATTGTATCTTCATCTGGATTTAACGAGGCGAGGAATTCCATAAGTTTCTCTTCCCCATAGAGTTCACCCGCTTTATTACGCGCTTCCGTGATTCCGTCAGTAAACAGAAACAGTTCATCTCCGTTAGCGAGATTAATCTCAGTGTCTTCGTACTCCCCTGCTTTACTGAAGCCAAGCAGCACTCCCTTAGAAAGAACTCTTTCCACGCTCTTGGATTTGAAGATAAGGGGAAGATCTCCGGCGCCGGAATAGCGTGCAGTTTTATTTTTTTTATCAAGAATTATAATAGAAAGCGTAATAAACACTTCTGAAATTCTTTCATCTTTAAATACAGATTCGTTTACCTTCTGTAATATATGACTTGGTTGATAATCAGTTGATGATTCGAGCACAAACCGGGCAGCGCTCCGGACGTAGCCTGCGTATGCAACAGCAAAATACCATGCGCCCCACCTTTTGCCCATGACATCGCCCAATATGATCGCAAGATTATCCTCATCTAATTTAAAGTAGTCTATAAAATCCCCTCCGGGAATATTTTTAAATGGCAAATGCCAATGTTTGATAAGAAATCCATCAAGACGTGGAAATTCGTCAGGGACAGTTTTTGTGCCCATTGAATCTGCCGCCTTTTGCACTTCATCAACAACTTTTACCCGTTCTCTCTCAAGACTTTTTAGAATAGCTGAAACTTTTGCAATAACGACCTTTGGACTTGAAGTCTTGATGATGTAATCTTCAATTTCAAGATCGTAACCTGTAAGAATATCCTCTTCTTCGGCTTTGGCGGTAAGAAAAACAAATGGAATGTGCTTCAATTCCGGATTTTTAAGCAGCATTCTTCTAAATTCGTACCCGTCAACTTCCGGCATCATTACATCGCTAATGATCAGGTCGGGCTTTATTTTTTCCGCAAGCTGATATCCCTCCGCGCCGTTTCCTGCAACCTCGCAATGAAATCCGGCTTTGGTAAGATTATAGTTGAATAATTTAGCAATATTAAATTCATCTTCAACCAGAAGAATCGTCCCCGTGGATTTTGAATTTTCTTGTGTCACACGTTTCCCGGATTTATTTATTGTAGTCCGCCATCAGCACAGATTGGCCTGGGGCAGAAAATATTTTATTTATGAAAACTTTTTAGAGCATCCTGCAGTTCGCTGTAAGATTCGAATACGCGGAAAAGTCTTGTCAGTTCGAACATGGACCGCACTGCCGGCTTGAAGCCGACCAGCTTTAGATCTCCTCCCATCTTTGCAACTTTCTTAAGGGTATTTACAATCACGCCAAGAAATGTCGAGTCAAGATATTCAACGGAAGTTAAATCAATAATCATTTTATTGTATCCGGCATTAATTTTCTCAGTCACATTATTTCTGAGTTCGTCCGCCTCGCTAAGAGTCGCACGGTCAAGATTTACGATCTCAACGATAATATCATCAATCACTTCCTCAACAATATTCATAT
>PGYS01000126.1 GCA_002839795.1 Ignavibacteriae bacterium HGW-Ignavibacteriae-3 | reverse complement strand
AATAGTAATTCAGCTGCTTGTTATTCTCCGGTTCGATAAATTATTAGGCAGATTCAAGTGGAAAAATGCGTTGTCAAAGGCCGATGTACGGTATGCAATTTACCATATGATCGGGAATGTCTTTTTTGTGATAGTATTTTTGATTTTCCTTGATGCGGCACTTTCTGCGATGAAACTTATTGTACTTTCAAAACTGATTGAAAATAGCGTGCTGATAATACCAAAAATAATATTGGCTCTTACTATTTTTGGATTAGGATGGCTAATTGCATCAAGAAGTTCTACTGCCATTGCCCATGCTTTGATAAAAGAAAACATTCCGCACTCTTCCCTTATTGCCAGATTTGCTAAATTTTTATTTATCACATTTTTCTTTGCCGTTGCGTTGATAGAACTGGAAATCGCGACTACGATCGTAGTCATAGCGTTTACAACAGTTTTTGTGTCGATTGGAACAATTTCAATAATACTTGTCGCGGGTAATAAAAATATACTGAAGGACTTTTTTAACTCCGGAAAATGAAGCAGGATGTTCGACGGGGGTTCGATTCAACAAACTTTAAATGCCCGGTCATTGCACCGGGCATTTCTATTTTAAACTTTATTTCTTTTCCTCAACAGTATTTCTTCTCTGTGATATAAAGATCAAAAACGAATTTGCAATAATGCTGAGAAGAATGATGTAATAGATAATGCTTCTGATTTCACCGCCTCTTTCAATCCCGTGCTCATAAAGAAGCGAGCCGAGCACTGCAGCGGCCAGGCCCTTTGAAATCATCAGCCATACAATCGAAAGATCCCTTTTGGAATATTGTCTGCCGGCGTAAAGCAGCTTAACCGAAATATATCTTGCTCCGAAAATAATCACTATCGTTATGGCCGCAATGCTTATATAAAAAATATTTTGAAACGAAATGCTAAGTCCAAGGTAAACGAAAAAAAATGTTTTAAGCACGAACACAATCTCGCCGAAAAATAATTTTTCAGTTTCATTATGCCCGATCGGCAATATTTTTATTCTTTTGGATATAATTGGAACATTAAACAATCCGGTATTGCATAAAGTAGCTCCGAAAACAAGAACGCCGATCGGACCGCTGAAGCCCAGAAATTCACACAACCCGTAAATCACAAAAACAAAGGAAGGCGTTGTAAAGATGGCATTTCGTAACTGACGAATTTTGTTAAGCACGATCGACCAGAAATAGCCGGCGACTAAACCAATACCTGCGGCAAGAATAAATGAAGAGATAATATTACCTATCATTTTGCCGCCATTGATGTCCTTCATTTTGATAGATTCGAAGATGGCAAGAGATACCATGATGGCTAAAGCTTCACCCAAACCCGATTCTATCGTCAATGTTGTTTTGATTTTATCGGAAGGTTTCAGCTGCTTGAGCAAGGGCAGAACAACAACAGGAGCGGGACCTGCCACAACGGCCGCGATAAATGATGCTGTCAGCAAATCGTAATTTAACGCAAAGAAGAAGAAGCTACCTAGAAGCAAAGTTGTTGAAAAATACGTGGCTATTATCAGTTTAAAAGTCTCACCCAGAGATTCTCTCATAGCTTCTATGTTAAGCTCCAGTCCGCCTTCAAAAAGTATCACCACAAGAGCTATTGTTGAAAAAAGCGGTCCCACCTTTCCAAAATCTTCAGGCTGTGTTAATTGGAGCACAGGCCCTATAATCAGGCCTATGATTATAAGATACAGGATATCCGGAACTTTCGTCTTTTCGAACAGAAGGACAAAAGCATGTGCAAGAAAGAATAAACTTCCGATAAAAATAATTACGAGAGACTTTTCCATAAAATCCTTATTAACGGCCTTAAATTACCATTTCACATGCAAAGGAACAACAAAACTCTTTTCGAAGAATCGAGGCATTTAAGTGAATAAAGCAGGGATCCCCGCTGGATTGCGGGCCAGAAGGAAAGCAGAGAACCCGAATGAATTCCACTTGGCTTAAAACGGACAGCACGTCGCCTCGTCTCCGGCAGATAATTATAAATTATATTAGAATATCAGCGATAATATTGTTGGTGGTTAAACTTATTTTTAAAATGGATTGTCCCATTCAATGATGAGACAAATAGTTTTCAGGTGAAGATTTTCTGAAAAACATTAATTCTTTTTTGTAAATATTTGCGCCGGAAGATGATAAAAAAAATTCTGTTTATTTATATAATATGTTCACCATTACTCCTCTTTAGCCAGCATAATCCCGGAGCAAATTGCCTGGTCTGCCACTCATCTTTTAAGATTGCAGGAACTGTTTTTACGGACTCAGCCGCAAAAAATATTGCGGCTTCAATTCCTGTAACTTTGTACAGATCAGACGGTTCATCAGTAATGAATTATTCCAATCATAACGGGAATCTTAGCTCTGAGAATATTGTGAATGGTGATTATATTATTCAGGTTGGAGGATTTCAAAGCCGTTCCTGGCATAAGATTCCTGATCAGGGAAGCTGTAATACATGTCATATTAACAACATTACATCAACCGGGAAAGTAAAATTTCCTTCTGAACACACAAGGATTCCGGAGGGTAATGATTGTTCACACTGCCATCATTTTCCGCAGACGAAACAGTATAGTAATTTAGTCCCATCAGGAGTATTAAATAATTCAATCAGGAACATTGCTCTGCCCGAATCAAAAGTGTTTATTCTTAACCAATCATTTAGTTTTGATCCCAAGGACTATACTATTACAACACTCAGACCAGATATTTTTGCATCCGGTTTTTTCTCAATGTTTGATGTTATAATAAACGTAGCCGCAAAAAACGGAATTCCTATTGAATACTATTGGGATGATGCCCGCAAAACGCATTTTATAACTAAAGTAAACGGCGTCGCCGGAGATTACTGGTACGGTTTCTCGTTCGACACAGGATCCACGAACGGAAATAATAACGAATCAAATTATTCCAGAGCCAACAGATGGGACGAACTTTTATGGAGGAGCGGCGCCTGGGTAAGACTTAAGATAAACTCTTCAAGCGGGCTTGATGAAATAAAAGCAGAATATCTGGAGGAAATTAACAGGGAGAAATTATACGGGCACATGATTCCCTCGGTACAAATCCAGCTTAATCCCAAAGATTACAAGGGAAATCCGCCCGGATCGGGAAGAATTACGGTTAGCAAAACATTTAGCAATGTATTAATAACTCCTCACAATGCCAGAGGATCGAATGTATCCAGTATATATCCGCAGCCGTTTCAGCCTGGAGTGGTGACTTCATTCGATATTCCGCTTTCACTCAAAGATCAGGGGAAGCTGACCGCCGCAGCGGGTGTGTACTATACCCGTTTCGCAGGAAATTTTATTGAGAGTTTTTACCTTGTCGAGATGGGGTTTCCGGCAGAGGGCACGGCGCACGCATCGGGGCGTAATGGATTTATCTATACAACTGAAAACGGAACACTGAATAAGCTCCCGAATGGTGCAGACAGCAAGCTTCATATGACAAGCGACATTAATGTTATCCATGCACCTGATTTTTCCAGCTGGCGGTGGCTTGAATTGGGGAATCCGTATTATGAAGCTAATCCGCCTTCGAGCGTTGAAGAAAATTTAATTTTAGAAGACTATGAATCCATTCCGCGCGGATTTAATCTTCATCCTCCTTATCCAAATCCTTTTAATGGAAGTGTGATTATTTCCTACAATATTTTTCAGCCGGGTCAAATAAATATTTCCGTATACGATATTCTCGGGAGGAAGGTAGATGAGTTAAAGGATGGTTTAGAACCGAATATCGGAGTTCACAAAATTTATTGGGAGCCGAAGAATAATTCTTCGGGTGTCTATTTAGTTAGGATGAGATTTAATAAGAATATCCAGACGCGACAAATTGCTTATCTCCGATAATTTTTTTTAATGGTGTTTCTGAGTCCGGATTTTTCCCTGCCCTTGCCGCTGTAAAAATAATTCGTGGTAATTTTCAACGACGCTTATCCATCCATTACATTTCCGCAGGTTGTTTCGGCAGTAAAAAATATAATTTGATTCGAGTTGCCATTAGTTCATAAATTCTGTTTTATAAAAAGTCTCCATTTACAATCCAGTTATCAGTTTTTCTCAACCGGTGCAATATTTTTAGCAAAAGTATAAATTGCCAATACGCCAAGCGGGACAAAAACTGCGAACATCATGAAAATCGGGACAAAGGATTTCTGTGAAATTACCGGGACAAGAAAATTCATTATAATAACAGCAAAGACTGCTATCGATCCTCCAATTCTCGCTAGAGAGCCGACAGATTTACCGCTGAACAGGTCACTTGGAAGGGTTTGAATATTTCCGATTGTAAACTGAAAGCCGAACAGTACGAATGCCGCCATGATAACAAACTTCAATGGTGTATTCGCAAAAAGAATCGCAGCCACTAATCCAAGGAACATAATAGCTGCGCCTATTACTATTGCAGTTTTACGGGCTTTATTAACTGTATTGCCTTTCGAAATCAATTTTCCAGAATAGTAACCGCCGGAGATACTCCCTATCGCGGCGCCCACAAAAGGGACCCATGCAAAAATCCAATTTCCTTTACATTGAAACCGTAGACATCTGCAAGAAACAAAGTCATTCAACCTACAAAGAGCCACTAAATCGGTTCAAGAAAAAACGGGAAATTATTACCGCCCACGATTCCCTCAGCAACTGTGCGTTCTTTTATGGGGAACCATACGGCATTGCTTTTAACCGCCCCCGGCCAGTTCCCTGCTTCGCCCAACCCCAGAGTTACTCTGAAAAAACTAATTGATAATATTCCCCTGGCGAATGAATGCGTAATGGAAGAGACTCCCCAAAGTGAAATTGCAAGTACGTAACCGGTACGGGTACCGACCTTATCGAACAATTTGCCCGAACAAGTTGCCCGACTGCATATGCCGCCATAAAAACATTCAGGATGACCGCATAGTCGCATTTATCCATGCCGAGATCCCGGTAAATACTCGGCCACATCAAGCTGAGTGTAATTCTATCTATATAATTTATTATGGTAGCCAGAGCTATAAGTCCAATGATCCACCAGCGTAATCCATTATTTTTTTTCATTAGTTTTTCCGGCAACAATTTGGATTTACTTTTTGAGAAAATCTTCCCTGTGAGGAGAGAAAACATCAACCAGACAGCTGTCCTCCTGGGCAACTACTCCATGTTCAATATTAGATTCAAGGAAAAAGACATCTCCTGCCTTCTGAATCTTCTTTTCTGATCCAATAGTGACCTCGAATGATCCGCTTATCAGATATGAAACCTGTGAATGGTAATGATTATGTATGTATCCTATTGCTCCTTTTTTAAACTCGACAATCACAAGCATAAGATCCTTATTATAACCCAGTATTTTTCTCCTGACTCCTTCGCCGACAATTTCCCACTCATAATCATTATTATAAATGAATCCGGTCATTCCAAATTTATTTTCCATTTCATCCTCCTTATTTGTCCAGAAATTAATGTTTTATAGTAATCCTGAATCTGATTTATTCTATTTACCAAGAATTAAGAAATTGTTCAGCAACTCCATCCCCGTTTCGTTTTTAAATTTTGGAATGATCTCCAAGGCTGAAGGGTTAAAGTATACCGAATTCGACTCGCAGATTAAATATTTAAAAATTCCGATTACTCTTATTTCCTCAAATTGAAATGTTGTCAGCCTGAATATTCCTAAAGTTGCTCTCATGAGTTTTCTTTCTGAATTCATTTTCGCTTAAAATAAATCCTAATCAAAAATCGATATCTATGTGTTTAACTACCTGGATTGCTGAAACATCAAGAAATGATCCTATCCTCTATTGTATTTGACTGCAGTACTTCTCAGAATCAGATCCGTATCAATAACAAGATGTTTACTTTCGAAAGTCTCTGACGCATTTATATTTTCAATCAGCAGGTTCAGTGACTTTGCCGCCATTTCCTCCGTAGGCTGATTAACACAGCTGAGCGGAGGAGAGAGCAGATTTTGCAACGGTGAATTTCCGAAACAGATCAGATCTATATCCTCCGGAATTCTAAGCCCTACTTCCTTTGCGGCAGTGTAGATTCCTATTGCAACCGGATATGTAACGGCAAGTATGAAGTCAGGAAGATTTTTATTGTGGAACAATTTCATAAAATAATCGTAACCGCTTTTTTCTCCGAAGTCGCCTTCTAAAATCCATTCAGGATTAATTTCGAGACCATTATCATTCATTGCCTCCCTGAAGCCCAGCATTCTTTCTCTTCCGATGTTAATGCTGGTGTAGCCGGCAAAATGAGAAATATTTCTGTAACCGAGTTTTATGGCATGATCAATGGCCATGTATGCACCGCCGCGGTCATTAACCGTAACCGAGTTAAAATCTCTTAAATCGGGAATCCGGTCCATGAAGACTAACGGGACCCGGCTTTTCTTAGCGATATCAAAAATGCCAAAATCAGATGTATCCTGGGATATGGACATTATTATTCCGTCAACCCTCATCGAGAGGAGAGTTTGAAATTGTTTTTTCTGCCTTTCTGCATCTTCAAGCGAAACAGTAAGAAAAATTTCGTAATTGCTCTCTGAAGCATAAGAATAGATGTATTCTATAATTGAACTGAAAAAGTGATGTGCAATTTGGGGAAGAACAATCCCGATTATATTGGATTTCCTTGACGCAAGATTTCTGGCCATAAAATTTGGCAGGTATCCCATTTCAAACGCGGTTTTTTTTATCAGCTTTGTAGTAGCGGCAGATAGATCCGGATGATCTCGAAGGGCTTTAGATACAGTAATTATGGAAACGCCAAGTTTTTTAGCTATATCATTTAATGTTACCTGACTGGAGCGCATATTTATTTTTCACTCTGAATTTTACAATTATAGAGCATGAAAATACTTCAAATAAACTGTTATTTCCTGTTTTTATTACTTTACGCACCGGGGCCGGGAAATGCTGTAAATAGCTGATATTTTTATTTTAAATTGCTTAAAAAATCATAATGTAATACAAGATAATAAAGTTGATTTTTATCAGTCGGTTTTTGTAAATTAACATTGCGGTTAACATAATCCAACGAATAATTAATACAGGAATTCGGATCAATATTTTTGACCCAGTACTTTTTATTGTTATGATAACATAACGTATGAAAATCCAGTGTAAAACTGTTTTCAATTTTTCCTTTTTTACAACATTCCTTTCAAATATTTACGCCCACAGTTCAAAGTTAGCGCTACCTATTAACAATTTAGCAATAATTTCTGAAAACCTAATAATTTTTTACTATTTGATTGGCCATAATACGCCTTTTGATAATTTAACTGTTTCTATAAATCCTAAGCTGAAGTTTCGGAATAATAGATCTCTTATTATAAATGAACTTAAGAAAAGAAAAATTTAATATTACAACTAACTAATTTCATCATATAAGAT
The DNA here is from genome assembly GCA_002839795.1 of Ignavibacteriae bacterium HGW-Ignavibacteriae-3. GTDB lineage: Bacteria > Bacteroidota > Ignavibacteria > Ignavibacteriales > Melioribacteraceae > Fen-1258. The sequence continues at coordinate 1,990 of PGYS01000126.1, read as the reverse complement.
AACTGAGGAAGAATATGACAAAACCAAAACAAGTTAACTTATTGGCAGGTTTTTGCAGCAGCATGATTAGCCAATTAAGTATAACACTAAGTAGAGATCGTATATTATCCGCAAAATCGAAAAGTCGAAACAGTTTCACTGCTTCCAGCAGGTTAGTGATTCTTTTTGCTTTTTTGATTATGCAGGCTGGCTCAGTCCTTTTCGCACAAGAGTTGGAAGTGCGCGGAAAGGTAACCAGCGCGGATGATGGTACCGAGCTAATCGGTGCTTCCGTTTTAGAGAAGGGCACAACGAACGGAACCGCAACCGATACTAACGGAGAATTTAGATTAAAAGTAAAAACCGGCGCCGTGCTGGTGATTTCAAATGTCGGTTTTACTACAATGGAAGTAACAGTAGTAGATCAAAAATATTTGAACATCGCTTTAAAACTTGATCTTAAGCAGATGAAAGATGTTCTAGTTGTGGGAATCGGATACGGCGAAGTTAAAAAAGCCGATGCTACCGGTTCTGTTACTGCAATTTCAGCAAAAGATTTCAACCAGGGAACCATTACATCGCCTCAGGAACTCCTTATCGGAAAAGCTCCCGGCGTTGTGGTTAATACCCTCGGCGGTTCCGCAGGCGCGGGAACTAAAATCCGCGTTAGAGGCGGATCCTCAATACAAGGCAATAACGATCCTTTAATAGTTATTGACAACATTCCCCTCGAAAGCTCGGGAATTTCAGGTATGGCCAACCCTCTTTCAACAATTAATCCGAATGACATAGAGTCAATTACAATTCTGAAAGACGCTTCGGCAACGGCTATATTCGGTTCAAGAGCTTCTAATGGCGTTATCATCATAAAAACTAAAAAAGCTTCTCTGACAGATGTAAAAATGAGACTTAGCTACAACAGCAATGTTTCCATGGCGACTCCCGCTAAATTACTATCCGTTTTCAACGGTGACGAATTCAGAGCATTAATTCAGGACCGAGTAAAAAACTTTGGATTAACTTCAGCTGCGCTTAGCAGACTGGGAGGAGGCAATACAGATTGGCAAAAGGAAATTTACAATGACGCTCTTTCAACCGAGCACAATCTGAGCATAAGCAATACTATATACAATATTCCTTACCGTATTTCTCTCGATTATTTATACCAGGGTGGAATTTTAAAGTATAACAGCATGGACAGAAAAAACATAAATGTATCCATGACACCGGAGCTATTAGACGGCGATCTCGCAGTGGATTTAAGCGCTTCTATTTCATCCATAAATAATAATTTTTCAAATAACGATGCTATTGGTTCCGCGCTTGAATTTGATCCTACGCAACCAATCAGAAACGGCAACACAAGATACGGCGGTTATACCGCATGGACTGAACTCAGCTCTAATGACAGACTGAACGGTCTTCCGAATAATATTGCTACTCACAATCCTGTTGCCCGTTTAGAATACCGCAATAATACTTCTGAAGCAAACAGAACGATTTTGGGCGGAAAATTTGATTACAAAATTCCTTATGTAACCGATTTGAAAGCAACTTTAAATCTGGGCTACGATTACTATAATACTAAAGGTAAAGATGTTACAAACACATTGGCTTCCTGGTCATACAGAGAGCCGGAAAGACAAATCGTAGGATATCAGCAGAGAAAGACTAACAGTCTGCTGGATTTCTACTTAAACTATAAAAAAGATATTGGCGTTAATAAATTCGATCTTACAGGCGGATACTCCTACCAGCATTTTTATAATGAGGGAGTAAACACCAACGCTGCCGTTGCAACAATGTCAGGCGCGCGCTATACACCGTACAAAAATGAATATTTTCTGGTTTCATTTTTCGGCAGATTGAACTATTCATTACTTGACAGATATCTTTTAACAGCCACAGTAAGAAACGACGGTTCCTCCAGATTTTCTAAAGATAAACGCTGGGGTCTGTTCCCTGCAGTCGCTGCAGCATGGAAATTAACCGAAGAGCCATTCATCGGAAA
>PGYS01000009.1 GCA_002839795.1 Ignavibacteriae bacterium HGW-Ignavibacteriae-3 | reverse complement strand
TTATTTACGTTGGCTGGCCCGGCGTTATAAGCTGCTAGCGCAAGCTTCACATCACCACCATATTGTCGAAGCATTTGTGCAAAATATTTAGTGCCCCCGTTAATATTTTCGCGTGGATTAAAGACATTTTGGACACCCATATCTACGGCTGTGGAGTCCATTAATTGCATCAAACCCTTTGCTTTTGCGCTTGAAACCGCCTTGTTGTTAGCGGCGCTCTCCGTCATAATTATCGATTTAATAATATTCTTGTCAACTCCGTAGGATTTAGCCGCTTCATCAATATGATCGTCAAAAGATTCAAGTCTGTTAAGAGAACCGCTGCTTGGACGCACACTCGTTGTATCAACTGCTGTACTGCCATCTTTTATTTTTATTGGATCAATCCTATTGCCTATTTTGATGCGCATCCCGGGCGTCATATCCTCGCCGGTAATTTTTTTATAAAGCATTTCTGCTATTCCCAGACTTTTAGTCCGTCCCATATAAGAAGCTATCTCCTGCTCAAAAACGGTATCGAACATGTCGTTGCCGTATCCTTCTTCTCCGAGCATACCGCCGTTAGTTTTATTCATGCTCTTAAGCATCATTTGAGTAAGCATGCTTTCAAACTGCTTTGTAGCGGAAGCAATCTTGGCTTTTCCGTTTTCATCATACCTGGTATGACTCTCCGGAATGCTGGAAATATGCTTCTGCGGGTTATCTATTTTTAGCGCTAGTTTTTCCATTTACATTATTATTAATTCAGCCATTAATGCCCCGGCCTCTTTGAGTGCCTGGAATATTGAAATTATATCACGCGGAGAAACCTTTAATGAATTTAAAGCCGCCGCTACTTCCTGTACATTGCTTGCCCCCTGAATTGCAACCGTATTAGTTGAATCCTGAGAAGCATAAGGAACTAAATTATCAACTACTGCGGTTTTTCCCTGGGAGAAAGCTTCGGGCTGAGAAACAATCGGATAATTGCGGATGGTAATATTCAAACTTCCGTGAGTAATTGTGACCGGCTGTATTTTTACATTTTGCCCGGAGATAACTGTGCCGGTTCTTTCATTCAGAACCACTTTTGCGATGTCATCTACCTGTACCGTTATGTTTTCAAGATCAGAAAGAAATCCAACAATATTAGCCTGTTTATCCTGGGGAACGATAATTTTAATCTCGGCTCCGTCAAGCGCTTTGGCAACTTCGCCGCCGAACTTCTGATTAATTGCTGACGTAATATTCTGCGATGTTGTTAAATCCGGTTCTTTAAGAAATACGGAAATTTCATCAACCGGCAATTCGGTTGCCGACATAGATTCTTTCAATGTTCCGCCGCGCGGCACACGACCGGCAAGAGTATGATTTTTTGACAGTCTGTTTCCTGAAGAAGTATTAATTTCATAACCGCCAACTGAAATAGCTCCCTGTGAATACCCTATTACGGCGCCCCTGATGCTTGAAAGCGGGGTCATTAACAGAGTTCCGCCCTGAAGACTTGTTGCATCTCCCATTGATGAAACGGTTACATCGAATTCGGCGCCTGATTTCAGATATGAATTAAGAGTGGCTGTTACAATTACAGCCGCTACGTTTTTTGTTTTAAGATCTGTTTGAGGTACAGTTACTCCGAATCTCTTCAGCATGCTGGTTACGGATTGGACCGTAAATGATGACCGGTAGCTGTCTCCGGTTCCCGCTAATCCCACCACAATTCCATAGCCGATTACCTGTTCGGAATTTTTACCCGACATATACGCTACATCCTTTATCCGCTGCGCATAAACCGGATTGTACACAAAAGATAAAATTACGAGAACAAATAGAAGTTTTACTTTCATTTTTTTACCTAAAACAGCCAGTGAAATAATTTGGTTAATAAACCCGGTTTTTGATTATCGCTGATTATACCGTTGCCTTCAAACGACAATTCTGCATCAGAGATATTGTATGATAGCACTGCATTGTCAGGCGAAATATCGGATGGCCTGACAATTCCCTTCACTTTAATTGTCTGCTCTTCTCCATTAATGATAATTTTCTTGCTGCCCCTTATCAAAAGATTGCCGTTAGCCAAAACAGAATCCACGGTTGCGCTTATTTTGGTTCTGATAATCCCGCTTGTTTGCGTAGATCCTTTTCCTGAAAAATCATTTTTGGATCCGACATTAAAATCCACATTGGGCAAAGCTGTTTTATCAAGACCGCCGGACAGGCCGAAGCCGACATCACTTTTTCTCCCTGCATTTGTTTCAGAATTATTGGACGCCTGCGTTGATTCAAGAACAATTATAGTGAGCGCGTCTCCCTGTCTGTTTGCTTTCTGATCGGAGAAAAGAGAAGCATATGCGTTCTGGCGCATATCCTGGGCATTTACTGCGCCAGCAATTAGCATAATGCAAAGAATTATTTTTCGTTTCATTTTATTCGACCAATTTTATTGTTGTCTTGTCAATTATTTTCCCTTTGAATAATTTGCTTCCGCTTGAGTATACGCTGATAACGTCACCCACACATCCGTCCTGCCGCGCAATGACGTCAACCGCAACATCCACACCGGTTTTTCCGGTATGGAGGGTAACCTTATCCCCTTTGAAAATAACCGGTACCGGTTCAATCGCATCAACGGTAAGAATGCTTCCGGATTTAATAAGGACTCTGCTTCTCAGATTTCTCAAATCATTTTCAGAACTGACAGTTCTGCCTTCGTACATCGACACATCATCAAGCTTTTCTTCGAAAAAGGCCGTATTAAGAATTTCACTCCGGCTGATATCTTTTGTTGCCACCATCACTTTTTTATAAAGCTTTACTCTTAGAGTTAACAGCGAGAGACTCAATATTTTTTTTGAATCATAAATTTTTACCGGCACATATAAATAATTTTTTGACAGTCTGGATTTTTTCTCACTGTTTATCTCTATGCGGGAATATGATCTTGGCGCCTGAACAATCTGATATTCATATTTAGCATAATCGCTAAATTGAGCGTTAAGATGTTTTTTCAGCTGCAGATCAAGACTGTTATTCTGAACTGTAAAAAAACCTATCAATATTGAGAGCAGACAAATCATATTAGTTATGCTCTCTTAAGGTTGTTGGCCATAGACATCATATCTTCAACTGTTTTAACCGTTTTGGAATTTATCTCGTATGCGCGCTGTGCGGCAATCATTGCAATCATTTCTTCAACGATATCAACATTTGAAGATTCAAGATATCCCTGATGAACTTCACCGAAACCCTGATCTCCGGGGGTTCCGAGCAACGGCTGGCCTGAAGATGAAGATTCGGAGTAAAGATTGTCTCCTAAAGCGATTAATCCGCCGTTATTCATAAAACGGGCAAGTTCGATATTTCCAAGGACGGTCACACTACCGTCAAGAAGATTTGCCGCAACCGTACCATCTTTACCAATTGACAGACTGGATATATCCGGGCTCAAAGTAATTCCGGGTTCCAAAGTGTATCCGCTTGCCGTAACAATTCTGCCCTCGGCACTTACTTTGAACGATCCATCTCGTGTATAGGCAAAAGAACCGTCATTTTTACGGACCTGGAAAAATCCTTCTCCCTGAATCGCCACGTCAAACTGATTATTCGTTGGAGTAATATCACCCTGCATAAAAAGTTTTATTGTGGAGGAGGGTTTAACACCATTACCGATCTGTATTTTGGTAGTGGATGTATCTTCAACACCGGGCGCGGAGGATGTTAAAGGATTGATACTAACCTGCTGATACATCAGATCCTGAAAATCGGCTTTGTTCTTTTTGTATCCGGTTGTATTAATGTTCGCAATGTTGTTAGAAATAACTTCTATGTTAATCTGCTGCGCATACATTCCGGAAGCTGCTGTTCTTAAAGCTCTCTCTGACATTTTATTCTCCTTTATACTTTTCCAATTTCATTTGCCTGCTCGAGTGATTTATCCAGCGCAGCCATAATTTTAGTTGTTGATTCATATTCTTTATTAAGTTGAATCATCGCCTGCATTTCTATCATGGGATTTGTATTTGCCCCCTCAAGAAAACCCTGCGAGACTGAGTAATTATCTTCATTAGCCGCGAAATACTGCTCGCCATCAATTAAAAAGTTCGACCCGCCTGAACGCTGAAGCGCGCTTGCATCGTAAACATCAAGAATAAGTATCTGATCAATGGTCTTATTGCCAACTTTAATTTCACCCGACTTTGTTACAAGAATATGTGCGTCTTTAGTCTGCATCAATTCTTCCATCGAGATCGCGCCGTTTTTTCCTAAGACTCTTCTTTTATTATTGTCTATCAGATAACCGTCATCCGATACTTTAAACCTTCCGTCGCGCGTTAATTCGAGCATTCCGTCTTCATTCTTTGTTGCAAAAAATCCTTGACCGTCCAATGCAAGATCAAGAGGATTGGAAGTCTGGATTATTTCTCCCTGCAGTTGACTGGAAAGTTTTTTAGTCCCGATTTCGCCCACACTATTAATGATTTCCGAGAAGGGGATTTCTCTCTTGTATCCCGTAGTGCTGATATTCGCCAGGTTATTCGCAATCACATCTATATTTTTTGTTCTGTGCACCAAACTTCTTCCGGCAGTATAAATACCTTTTATCATATCATCCTCTCTTACGTTTTTCCTAATTCATATAATTTCAATCTTGATGCAAGAAGCAATTCACCTTTTGCAATTTTCAAATTCTTTGCAGCTTTAGATAACTGCGTTTCGGAATCATCATAAATCTGCCTCCTGCCTCTAAGTTTTTTGCGTATTGCCGCAAGTTTTGAATTAGCCCTTACAATCACTTTTTCTTCCCTAAGCAGTGCTATTTTATTTTTAAGACCCCGGGAGGCCTGTCTCTTTATTAGCGCAACAGTTCTCCTGACGGCCAGTACAAACAGCACGAAAATTGACCCGGCAAAAAAGATCTGATAATGAAGAGGCAGAGAATAATAAAAACTGAGCGCCTGTTTTTTTTCAATCTTAACCGGTTCGATTTTTATATCGAGATTTGCCTCGCGTACTGCAGCGGGAACGATATCAGCTGATTGCCTCATTTTAGCGCGTTCAATTTGTTCTCTAACAATATCGCCGATATTCACGCTGTCTGCGGCGGCAACGGATCCGCTTGAATCGTCTGAAATATTCTGGCCGCTGATTAATGATGCGGCAACAAGGAAGAAGAGAAGAAACCGTTTCATAAATTCAATCTCCTTTTCATCGGGAAACTCAAATGGATAATTGCGCCTTTAAGCGGCAGCGAATTGAATTCCGCTTTGCCTTCATTTTTGTTCATCAATTCCTTAATAAGTTTTACAGTCACATTCGAATTAATATTTTTTGAATCGGAAAGAACGGGAAGCTGTTCTGTTGTAAAGATGGAAAGGACTACTTTTTCTCTGACATACTTTGACTGAATTACAATAGCTCCGCCTTTTTTGGCTTCGCTTTTAATAATTGAGAAAACACTCGTTAATATCTGCTTGATGTCATTGGGATCGCTAAGAACAGGAGGCATATTTTCTTCCAGGTCCAAATCGCATTCAATACCAAGATTATTCAGCGTGGCGTTTATAACATTTCTGAATTCACGCACAACCTTGTTTATTTCACAGGGCTGGCTTCTGCCTGCGCGGGGTTTATTCAATCCCGAAAATTTTACCAGACGGTTTGTGAGTTCATGTATTTTTTTAACCTGCTCCTTAATTTTATCCGTTACTTCATTATCAACACTGTATTCGTTCTCAACCATGTTAGTATAGCTCAGAATAACCTGAAGCGGTTCACCAATCTCTTCAAGAATCCCTTCTGCAAGCTCGCCGATAGCATAGATGTCAAAATCGTTATTCATCTTTGATTGATAAACCTGGAGCTCGTGGTAAAGCTTATTGATTGATTGTTTCTGTCTCAGTGTTATTATCATGGGAATGATCATGCTGAGAAGAATCTGAATTGACTGGTTTTCAAGTGAATCTTCCTGCACTCTTGCCGCGGAGGTTAGCACGGAAAGCAGTCCGTAAGTGGCTTTTCTGTCATAAACCGGAAAAATAATCTGGTTCAGTTTGGATCCGTTTGAAGTAAGGAGATTTAGATCCGGAATTATTGTTGCTTTTTTTGTTTCGAATATCCAATCGAGAATTCCGTCCTTGTATGCTTTATTAACTACATGCATATGCTGCTGGGTTGCGGACGTGTTAAGCGGAATCAGATTGCTTCGGGAATCATTAAACAGAAATATTTCCACTTCTTTTGAGGACAAAATCCGTGTTACGAAATCCTGAAAAATCGAATTCAATTCCCTCACACTTTCAACACTCTGAATTTTCTTCTGAAATGAATACAAATTCTGAGCAAAGAAAGAATACTTTTCCAGCTGGTCAAAATTGTTTTTGTGATTTTCAAAACTGATCAGTTTCAGGTCGCCCTGCGCTTTAGATTTTTTTGTAAAATACTGAAGCGACTTGTGGAACGATTCGAATTCGGATGTATTTTCTTTTATCAGTCTCAAATTAAATACCTCAATGACTCAAGTTGACCTACCAATGGTTCTTTGTAGCTGTCAATAAATTTGCCCAGTTCGGAAAGATCCTTGATATGCAGATTGGCGAAGACGTGTTCATCAAGATCGATAGAAGCGTCCCACTTCAGATCTCCCATTTGTAATTTCTGAGTCATGTAATCTGCCAGATGCACTACCGAAGAAAGAACCGGCGCATTTGCAGACTGATTTGGAGTGTGATGACTTTTAACGATGCCGCAAATTAATTCCGGGATGTTCCAGTTTTTCAGCAGCATTTCTCCAATTGCCTGATGATCGAGACCCAGCACCTGTATTTCGGCCTCAAGAAACGGCACACCGCTTTGGATCAATTCGCAAATGTGCACAAAATCCGAGTGCATAAATCTATGAACAACGGAAATACCGAGGTCGTGGAGCAGGCCGGCCAGAAAAGCTTCACCGCTTTTTTCAAGCCCGAAATCCATAGCAATCTTTTTAGAGATCGTTGCTGTTATATATGAATGCATCCAGAAATTTTTCTGATCTAGATACTGATCGCTCTTGTTCTTCATAGATTCCATCAGGGAAAGCGCGGAGACAATATTCCTGATCTCATCATATCCAAGAATCATGATCGCAAATTCGATAGATGCCACTCTCTTTGATAATCCGTAGAACGGCGAGTTGGCTATCGTAAGAAGTTTAAGCACAACTCCCTGATCTTTTGAAATAATTTTTGCAAGCATATGGGGACTGGTCTGCTGGTCGTTAAGCAGTTCCAGTACTTCTGATAATACTTTGGGAATTGGAGAAAGTGTATTCACTTTCTTAAGAATCAATTCTGTTCTTTCCCGTTTCTTCGAATAATCGATTGATATAGTTTCCATGACATCCTATAGATTTATTGATTCAAGATGACTTTTAAATAATTGTTCATAGCCGTTTATAAACTCTTCCAGATACTGAAAACTTCCAAAGCCAAGAATGTCGACGATATTTTCGTCTAATTCATAACTGTTGTCCCATTCAAATGACCCGATAGAAAGTCTGTGGGTCATATAATCCGCTAAATGTATAAGTGACGCAAGGACCTGCCCTTTCTCTGATAAAGAAGGATTATGATGACAAAGAACCGCTTCGTTTATGTAGGGAGGGAAATTCCATTTTTCCAGTAAAAATTCGCCTATATCCTGGTGAGTAAAGCCGAGGATTTTTTCTTCCGCCGCCAGGAATGTTATATCTTCTTTTTCTTTCAGAAGAATAATTTTTTTAAAGTCCGAATTTAAAAACCGCTGAAGGACCGCAAGACCAAGATCATGAAGCAGCCCTGCGGTAAAAACCTCACCGGATTTCGGATACCGGAGATCGTCGGCGATTCTTTTTGCCGCTGTCGCAGTTAATAAGGAATGAGTCCAATAAACATTCTGATTCCAATCGGAAGAATTTCTTGTCTTGAATGCTTCAACGAGTGACAGAGCTACCAGTATATTTTTGATGTGCTCGAATCCTATTATTATTATCGCGAATTCCACCGTCGAAACTCTTCTTGGTAAACCATAGAGGGGGGAATTTGCCACAGCAAGCAATTTGGCCACTATTCCCTGATCCCTGGAAATAACTTTGCACAAGTCATTTGCGTTTGTTCTTTCATCGTCGAGCATCATAGATACTTCGGTAATAACCTGAGGCAGCGAAGGAAGATTTCCGATATTCTGGAGTTTTCTTCTAATATGTTCCCGTAATTCAGGAGGTTTAACTTCAAGCATTATATTCTGCCAGCCTAATTTTTAGTGCACTTATTATTTTAGAATGGATCTGCGATACACGGGAGACGGTAATATTGAGCACCTGAGCTATCTCTTTGTAATTCAATTCTTCATAGTAATAGAGACTTAAAATCGTGCGCTCTCTTTCACCGAGTTCTTTCATGATATCGATAAGTTTCTGTTTAAGATCCTTTTTTTCCAAAATAGCGTCCGGTTTTTCGGCCAGACTGGGAATTACTTCTTGGTATTGCATACCATCCTCGTCACCTATTGTTTGGTTTAAAGAGATACTAGACAAGGAGTAATTTGTACCGCTTACTCCTTCAACAGAATGTTCGTGCTTGTCAGTATATTTTCTTAGTTCATCATATATTTTGCCGCGAATCCTCTGTATGGCATATGTTTCGAACTTTGTACCGTAATCAGGATCAAACCGATCTATTGCTTCACTCAATCCCTCTATACCAAATTGAAAGAAATCCCTTCTGTCCAGAATTCCGTTTTGATTGAGATTGGTTTTATGAATTACGTAATGAACAAGATTCAGATATGTAACGACAATCTGTTTCTTTAAATCCGTTGTGGGATTTTCTTTGTACGATGACCAAAGTATTGCATTACTCATTTTTCGATTTTCCCGCTAAGTTCTCTGAATAGTCGCTTAATTTATTTATCGAGTTATTGTTGATGGCTTTAATAATTCCTATTACTATGATGCTGAGCATTGAGGTAAGTATGATAAAAACGACGAATGAATTGAGAAGAATTTTTTCAAGCGGGAGGCCCTTCTGGGTAAAGTAGATTACCGAAAAGAAAAAAACTAACAGACCGGTTTGAAAGATTATTTTATTCATGACTTCCAGTATTTTTGATACTAAACTCGCAAAGACTATACCACCTTGAAGGAGTAAATTATGCTCAAGAAAAGCGGGTTTTTGATCAATTTTTGGAGGAAAATGCCGGGCTGATTATCCGGGCTGGTTATTATTAGCCATCTGGGCGATAGTAATGAATTGTTCAGCCAGACGGTAAATTTCATCTGCGGCTATTGCATCATTATCGAAATTCAAAAGGAGTTCCTGATTAAGAATTGATTTGTGAGCTGAAGTGTCCTGACTTATAAAACCAAGCAGATCAATCTTCTTTTTGAGAAAATGATTTACTGCTATCGAAAGATTCATGAACGCATTCTCACCTTCTTCCGGGTCTATGCATTTGTTAACAACAACATATTTTTTTGCTGAGGAGTCATTTTCAACCAGAAGTTTAACAACAACATAGGAATCCATAACGGCCGTAGGTTCCGGGGATGTTACTATCACATTGTAGTCGGATTTTTTAAGTTGATGGATAACGAGATTGTCGGCACCGGCCGAAGAATCCATTATAATAAAATCATACCGGTGCTGAATTTTTTGAATTGAGATAAACAGATAGTCAATTATCTCCCTGCTGACACGGGGATAATCACTTCTTCCGGAATCGCCGAATATCAGGTCAAGATTGGATGAATAGCTGAAAATTATATCATCAAGCAATTCCGACTGCTCAAAAAAATTGGCTATTGTTCTTGTGGAAGTGTGATTCAGGAGTACGTTCAGATTTGAAAAATTGAGATCGAGGTCAATCAGTAAAACTCTCTGATTTAATTTGGACAGCTGGTTAGCGAAATTTGCCGAGAAAAATGTTTTTCCGGTGCCGCCCTTGCCGGAACAAACGGAAATAATTTTAGATGACGGAGATTTATTCCCAAGATCAGCAAGCTTGTTAAGCTCTATGAGTCTTGACGCCTGAGTGTTCATTTGTATAACTTGCCCGTAAATACCAAATTTGCCAGAAATGATGGATTCACCGAAACGATATCATCGGGAATTACCTGTCCGTTTGTCAGGAACATAACGGGAATATTATGAGTGACTGCCAGATTCATAATTCCTCCGTAGGAAACCGCCTCATCTACTTTTGAAAATATCACAGAGCTGTACTTCGTATTCTTGAATTTTTCGGCAACATCATTAAGAGTACGGGTTGAACTTGTCGCACTTACAACCAGAACCGTTTCGTCAACCTGGGCCGCCTGAAGATGTTTTTCTATGGACTCCAGACTTTTCCTGCTCTTCTGGCTCCTTCCGACAGTATCGATAAATATCAGATCTTTATCTTTAAACTTTTTTATCAGAGAAGGAATTTCCTCCGGTTCGTAAGCAACGGCCATTTCTATATCACTTATCTCAGAGAATATTCTTAATTGATCTATAGCGCCAAGCCTGTAAGTATCTATCGAAATTAATCCAACATTTAATTTGTGGATGATCTTGGATATTACCGCAAGTTTTGCGATGCATGTTGTTTTTCCTACTCCCGTAGGCCCGACCAGAGCTATTTTATGGGTTTTACGTTTGCTCACTTTAAAATTAGTGGTTGGAATCATTGAGGCCATGCTTGAGAGCAGATAATTTTGAAGACCGGATTCATCTACAAATCCGGATGAGTTCGACAGATGTGTAACAAGATTTGTAACAATACTCTTCTGAACTTCGTGCATTTGAAGAGTTTCAGCAATCTCGCTTATTTCTTTATCAAAAGTTTTTACAGATGACGAAGCTCTGTAATTTTTGTTTTTTTTCTCTTCTGTTCCTGTCCGAGAATCATTCGTCGAAAATATTTTTTTTGTGAGTGCGTCAAGTTCAGATTCGTAATTATTAGAACCGCTTTTATTCGACGCCGTCCCGTTTGAAGGCGAAGGTTTGGAAGGCTGGTCTACTCCCGCAGTAATTTCGTACATCTTTTTCATATTGTAACGCTTGTCCGATTCCAGCACTCGCGTTCCGAGAATTATCGCTTCTTCTCCCAGCTCATTCTTCATTTGCACCGTAGCTTCTTTAAGAGTGGGAGCGATGTACTTTTTAATTTGCATTTTGCACCTCTAACTTTCCAAGAAATTCTAATTCAATATTTGCCGGTAATTCTGAATATGAGAGCACTGCCAATTCAGGAAAACTGCTGTTAACTAAACGATAGAAATAAGGACGGATTGTAGCCGAAGTAATTAATATCGGAGGATATCCGAGCTTGTTGAAATTTTCTGACATCTGCTGCAGCTGAACATTCAATTCGCGCAAAACCGTTGGATTCAAACCAAGTGCAACAACGCTGTCCTTTTGCGCCTGCAGAGATCGGCTAATCGCCGCTTCAAGATTTTCACTTAAAGCGGTGGCGTGAATAATTCCATTTGCATCGCGATAGATAGCGCCAATTGTGCTTCCTATTGTGTGTCGCACATACTCGGTTAGAACATCAATGTTTTTGGTTGTCTTGGAGTAATCAATTAAAGCTTCCAGAATCTGTACGAAATCTTTAATAGGGATATTTTCCTTTAGCAGATTTTGCAATACTTTCTGGATAATTCCAAGATTCAGGATCTCCGGATTTATCTCTTCAACAACAGCGGGATATTCTTTTTTAATATTTTCCAATAGCTGTTTTACTTCCTGGCGTGAAAGTATTTTATCAAAATTTTTCTTGAGCATTTCCTGAAGATGTGTGGATAAGACAGAAATACTGTCCACAACCGTATAGCCAAGCATTTCCGCTTTTTCCTTTTCTTCCTGAGTAACCCAGAAACTCTGAAGTCCGAACGCCGGATCGGTAGTCTGAATGCCGGTCAATTCTTCATCAATATTTCCGGGATTCATTGCCATAAGTCTGTCCGGGTATATTTCATTACTTGCAACAATGATTCCTTTTATTTTTATAATATACTCATTAGGAGAGAGCTGCAGATTATCCCGCACTCTAACAGGCGGAATTAATACGCCGTATTCAAGCGCTATAAGTTTTCTGGTAGAGGATATTTTTTGGAATAAATTTCCGCCCTGTTTTTCATCAACAAGACTGATTAATCCATAGCCGATTTCGACTTCGATTGGATCGACCTGTAAATACTGCTCCACTTTTTCTTCCTTCGGTTCAGGCAATAAAACTTCAGCCTCAGCACTTACAATATTTGCGGCAGTCAATTTGTTTTTCTTGGAAACATAGGAACTCGTCCCAAGTATGATGCTTAATATCATAAACGGCACGGCAGGCATTCCCGGAATTAATGCAAACATGAAGATTGCACCGCTTACGGTTCCAAGCACGCGCGGATTGGAGAACAATTGCGATTTCATCTGGAAATCTAATGACGTGCCCGTGGCGCTTCTTGTTACAACAAGACCTGCGGCAGTTGATATTATTATAGCGGGGATCTGAGAAACCAGTCCGTCACCTATTGTAAGAATTGTATAGGTATGAAGAGCATCATTAAATGATAATCCTTTCTGCGCCACACCTATAATGAAACCGGCAATAATATTAATTCCGTTAATGATCAATCCCGCAACGGCATCGCCTTTTACGAACTTGCTCGCACCGTCCATTGCTCCGTAAAATTCCGCTTCCCTGCCCACCATTTCTCTGCGTTTGCGCGCGTCCGATTCAGAGATAAGACCGGTGTTGAGATCGGCATCAATAGCCATCTGTTTTCCGGGCATCGCGTCAAGAGTAAACCGCGCGGCGACTTCAGAAATTCTTCCCGATCCTTTTACTATAACTATAAATTGTATAACAACAAGAATTATAAAAATGATAAATCCTACAACGTAATTACCGCTTACAACAAACGATCCGAACGATTCAATTACCCGTCCCGCGTAAGCATCGATAAGTATAAGGCGGGTTGAGCTGATATTTAATCCCAGGCGGAATAGTGTAGTAACAAGGAGCAATCCGGGGAATACCGAAATATCCAGCGGGGATTGGATATACAATGATACGATAAGCACAAGGACAGAAAGAGTTATATTGGTAGCCAAAAGAAAATCAAGCATTGACGCCGGAAGCGGTATAAGCATCAGACCGAGCATCATAATGAGTCCGAACGCCAGGAAAATATCGCTGTTTCTACCGAACGATTTCATCACCTTATACTATGCTCCTTTTCTTCTTCATCTTTTTAAGCTGAAAAATGTATGCCAGAATCTGGGCAACTGCTTTAAATAATTTTGTCGGAATTTCGTCCCCTACTTCGGTCGCTTTATAAAGCGCACGCGCAAGTTCCTTGTCTTCATGAAGAGGAACATTATTTTCTATCGCAATTTTCTTGATACGCTGGGCCAATTCATCCATTCCTTTAGCCACAACTTTAGGAGCCCTATCTTTATTCATTTCATATTTAATTGCTATTGCAAAGTGAGTAGGATTTGTAACTACCACATCGGCGGTAGGAACATCTTTCATCATTCTCTTTCGCGCCATTGATAGCATTTGCCGGCGGATTTTTGATTTAATCAGCGGGTCGCCTTCGGACTGTCTCCACTCTTCTTTAACTTCATGCTTCGACATCATCATGTCTTTTTTGAATTTTATCTTCTGGAATGTAAAATCGATTGCCGCTATAGCCACGAAGAAAAGCACAATTTTAATAATCATTGAGAATGCGGCATCAATCATAAACCGGATAGTTTCCTCAATGCTGAGCTCGATGAGTGATGTTGTATCCTCAACTAATTTCGAGATAATAAAATACGCGAACAGGCCTATTGCAAATAATTTGGCAACGGATTTTCCTACTTCAATTACGGAGCGGGAGGAAAAGAAAATTCTTTTTATTCCGGCAAGGGGATTAAAGCGGCTTAGCTTGGGAATAAACACTTTGGTTTTGAACGCGAATCCGACCTGTGCAATATTTGCTGCAAGCGCTACAACAACAATCCCTAACATAACCGGGGCCAATACGGTCAATAAGAAGAGCACCCATTTAAGAGCATAAGTCTGAATGATTGTTTTATTGAGTTCTAGTTTTTCAAGCGAGCTGAAAATGTCAATCGCAAATCCCGCAATTTTCTCGCTAAGCATTCCCTTCGTAAGATAGATAATCATCAACCCGCTGCCGAATACAGCAAGTGAATTTATCTCGGTACTTTTAGCAACCTCTCCTTTGTCTCTCGCGTCGGAGAGCTTCTTAGAGGTAGGCTCCTCACTTTTTTCTTGTCCGTCTTTCTCGGCCATTCTACGTACCCATTGCTTTAATCATTTCAGAAAGATGCGATTCATAATTTTGGAGAAGATTCTTTATTGCAAAAACATAAATCGGTGCAAGTGCAGACAGGAAAAGAAAACCTATCCCGATCTTTGCCGGCTGCGTCACAAAGAACACCTGAATATTCGGTATTACCCTGGAGATTATTCCCTCTGCAATATGAATGAGGAAAAAGGAAACCAGTACAGGCGAAGCGATCTTTATCGCTATAATAAAAACCGCAAACGAATATTTAATTATTACCTGGAGCACAGGAAACGTCATTGTAAATTCTGTCAATGGGATTACATTAAACGATGCCACTACAGCTCCAATTATGTAATGATGCCCGTTGATCAGGAAAAAGATCATCAGCGATACATAGTAGATAACCTCTCCGACCACATTGCTACTTGTATTGTCAAGCGGGTTCATAACTTCTGCCATCATCAATCCCATATCATAACCTATCAGACTGCCCGCAAATGTAATTCCATGGAAAAGGAAAGTGAGCATATATCCCATCATCATTCCCACCAGGACTTCACGCGCGCCGTTCACGGCGATAGAAATTAAATTTACATCAACCACAGTCTTGCTCTTATCGATGGTCAAGAAAACCATATAGGCAATAACCATAGCAAGAAATAATTTTCCAAGTGTTGGAAACGCAGTATGCGAAAGAACCGGAGCGGTCACAATCATAGCGATTATGCGCAGAAAAATAAAAAGGAGAAGCACAAAATCGCCGATTAATATCTCAGTCATCTCATCACTTGCTGAAACATTGTGAACATTTTCAGGGTAATTGCCACCATCTTATCTATCATCCAGGGAAGCATAAAAATTATAACAACCGCTGTAACAATTAATTTAGGCACAAAGGTCAGGGTCATTTCCTGAATCGAGGTAGCTGCCTGGAAAATTGAAATAAATATTCCCACAATCAGAGACACGCCAAGAACAGGAAGCAGAATTAAAAATGTCGTCCAGAACGCATCTTTCAGAACTTCTATGATCAGGTCTTCTGTCATTTAGAGAAAACTCCTTACCAATGAACCGACTATCAGATTCCAGCCGTCAACAAGAATGAACAGGAGTATTTTAAAGGGAAGTGATATCATCATCGGAGGCATCATCATCATACCCATGGACATCAGAATACTTGAGACGATCATATCGACCATGATAAATGGGATGAAGAGAAAAAAGCCCATGATGAATCCCGCCCTCAGTTCACTAAGAACGAATGATGGTATCAGCACATAAGTTGAAACTTCATTGCGGTTGGCCGGCCTGGCCTGATTTGAGAGACCTATGAACAATTCAAGGTCTTCATCGCGTGTCTGCTTGAACATAAACTGACGGATCGGCTCAATTCCCTTATCGTAGGCCTCTTCAATATTAATTTTATTAGCCATAAGCGGTTTGAGCGCGTCGTCGTTAACTTTATTCCAGGTAGGCGCCATAATAAAAAAAGTTATGAAGAGCGCCACTCCAGCCAGGAGCTGAGACGGCGGCATTTGCTGCGTCCCTAGGGCGCTCTTCAAAAAGTGGAAAACTATAATAATTCTAAGATATGCCGTTGTCATTATAACAATAGACGGCGCCAGTGACAGTACCGTCATAAGAAGTAAAATCTGAAGCGTAACGGAAACGTCATTTCCGTTCTGGGCGGTGCCAACATCTAAATTAATTTTTGGAAAGGGAATTGCGCTTGGTTTCTGCTGAGCTATTGTATCAGCGGCCATTAATAAGAAAACTGATGCAGCGATAACAAGGAATAGTCTCTTGTTCATTTCATCCCTAAATTCTGCTTAAAGAGATCAATAAAATTAGGTTTGGACTCTGTAAAAGAGGCATCATCATTTTGAAAGGAGTTGTAATCCAGCTCTTTAAGAAGCGTTATGCTGTTTTCGCTTATACCGAGAACCAGCAGCTTATCCTGAACGCGAACGAGTGATAAATATTTTTTGGGTAATATCAGCTGATTGTAAAGTACATCCACATTTTTCGAATGCATTTTTTTACCGCCCAGAGAAAAGGAATATTTCCTTACAAGGATTAGAACGCCGAAGAGCAGTCCGAGGATAAGAACTAACGGAATAAATGATTTTATAATATCGAAAAATGTCATCAGTTGATATCCTTTATTCTATTTACCGGGTCAACAAGACTCGTGATTCTTATTCCGAAGTGTTTATCTATAACAACTACCTCGCCCTCTGCAATTTTCTTATTATTCACGAATACATCAACGGGTTCGCTTGCGAGCTTATCAAGTTCAATTACGTATCCGCGTTCCAGTTCAAGAATATCCTTAATCCTCATCTGAGTTCTTCCAAGTTCTATATAGATATTCATCGGAAGATCTTTTAGAAAATGCAGTTTTTCATTAGAGTTGCCTGATACCTGTGTGGAATCATCAAATTCTTCGAACTGAGCAAGCGAGCCGGTTACCAGCTCAGCCGCTTTTTCGGGTTCATTCATTTGCTCTAATGATTCGTTTGTATTGTCATCCATAAATTCCTCAGTGAGATTTTAGTTCATCAATTTCTTTTCGGGTTATCTTTATTGCCTTATGATTATTGGCAACACCTATTCTTCCGGAGAATAGATTATGTGTGCCTGTTCGCACATGCTGATCGTCGCTTACTTTTGTTTCCAGCTGTATAATATCTCCGACTTTCATTTCCATTAATTCATTAATCGATAGTTTTGACTTTCCGAATTCTACCTGCAGAGGCAGAAATGTTTTAGCGAGATGTGATTCTAAAACCTCTTTTGCGGTGACTCCGAAATATTTGGTCGCACGAATGGAGGAGAGTTTCTGAGTAGATAATTTTGCGAGAATATTATCGAATGCAAATGTCGCAAAGCAGATATTCATCAGAAATGACTGTTCACCGACCAGTATTTCAAATGAAATGAGAAGAACAGATTCGCTTTGAGAAGTTATTTGAGCAAAATCGATATCCGGCTCAAATCTTTCCAGACTGAATTCAAAATTGTCAACTGTCTGCCAGGCTTTTCTAAGATCCTGCATTACTCTTTCAACAACCACGCGCAATACTCTCTGCTCGATTGGAGTGATCACTTTAGTCTGTTTTGTTCCCAATCCGTTGCCGCCGAGAAGTTTATCAACGAGCGCGAGCGCAAGATCATTGTTTAATTCAAGAATTCCCTTTACGTCCGTCTTGCTGATATCAAATGTAAAAAGGCAGGCCGGATTAGCAACTGAAAGCACATATTCCGAGTAATAGATCTGATCCACAGAAGTAACATTTATATTTACAACTGTCTGGAGTTTTGTGACCAGAAACGAACTGAAGCTCTCCGCAAAATTTTCAAAAATGCTCCTAAGTACTCTAAGCTGATTTTTGGAAATTCTGTTGGGCAGACGAAAATCGAAAAGTACTGCCTCTTTATCCAGATTAGCATCCAGATTCTGTTCTGCGCCGCTCTTAATATTGTTGAGCAGCTGATCAATTTCTTGTTGTGATAGTATCTCAGGCATATTTATTGTAAAATGTATTTACTGAAATAAATAGTGTTTACTTTTACTTTAGGCATTAGCTGACTAAGCCGTTTAACAATTTCAGTCCTAAGTGTGTCTCTGTAAGCCGTATTTCCAAGCTGTCCAAGCTCCTTGCTGCTCATAACAGAAATTACAGCGTCTTTGAGTAAAACATCCTTCTCTTTAAGCTCCTTATGTTCGCCTTCGGACGATACATCAAATCCGAGCGATGACATAAGCAGTCTCTTGCCATCCGTCTTTGCCGGATTGATTATCAGATCTTCCACCATGTAAACGAATTTACCGAGCTCTTTGGATTCCTGTTGCGCAGGTTCAGCTTCTTTTTTTACTTCGGCCGAGTCTTGAGTTGCAGGCGAGTGATTGGCCTGAATCTTAGTAAGTAATATGTTGGCCGTAATAAAATAAATTGCTATTTCCTGGATTATAAAAAGCGGTATTCCTATCAATAAAATTTTGATGTTTATACCTTTCTTTTTCTCAACCGGAGTTGCTGCTGCTTCTTCCAGTTTGGTTTCGGGTGCTTCTTCTTTTGTCTTTTCCATAGTGGTAAATAAATTTCAATTGCTGTGCCATTATAAATTTCTTTAGAAACGGGTATAGGCGCTGCGGAAATTGCTTTTATTGGCTAATATTAATCAGTTGGATTCATCCACGCATCTCAATTTTCGATAAGCTCATTTTGCGCAATCTATTTGACTTTAAATTGGGTGAGTAAAATCAGACAGTTTTAAAAAGAAATGAGGCTGACGGAAAAATAATTCACAATTATCTGCATTTTATTTTTTCCATCAGCCCATTTGGGTGAGGCATTAATTCAAGCGATATTATCTAATCAAATTTGTTATTTCCTGAAGCAATGCATCCGCAGTTGTAATTACGCGGGCATTTGCCTGAAATCCTCTCTGTGAAACAATCATTTTCGTGAATTCTTCTGATAGATCCACATTTGACTGCTCAAGTGCACCGGATTGTACGGTTGTATTTGTTTCCTCGCCCAAACTTCCGATTCTGGGCTCACCGCTGTTTGCGTAAGCGGTATACATATTGTCACCGATACTGATAAGACCGTTTAAGTTGGTAAATGTAGCACATAAAATCTGAGCAAGACTCTTTGAACTTCCGTTGGAGAAGATACCGACGACGTTTCCATACTGATCAATATTCATATTTGAAAGTGAAGCAGATGGAGATCCGTTTTGAGTTAAAGCACTTACTACGGATGATGAGGATGTCTGTGTGATACCGCCGAATCCGCTGCCGAAATCCAGATCAATTACAGTTGAATTTGCACCGCCCTTGGGAATGAAAGTCATCTGAGGATTATTCGGAGAAATATTTGCCGGATCCAGAGTTCCGTCGGCGTTAAAAAGAATTGTTCCGGTCGTTATTTCCGCTCTTCCGGACGCGGTGCTGGTGGCAGGAACTGAAGCTGTCCATGTCCATGTATTATCCGCAATTTTTGTGTATTTCAAAGTAACCTGATGTGCGGTTCCCAATGAATCGTAAACCGTTACAGAACCGCTTACAACATTAGGAATTCTGTTATTATCAGCCGAGATACTAAGTGTTGAGGTAACTGAATTTGAGGTCACGGATGTTGCCTCAATAGTAAAATCGATATTGCTAGCCGGAAGATTCACACGGTTTATAGTTCCATCAAATTTTGCAAGTGATGCCGCATCAAGAACCACATTTCCGGTTCCGTCGTCCTCAAATTTTAATGCGGTAATAGTTCCGGTTGTTACAGAAACACCATCCTTATCTAGTAGATCATAATTCAATGTATAAGTATCGCTTGCTAATACAACGGGAGGTCCAGCAGCTGCTGCTGTTGTGGCTGTTTTAGTATATGTTGTCTCAAGAGTAAATGCATCGCCGAATTCGTTGTACACAGTTGCTCTCATGGGTGATGTTGTATCAATTGCCGGGGCAACAGCAGGAGCTACAGAGATAGCTGATGAATTTATATTTCCTCTCTGTGTTACAGTTTGTGTTCTGGTAAGCTCAGAGTTGCTTTTCAGATTGCCGCCCCATTTGATGGATGTTGTTGATATCGCAGGCAGCTTCAGGTTAGTGTCTATAACGATATCTTCAAGATTATTTCCAGGAGGAATTACACCGTCTGAACTCGCGACTTTGCCCTGTACTACTGCGCCGTTCTGCGGACTAACAAGTTTTCCATTTGCGTCAAAAACAAACGCTCCTGCTCTCGAGAAGAAAGTTTGTCCGTTGCTTTTCTGAATGAACATACCCGGACCTTGAAGAGCCAGATCTGTAGTAATACCTGTTCTTTCGAATGTTCCCTGATTCCAGTTACGGTCGATAGAATTGACTTTCATACCCAAACCGATCTGGAATGAGTTAGTACCGCCTGTTGTAGCCGTTGGGTTTGTACCGGCTTTTACGAACTGATTGAATGTATCGCTGAATGTAACGCGCGATCCTTTAAAACCGATTGTGTTAACATTGGAAATGTTATTTCCAATAACGTCCATCATTGATTGATGATTTTTTAAACCGGAAACGCCTGCGAAAAGGGATGTTAATAGTGCCATTTGTAGCCTCCATGATTTGATTCGGCCTCAGTCAGTCGGCCAAATCGGAGAGCGTCCTTGGAAGGTCCCGCTCAGTTCTTATTAAGTTATTTAGTTAAAATGCAAAAACCACACTGTCTATATTCGTAAAGACACTTTCGTTTGAATCGGCAACTTCAATTGCCGTAACTACTGTTTTATTGGGAATGTTGACTATAAACGCGGTCTTGTCCATCATTACCAACGAATCCTTGGAGCCCTTCGCTTCAGCTTTCTCAACAGCGTTCTGAATCTTAGAAAGATCATTATCGCTTAGCTGAATATTTCTTGACTCAAGCCTCTTTAATGCGTGATTTGAAAATTTGACCTTCTCGAGTTCCTCTTTAAAGATAGCATCGAAACCTGAGACCGATTCTCTTCCAACTTTTTTAGAGACCGGTTCAGTATTGCCGACTATCGGTATAAAGGGAACAGAGATGCCGTTAATTTCTGCCATTATTTTTCACCTCCATTCAATGTGGATTTTTTACTTCTGAAATTTCAGAGATCGAATACTCTGATCCGTTTACAATTAAAACTGTTCCGTTCTCCGTAAAACGTACACCTTCCAGCAATCCAACCTTAAATAAATCAAGCCTCATTTTGTCACCGCTAAGATTTGTGGCATCAACTTCAAATTTATATTTACCATTAGGTAATTTGTTGCCATTATTATCGGTTAGATCCCAGGAAAGTTTACTGCTCCCGGAGCTTGTTGGAATACCATCGATAATTTTTACCAGACCGCCGGCCTCATTATAAATTTTTAGTTGGGCTGATCTCGCTTCCGCAGGCAGTGTATAACCGATGGTCATGCTGTCCTGTCCGTTAACTTTCAAATTGCCGCCGGTTATCTTAACCTCTTTCCCGATCATGTTCGTGATAAGAGTATTATTTATCGATTGAGTTAAAATTGCATTGGCGTCGATACTCTGCTTCATATAATCGTTAAGATTAGTAAGCTGCTCCAAAGAACTGAATTGGGCTAACTGGGCGGAAAAGGCAGTGCCGTCCATCGGATTTAACGGATCCTGATTTTTCAATTGCGAAATCATAAGTCTCATAAAATCATCTTTACCAAGGGATGTTTTGCCCTTAGCGGCGGCATTTGAACTTATATTACCGGTTGTAATTGGATCGACCATAATTCACCTATGCTAAATATTCGTAAGTATTATAACCTAATGTCTTTTGCGCAGGCCGGGTATTGACATCAGAATCTTTAATTTTAGAAATTTTTTCGCCCGTCTTTTTCCTCGGTGCCCCAGCCTTCGCGAATTTTTGTTCCGATTCCGCAAGACTTATGTTAAGCTGACCCAGGTTAATTCCGGCTGACTGTAAATTCTGTTTAAGCTGTTCCGCATTTGACTGCACAAATTGTTTTACATTTTCATTTTCAACTTCAATGCGCGTATGTATCTGATTGTCTATAAGGTCAACTATAAGTCTCACTTTTCCCAGATTTTCGGGAGACAGCTGAAATGTCATGCTCTGCTTTTCGCCGGTTTGAATAAATTTTGATAATTCATGCACAAGTTCCGGCGCTTTAAGGATTTTAATTGGTTCATTAGCCTGTTTCATTTCCGGAAGATTTTTAAATTTTTCAGCGGTAACTTCATTTGCCTGATCTGAGCCCTGAAGTACATTCTTAAAAATCTCATTAGGTTTTTGTTTTGAAAGATCTTTCTCTTCAGAAGATTTAGTTTGAGACGACTTCGCCGAATCTTTATTCTCCTGAGTATTTATGCCCTGGCCGGATTTATTACTCATGGTTTCTTTTTCAATTTTTGTATTCTCCACGCCCGAAACGTCTGTTGCCAACGAAGGTTTAATTACAGGAATGTTTTTACTTTCTCCGCCCAATATCATTTGATCGTCTATTGAGGTGCCGTTTTTGGCTGCTTCTGTACCAACATCTTTATTTTTCTGATTGACTGCGTTTTCTTCCCGAGAGTCCATTACTTTTTTAAGAGTTGACTTTTGATTTGAAAGATTTTTTAATTCCTCCACAGGCCTATTTACAGATTCATCTCTTAAAGCCATATCCGGTTCTGGCAACTTTTCAGAATTGTTCAGTACATCCCCGGGTATTGATGTTCCGCTTTGTTTTAAATTACTGTTTGAAGCGCTATCTGTCTTTGTGAAAACGGCATGGTTTATTGAATCATTTTTAGCGAGCAGATTTTTCAATGTTTCCGTATTTACTGCGGGTTTATTGTCCTCGTTTTGCTCCAGGTTTTTATTGGAGTCTGACACTTTAAAATCTGGAGAATTTTTCCGCATCTGAATCGGGATATTTTCCACGGGCGGATTTTTTATTTCAGCCGAAGCATTTACGTGCTTAGTATTACCGGTTCCATTATTATTGACAGGCGGCATAGATGATATCTTTTCAAGCAGCACGCTGTCACTGAGTTTTTCCGGATATACAATCTCGAGTCCGGAAATGTCTAACGGCTCTGTTGAAGAATAACCATTAAGCGTTTTATCTGATTCCAGATTAAAAATTTTAAATTGTTTATTATCGTAGCCATCCGATATTGAATTAGCGGTTCTTACGTTTTGCGCAGTAGCTGAAGAACTTAAATCACGGTCTTTTTCAATCGGAGGGGCGGAAAATAGAGAATTAGTCTCCTCCGGTGCGGATTTTGATGAAACCTGCACAACTTCCGTCTTGTAAATATTGTCAACGGACAGCTTTCCCGCACTGGATACATATACAGGAGAAATGTTTTTACCTGCTCCGCTCTCCGGATCAGATAAATTTTTGCTGTTCATATTTAATGTTGCTAAAAAATATTCGGCTGGTTTATCAGACGGGAGAGCATCGGAATTATATATCATTTTTCCCGCGTTTTCAAAATCGGCGGAAAGCTTATCGAAATTTAATTTGGCTTCTATATTATCTTCCGGAACTTCCCGGACAGTAACTGTTAATTTATCCGGTCCATTTTTGAAAGAAAGATTTAAAATTTTGCTGTTCGTTAAATAATTGAGAAGGGACTGTGTCATCATTTCATGATGAATCAATTCATCCTCACTCATTTTATTCTGTGATGATATATCGAGAGGCGAAATACCGGTGTTTTCCGCTGAAGCACTATCGATATGGAAAATTTGTAAAACGTCTGTTTTTCCATCCCCGGAATTTATAGCCGATTTATAATCCGAATCCTTATCAAGGTCTGACTTTTGCAGCAGCCCGCTTAGGAATTCTGCCATACCGCCTGCAGGCAGCACATATTGTTTTTTACTTATTACTACCTGCTGCAAGTCATGAATCACTTCAGGTGAACTTACCGTTTTTGCCGATCCATCCATAAATGATTGAATAAACTCGCTGAGAATCCGCAGTTTATCCCCGCTGCATTCCACAACATTTTCAGTCAGTCGGTGATTTTCACTCGGTGCGGAATTTAGGCCGGTAAACGGGTCTCCCAACTTCGGGCCTGTGTTTTCGTGCTCGCACACTTTAATAATATCTGAGAACAAGCTGGTCGAGGAAGATCCCTTCTTGGAATTAAGAGAAAGGGGTTGATCGCTCGCTGAGAGCTTATCCAGGAAAAATGTATTGAAGTTCATTGTACAACGCTAATTATTCTAGTTGCGATTTCAGGTTTAAATTCAGCCAAAATTTCCGCTGCTTTTTTCTTTTTCATTTTCAGTAGAATATCCCTTGCGATATTATCGGAGTAACCGAGAATTATTTTAGCGGCTTTTTGAGTTTCCATGGATTCATATAGTTTAACTGTATTTTTAATCCACTCCACATATGAGCTATCCTGTTTCGCTTTATTATTTTCAGCCAATGTTTTTTTAGCCGATTCGGCCAGATTTACCGGATCATTACTGTTTTCAGGTTTGATTTCACCGATTATTTTGCCGGCAGCTGCAGACAAAGAAGTATCTTTTTGAACCGCCGTGGCCTCTTTTATTTGGGCAGTATCTATTATTGCATTTGGAATATCACTCTGGGTAGCTTTGGGCTGTGTTGAATCACCCGGGGTCACCGAGCCGGGCTCCGCCGGTTCCTTGGTTTCAATTACGCTTGAAGTATCCGAAGAGAAATCGAACGCAAAAATGTTCTTGAAGGTTGAATTCAGGTAAATTATCAGTCCTGTTACAATTACAAATGCAAGAAGGAACGAAACTATATAGACGATCTTTTCTTTCACTTATGAACTCCGTTATAATTTCTTATTGCGATTTCGTTCATTTCTTTAAGTTCTCCTCTTCTTTCCTCAATTAAAAAATCTTCATACTGATTATCTCTCAGCGTCTCAAAAGATTTAACTTCTTTTTTTCTTTCAATTAACTCTAACTGCTTTTCCTCTTTTTTTTGCTCCCACTGCTCAATTTTTTTTTCGAGCAAATGTATCTGTCTTTCTAATAGCGAATCGTACATTTTCACGCTCTGGAATTCTGAAACCTTAAGGGAATGCTCCATCATTTCTCTCTGAGTTTTTATCCGCTCTTCGATTACAAATTTCCGTTCTGCTTTTATGTCAGCAATCGCCTTAGTAATAAAAGAAATTTCCTCTTTTATTTTCCTTTCAAGAATTTCTTTTACATTAAGTATTGAGGCAAAGCGATAATTAAATTCTGCCATTTTTTACCTCATCCTATTGGCATATCAATAATGTTATTGAGGCGTTCCACTGAATCATCATATAAAGCTTTTTCAAAAATATCCTGTTTTAGAAAACCCCTTAGCTGAGATATTTTCGAGAGAGCGTGATCAATTTGCGGATTGCTGCCCCTGACGTACGCGCCGATGTTAATCATATCCTCGGCTTCTTTATAAGTTGCCATAATTTCATTGAATCGTTTTGTACGCTGATAATGCTCATTGTCAATTATATCCGTCATTACTCTGCTGACACTCTGCAGTGTATCGATAGCGGGATATTGACCGCGGTTCGCAATTTTACGCGATAGGACAATGTGTCCGTCCAAAATTGAGCGTACAGCATCGGCTATCGGCTCCGTTAAATCGTCACCGTCAACCAGAACGGTGTAAAGTCCCGTAATTGAACCCTTGTCGGTGTTACCGGCTCTTTCAAGAAGTTTAGGAAGCAATGAAAAAACAGAGGGAGTATAGCCTTTGGTTGTGGGCGGCTCTCCAATGGTAAGTCCGATTTCTCTCTGAGCCATTGCAAATCTGGTTACCGAGTCCATCATGAGAAGAACATCCATTCCCAGATCACGAAAATATTCCGCTATAGTTGTTCCTATATATGCGCCTTTCATTCTTATCAAAGGAGATTTATCGCTGGTAGCCACGACGACAACGGATCTTTTCAAACCTTCTTCGCCAAGATCCCGTTCAATAAATTCTCTTACCTCTCTTCCGCGTTCTCCAACAAGAGTAATTACATTAACATCCGCGCTGGTATTCCGCGCTATCATTCCAAGAAGAACGCTCTTCCCCACTCCGCTTCCGGCAAAGATTCCGACGCGCTGTCCCTTGCCCGTAGTCAGGAGACCATCGATAGTTCTAATACCTGTTTGAATCGGGGATGAAATTCTCTTTCGTTCAAGCGGATTAGGCGGTTCGCGGTAACATTCTCTAAAAGATGAAAATTCGATCTCTCCCTTACCGTCAATCGGATTTCCGAGACCGTCTATAACACGTCCCAGCAGGCCCTTGCCGACACCCACGGAGAAATTTTTACCTGACGCTTTAATCTCACAAGCTGGAGAGATATTATGTACTTCTCCAATTGCGATTGATAGGACTTTTCCGTTTTTAAATCCAACTACTTCCGCTTTACAAACTTCATTTCCATTCTGATCGACTACGGAACAAACCTCACCCATCACGGCATTCGGACCGACCGAAACAATTACCAGACCAATAACATCAACAACTCTTCCGTTGACGCGAATAGTCTCGGCTTTTTTAATCAGGATCCTGTACTTATCAATAAGATGTTCTGTAATATCCATTTCAACTCTTCTTTATAAGACTATCTTCAAGCTGTTTCTGCATTTCATTCAATTGAGTAGAAATTCTCGCATCAACGTTTCCGATTTCGGTTTCAATCAGGCATCCGCCCTGTTCAATCCGGTCGTCAGGTTCAATTTTTATTTTATTGAATGAGCCGGCATGAATAAGATTTTTACTCTCCTCATTTAATTTTTCCACATCCAGGGGATTAAGTTTTAATCTGACCTCGTTAGCTCCCATAACTTTATTGATTGCCTTTTTAACGTTCTCATTAATCACTGTTTCGTTGCTCATTTCTCTCTGAATAATTTTTTTTGAAATCTCAAAAGCTGTTTCGATTACCAGTTTTTCAAATGCGGTCTCATACTCATTATAACTTTCATCGAAGTGCTGTAAAATTCTGTGTACTTCTTCATATTTACGGAAAAGTTTATCGCTGTATTCACGTTCAACGTCCCTTCTGGTTTTTTCCTGAGCATCGCTGAATCCCTTAGCATACTGATCTTCCATCTGTTTTTTATACAAATCAGTCTCGCTCTGCGGATCCATCCTGTTTGCGATTCCGGAGACCTTTACACTTGTATTACTTGAACGCGGATTGAGCTTGATAACATCAGACATAAACTTCTTCCGGTCCGCCGCGCAGGTTGAGGGAAATTTCTCCCTGTTCCTCTAAGCGTTTAATCACATCGATTATACGCGCCTGAGCGCCTTCAACCTCTTTCAATTTTACCATTCCCATGTATTGAAGTTCTTCTTTAAGCAGGTCCGCTGCACGCTCGCTCATGTTCTTGAATATTTTTTCTCTTAATTTATCATCGGATATTTTTAACGCGAGGGCAAGATCTTTTCTGTCGATTTCCCTCATAATTTTTTGAATATCCTTATCGGCAATGTTTATTATTTCCTCAAAGATGAACATAAGTCTTTTAACTTCGTAGGTTGTTTCAGTGTCTATTCCTTCCAGCTTATCCAGAAGTTCCTTAACCATCGCTACATTTGTTCTGTTCAGAATTGCCGCAAGGCACTTTGCCCCGCCGAGTTTTCCAACCGATTGGCTCATTGACGCGCCGGCGATTTCATCCACAACATGTTCTATCTGTTTTAAAGTCTGAGGCGCTATTTTACCTAACGTTGCAATCCGGTAAACAACGTCAATTCTTAATTCTTCAGGTAATTCCTTTAAAGCATTAGCCGTCTGATCCGGGCTAAGCTGCGATAATATTAAAGCCATCGTCTGGGGATGTTCTTTATTCAAAAAGTTTACAAGTTGGGCGGGTTCTGCCTTCTTAAGAACGTCGAACCCCTTCATCGTGGTTAATCTTTTTACTTTTTCAATGATTTCGATTGCCTTGGGTGATCCGTAACTTTTTTCAAGAACTGCCTGGGCAAAATCCAAACCTCCTTCCAGTACATATTCCCTTGCGGTAACCATGCTGTAGAATTCATCAATTACCTTATCGGCTGTCTTGGAGGAGATATTCTTAACCTTGGATATTTCCGCAGTAAGATTCTCCACGTCGGCCGGATCAAGATAGCGAAGGACAAGTGAAGCCGCTTCAACGTTTAGAGCAACCATTAGCATTGCGGCTTTTTGTGAACCGGAGATTTCTTCTCCCAAGTCTTTGAGTTGTAATTTGTCGTTAGATCTCATCTTCATGCATCCAGGCATTAATTAGTTTTGCTGCATCTATTGGATTTTTACTTACGTAATTAACAATTCTTTCCTGCTGATTTTTCTTCTGCATTGCTTCATCGGAAATATCATCTTCAATATCTCCCATCGGCAAAATTCGATTCTTCTTCTTTGCCACAAGCTGATTTACAGATGACGGGGACTGGGACAGAGAGGCCGGCGCAGATACGGCAAGGGAGTCGCCCATCGACGCAAATTGCGACGGATTAACAGTTCCGATAACTATTCTTTCATTCTTTAATCTTTTCATTAAACTTTTGAGAACAAAAATTGATGAAACAATGGCGACGACTATAAAAGTCAGATTAATCCATTGATCTGCATTCGGCAATGCTCCGGAGCCCGCTTCTTCTGTGATTATTTCCGGCACTTTTGTTTCGAACGGAATATTTGTAATGGAAAACTGATCGTTTCTTTGCACATCAAGACCAACGGCGTTTTTAATTATCTCCTCAAGTTTCTTAATCTGTTCCTGCGGACGGGGATCAAAGACAATTTCGGTTTTATCGCCATTTTTTACTTCTTTCGGTATGTCGTTAATAACCGCGGCGACACTTAAGCGTTTAATATTCCCGCTTCCGGAAACTACTCTTTCAATGGTCTTACTGATTTCATAATTTGTGATAGTATTTGCATTGGACTGCGCTGTTGAGTCGTTTCTTCCTTTTCCCTGATTGTTTGCTTTAACCTGGGATTCGCTGACAGCGACCTGTGAATCGGGATCATAATTCTCCATAGTTTTTTCAACCTGGTCAAAATTAAGATCTGCATTCACCTGCACCATTGAATTGCCCAAACCCAGAACATTATCCAGCATCGACTGGGCTTTACGCACAAGATAATTTTCTACTGATTTTTTTATTTCATATTGTTTTGTTGACGCAAATGCAAGCGGACCTTCATCGTTATCACTATTAAGTATTCTTCCCTTTGTATCAATAATAGAAACTTTTGAGGCCTGCAAACCTTCCACGCTTCCCGTAATTAGATTAACGATAGATTGGATATTTTCCTTACTCGGCAGAGCATTACTTTTTAATCTCAGGACTATAGACGCCGAAGGCAGTTTTTCTTCCTCTTTGAAAATTGATTTCTGCGGAATAACAATTTGAACTCTTGCGCTCGCTACTCCTTCCTGCTGCTGAATAGTTCTTGAGAGTTCTCCTTCGAGCGCGCGTTTGAAGTTCAGCTTCTGTTGAAATTCACTCATTCCCATAGTGTTATTATCAAATAACTCATAACCCTTTGTTCCGGAGTTTATAATGCCTTTTCCTCCGACAGCCAAACGGAGTTCGTACACTTGTTCCCTCGGTACCTTAATCGTTTGACCGTTATCCTCTATCTTATAAAGAGTTTTTTGATTGGAGAGATACTCAACGACTTTTGAAGCATCTTCCTGGGATAATCCTGAATACAAAGTGGTATAGTTCGGTTCGTTCAGAATAAAAAGCAGAACTGACAGCAATCCGACCGTTAAAGCAACACCTCCCCCAAGCATAAATTTCTGTTTGGGGTTTAATTTATTCAGAATACCGAATAGTGCCTGAAGCGGATTTGAATTCATAATTAAACCGGCATCCTTGTTAATTCTTTGAACATATCAATTGTTTTATTTCTGATTTCCATCAACAGGTCAAGACTTGTTTTAGCTTTTTCACCTGCTATCATTACTTCATGAAGTTGAACTCCTTGTCCGCCGACGAAATTTTCTATTGCCGCATGTGAATCAATCTGATCCTGATTAGCATCTTTTATAAGATCGGTCAGCGTGCTGCCGAAATTTTCAGCTCCGGTTTTATTTGTTTTCTGGGGCTGAACTGATGACGGAATTAGACTTCCGAGACCTTCTATATTCATATTATCCTCTCCTGTCAAAAAGGGAACCGACATGAACGCCGGAAACTTTCCCTTTTGAGTTATAAGATTGGTATCCCGCTATCTCATCGCGCCTGCCGGGATAGAGTTCGGCAAAAAACTTTTTTTCTTCCACAGAAATATTTTCTTTTTCTGTTTTCTGAACGGCATCATTTCTGGTAACCGCATTTGTCCTAATGTATGATGGCTGATAATTGCCTATACTGTTTGTAGATACTTTCATTAGATCTCCAACGAATCTTTAATCATCTGTTTGGCCGCATTAAGCGCCTGAAGATTTGCCTCGTAGCTTCTTGTTGCCGCTATCATATCAACCATTTCGTTAATAACGCTAACGTTCGACATCTGAACGTATCCTTTTTCGTTAGCATCCGGATGATCAGGCATATGAACAAGGTCGCCCTGTTTCTGATCTACCATCTCGTTCAAACTCAGTTTTTCCAGTTCTCCCGAAATAGAAATATCCTTCTGAGCGGCTGATACGGCTATATGACCCTGTTTTGTTGTTGAGAGTTTAAGCATCTGTCCTTCGCTGGATAAATTTTTAGCGAATGAATTCTGCTCAGTCTCGACTTTTATATATTTTCTTTTATACGGTTCTCCGGTTTCTGTACGCACAGTATCGGCATTGGCAATGTTCTGAGAGATCAGATCCATCTTTTTTCTCTGGATACTCATGCCACGCGAACTAAAATTCAAACCGAATAAACTTCCAAGAACTTTCAAACTTTGCCTCCCGCTCTAATTACGTTTTGAATGTTTCGGTAATAGTCTCCGATTTTTCTTGAAGCAAACTTGAAGCGAAGCGTATTCTCTGCCAGTTCGGCCATTTCACGATCGATATTCACATTATTGATTCCGGAATCCATATCGGTGCTCTCATCGAGAACACTTTCAAATTTTGAATTGGGAGATATATCACCGGGTAGATTGTTGATGTGGCGGCCGTTTGAAGTTTTTAGAATTGAATTTACGTTCTCTTCCAGAACATCCTTGAACACAACATCTTCCCTTCTGTAATTTTCTGTTCCGATGTTGGAAATATTTTTTGCGATGACCTGATTTTTTACCGCGCAATAATCGAGAAGATTCTGAAGTAATTTGACTGATGTTGGCATTTTATGTCTTTGAGTTTTTCTTTTAACTACCCAAATAAAATGCCAAGCTAAATGTTCTGAAATTATATGAATGTATTAAAGAGGAGCGCCTTTTTTGGCTAATATTCGCCTATTGTTATTTATTGCTCAGAATAATCCAGAATAATTGATTTTGTCTGTCCGCATGAGCAAACAAATTTTATCTCCTTAATTGAATCGTTAGCATCTTTTTTAAGAATTACCCGGACACCGTCAACTTCATCATCTTCAACGGTTATCTTGGCGGATCCTTTGACCTCAAAATCTTCCTGTTTGACCAGATTGCCGGTTTGTAATTTATTTTTAGAAAAAATATCCTTAAAAAGCGCGTCTTCAAAATGATTTCCCATTTCCGTCCTTCCTTATTTAATTAAAAATTTATTTACTGGAAAACTCTGTTGATAGTTCCCGCAATTCCCTCCGGGGGCAGAATAAGATCGGCATAACCTGCATCAACAATTGCCTTAGGCATTCCGTAAACAACGCTGCTTTCCTCATCCTGTGCAATTGCATGACCACCGATTGATTTCAATTTTTTTGTGGCTTCCAAGCCGTCTCTTCCCATACCGGTCATAATTATTCCCAATGTATGCCTGCCGTAGATATCAATAACCGAATTCATCATAACGTCTACGGAAGGCCGGTGAATTATATCGCTCGGTTCAGATGAAATTAGAATTTTTATTTTTGTAAGACTCTCATTTGTTATTGTCATTTGAGATCCTCCGGGCGCAATATAAACCACATTCCGCCTCACCTCTTCGTTATCTTCGGCCTCCTTTATTTCCAGGGGCGACAAACCGTTTAACCGTTCCGCCAATGATCTGGTAAATTTCGGAGGCATATGCTGAACAATAAAAACAGGAACATTAATTTTATCGGAGATCATCGGAAGAATTTTTTGAAGTGTAAGAGGTCCTCCGGTTGAAATGCCGATTGCAACAGCAGAATATCCGATTCTCGGCAATTCTTGTAAAACACTTGTTAACCTTCTGTAGGTTTTAGGCTGCCCGGATGAATCTCTTATTCTGGCCAGGCGTTCTTTAAGAGATTTCTGCCTTACAATCGTTTTTACTTTCTGAATTATTTCTGCTTTAATGTTAGAGATACTCAGACTAACAAAAGATAATTCTTTGGAAATAAAATCCACAGCACCGAGTTCCAAGGCTTGGATAGTCGCCTGAGCACCCTCCGTTGTAATTGAGCTTACCATTATTACAGACGTAGGACACTCTTTCATGATTTTCTGAAGAGCGGTAATACCATCCATTATGGGCATTTCAATATCAAGCGTAATTATATCAGGATGAAGACTCTTCGCAAAGTCAACTCCTTCCCTGCCATTTCTGGCCGTTGCAATAACTTTAATACCGGGATCGCTCTCCAGCATTATCGACAACGATTTTCTCATGAAGGCGGAATCATCAACTATCAGGACTGTAATAATTTCGTTCAAGAGTTTCTTTCCATTCTGATAAATAATTCGTTCACATCAAGGATCATTACGACCGTGCCATCGCCCATGATTGTTGAGCCTGCAACGCCGTCTATTTTTCCGAGATAAGAGCCGAGAGATTTAATAACCACTTCCTGCTGACCGATCAGCTCATCTACCTTGATTCCGTAACGCTTTTCCGCGACTCCAATCTCAACAATATACTGCCATTCTTTTTCTTCATGATTTTTGCCGTTCACCTTTCCGGTGAGAAGATGATCGAGAGTAACCAAAGGAAGGACGGAATCACGGAGTTTTATTACAGGTTTACTATTTACAGAATAGAGCTGGTTTTTGTTTACGCGCAGGACTTCTATTACAGAGCCGAGCGGAATAACAAGAAAATCTCCGTCTACTTTTACTATCATTCCGGATATAATCGCCAATGTAAGAGGGAGTTTGAGAGATATTTTAGTCCTGATCCCGGGTTCAGACTCTATATTAATGATTCCGCGCAATTTAGCTACGTTTGTTTTGACAACATCCATACCGACGCCGCGTCCCGAAACATTTGAGACCCTTTCAGCGGTAGAAAAGCCGGGTAGAAATATTAATGCCATCACTTCCTGTCTGGAAAGTTCTTTTGTCCTTTCACGTGTAATCAGTCCTTTCTCAATAGCTTTTTCCCTTATAACATCCGGGTCAATTCCATTTCCGTCGTCTTCAATTGTTATTATTACATTGTTCCCAAGATGCTCGGCGGAAAGAGTTACTTTTCCTTTTTTATTTTTTCCGGCCTTAATGCGTTTTTCCGGTCCTTCAACACCGTGGTCTATAGAGTTGCGTATTAAATGAACAAGGGGATCGTTAATTTCCTCTATCAGATTTTTATCAACTTCTGTTTCCTCGCCTTTAATTATAAGTTCAACTTCTTTACCCATCTCTTTGCTTATATCACGCACCAGCCGCGGATAACGGTTAAAAATTTTTGCGATCTTTATCATCCGAAGTTTCATTACAACAAGCTGCAGTTCAGTTGTCATAAGATCAATTTGTTTTGCTACTTCTCCGAATTCCTTGGAATATTTGGTGCCTTCATGCTCGATTCCGAATTTCGCGCTAACCTCCGCAAGCCTGTTCCTTCCCAGAACGAGTTCGGAAACTATATCAAGCAGAGCGTCGAGTCTGTTAACATCAATCCTGATAGTGTTTTCATTTGTTTGCGGAGCCGCGGCAGATTTTTTTGCAATTTCATCATTGGTACTATCAGCTCGACCCTGTGTATTTTCATTCGGGTGCATTGCTTCAGACTTGAACTCATTGGGCATAACAGTTGTGTTTATTGCAAGAGGAGTCTCATCCAGCAAATTTCCGTTTTCAATTTCGCCGATTAAAACTTCCAGAGAGGCGGCCGCACCTGAAATATCATAATCCTCATTTTGTTCAAACTCAATTTTATTTAGAAGTTCTCTTATAGTATCATAACCGAGAATAATTCCATCCATTAAACGGATGCTCAGTTTTAATTCGCCTTTTCGAAGTTTATTAAGTATGTCTTCACATTTATGTGTAATTAGCGGGAGTTTTTCAAGACCGAGAAATCCCGATGTACCCTTGATGGTGTGGAATGACCTGAAAATTTTATTAAGCAGATCTGCATCATCCGGTCTTTTTTCCAGTTCGAGAAGATCAAAATCCAGTTTCTCTAGTATTTCCTTCGTCTCTATTAAAAAACTCTCAACAATCTCCTTCATATCGGGATCGATGAGAGTCGGATTTTGATTTAATTCACTCATGATTTCGCAAAAAGTTTATCAATCTCAGATTGTGTTGCCTTTTTTAATTTTTCATTTACTAATGAATCAGCCAGGGACTGCGACTTATTAGTTTTTTCATATCGTGCATTGGCATTAAAAGATAGTTCATCGGGAAAATCAAATTTTATATCCGGAACATCCTGAATATCTTTATCTTTAAATTCGACAAGAAGAGCCCCGAGTCTTTCCTGAATGGACTGGATCATATGATTTACAGCGAACAGCTGCTGAGAAGTAATATCCTGCACCTGCAGAGGGATTGAAATATTTATTACCCCATCCTTAATTTTTTCAATTGTCGCCAGAAGCGTATTCAGGTCTTTGTCGTTTCCATACTTTTTCCGCAGCGATTCCGCCTTATTCTGCATATCTGCAATGTCCAATGCAAGCTCATCGACGATATCAAGAATTTCCGTCGTGGCTACTTCCGTGGCATTTGTGATGTTGTTAATTTGTCTTGCGGCCTTGGGTATTTTACTCGTGCTGTCCTGAATAGAATGATTCACATTTTCCAAAAGCGGAACAGTATCATGCATAAAATTCAAAATTTTATGCAGAATCGGGATCAGTTTTTGTCCGTAGACAAAAAAATCTTTCAGGTCGCCGAGCTTTTTAAATATGTTTTCGAAGCTGGTGTTAGACTGCATCATTTTCCCCTCTCAGCTTGAACTTACTATTTGTTCAATTTTTTCTTTTAAGATCTGTGGTGTGAACGGTTTAACAACATAATTGTTTACTTTTGCGGCAAGTGCCTCAATTATATCTTCCTTTAATCCGCGCGTAGTAACCATAAGAATAGGGATAGAACCGAATTTTTCATTTGACCGGATCGCTTTTACGAGTTCAAGACCGGAGACTTCCGGCATATTCCAGTCAGTAATAACAAAATTAATAGAGTCATCGGAAATTAACTTTGTTAAAGCTTCCCGCCCGTCACCCGCTTCAACATATAAATCATGCCCGATTGTTTTTAGTGAATTAGCAACAATTCTTCTCATTGTCACCGAATCGTCAACGACCAAAAATTTAAGTGCCATAACTGCTTCCTTAATTTAAATATTTAGAGACTTCATTAATAATACGTTCCGGGTCAAATGGTTTGACCAGATAGGAATTAGCCCCGCACTCCAAACCTTTTTGGATATCCTCCGTATCTCCCAGATACGATAAAACAATGATGGGTATTTCCTTATACTCATTATTTTTTCTAATCGAAGCGATCAATTCAAAACCGTCAACATTGGGCATATTAAGATCAGTTATTAACAGATCAACTTTTTTCGTCGGGAGAAACTCAATTGCCTCCATTCCATCGGCGCAGCTGACTATTTCGAATCCCTTCAAGGACAAAGCTACCGAAACGAATTTTCGGATCGTTGGAGAATCATCAACAACAAGAATTACTTTCTTCATTAATATTTACTCCTTTTTATATCCTACGGTATTTGGGAAACTGAGCAGCTTAAAAGCTTTCGAGATGCCGTGAAGAGTTTCCGAATAACCGATAAACAGACACCCTCCCTTATTGAGTGAATTGTATAAATTAGCTATTACTTTAGTCTTCGATGCCGCATCAAAATAGATTAAAACATTTGCGCAGAAAATTACATCAAAGTTATACATAGTCTTCATTGAGCTATCATCGTATAAATTGTGCACTTTAAAATTCACCATCTGTTTAATTTCGGGAAGAATTTCATAAGATCCGTTCTTTGACTTGAAATATTTTTTTAAATAATAAGGAGGAGTATTGCGCACGGAATAATCTTTGAAAATTCCTGAATTGGCGGTTTCTATTACTGCGCCATTAATATCTGTTCCCACAATTTCAAGTTCTATCTGAGGATAGCGGGGTTTAATAAGATCCTGAAAAATCATTGCAATGGAATAAGCTTCTTCGCCGGATGAACAAGCCGCGCTCCAGATTCTGATTTTAGTCCTGTTTTTAGAAGCCAATGCCGTAATTGTTTCCGGGAAAATCTGAGAGGCCAGAACATCAAGCTGCGGCTGATTTCTGAAAAAGAATGTCTCGTTAATTGTAATTGCTTCAATTAAATATTGTTTTTCATCTGTGGAATCATCGCCGCGTTTAATTAAGTCAAAATATTCGTCATATCGCTTCAATCCAAGAAAATTCATCCTCCGGTGCAGTCTGCTTTCAAGAAAATATTTTTTATTATCCTGAAAATAAATACCTGTAATTTCATAGATATACTTGCGGATTGACTCGAAAAGCAACTCAGACATCAACGCTGGCTTGGTCGATATCAGTCCGAATTTAGTAGCCGGTTCCGTAAAACTTATATTTGGAGTTAAATTCATGATTTCAGTTCACATTAGTTGATGAGTGACTAATTTTTTTGATCCTGACAGTTTGGGCCGCTTTTTCACGAATCATTTCATCGGAATCATCCAAAAATTTAAGGATTACTGAATCGAATGCTGAACCCGGTATGTTCTCAATGATTTCTAAAAGTCTTAACCGGTTCCAGTTGTTTTCATCACCCGAGATAACATCAATGAAGAGAAGAGCGCTTTCTTTATCCAGTTCGAATAGAATTTCCATTGCCGTCTTCCTTATCTCTTCATCATGATGCTCCAGTAACCCGCTTATTGCATGTACGATATTCCTGATCTCCATGACTGAAACCCCGACCGGTACATTAAATTCTTTAATGTGGTTAATGGTAACGCGGAAGAGTTCAAGTATATTTTTGAGGTTTGGAACATTCCGGTTTATCAACCGGGCAATATCGAAGTAGATAAAATCAGTGTTTTTAAGGATCTTTGACTGAATCACTTCATCAAGCTCAATATCTTCACCAAGCAGTTTTAAACTTGCACTGAGAATTTCTTTATCATCAAACGTCTCAACTAGATTAAAAGCAATTTTTTTATGTTCAGGAGAACCTTCGGCTATTGCGTAAAGGAGAATATTTTTCGTTCTGTCATCGAATGGAATATCCAGACAACATTTTTCTTTAAGAGCGGCCAACGAGCTTATTAAAGGCAGTACCATTGGGCCTTTAATCTCGGACATTTGTTCAAGCAGAAAGAAAAACGTATTCATATCGCCGAGCGACCCCAGACTTTCAATAATTGCATACCGTGTGAGTTCATCCGCATTCGGAAAACGCTCAACCAAAAAGTCCAAAGCAATTTTTGAACCTATCTTGCCAAGCGCTTCAACTACGGTGGGTTTGTACAAATCATTCCGGTCATAAAAAAGCATCATCACATCAACGGCCCCGTCGAATCGTATATTTCCCAGGGCTTCCAGGCAGGCAAGAATAACATTATCATTTTCGGAACTGCTTAAAATTCCTAATATGAAAAGCGACGAACGCGGCTCTTTGATAGCACCGAGAAGGTCAATAATAAATTTAAGGGTGTCTTTATCATCCTGATGATGATATATGATCAGAGGTTCAACAGAAAGGGAACCAAGTTCTATTAATATTTCACCCGCAAGATTCCGTACTGATAAATCATTATAATTTATAAACCTGGCAACCAATTCCGGAAACTTTGGATGGCGATTTCTGATGATGAGTGAAACCGCACTATTGCGGACACCTTTATCATCATCATTGATTAACTCGGCAACGGCTTCACATAATTTTTCTGAAAGTTCTTCATATGTCAGACTGTTCAAAAATTCTATTTTAGCTTCTGCATCCCCTTTTTTTAATATTTCAATCTTTTTGAATTCGTCGTCTATTTTCATAATTCGTCTTCAAATGATGATATTATAAATTATTTAGTGAGTCCGTTGCTCTTCAACCGAACTTGGAAAGACAAATTATGTGCCTCAAATTTTCCTTTCCTTAAATGGAAATCTTACCATTTGCCGCTATATCTCTGCTCAATATTAGCCATGTGGAAATATTCGCACAGACGGTTTTCCAATCGCGGTTTAATATTGTCCGGAGTATAAACCAGTACGGATATATTATCGGAACTTTTCTAAAAATGATTAACGCATTAGCGAAAAAAACGGTATTAATCGGGGGAAAGATTTCCGGGGAATTACTGACGCGGCGGTACTAACTAAAACTGACCGCTAATTAATATTTTTTGTAACCTCTATGCCAAGCTGTTCCATTCTGTATCGGAGTTTGGATCTTGAAAGTCCAAGCACTTTTGCGGCTTTTACCTGGTTTCCGTTTGTGATTTTGAGTGTTTTCTGAATTAAAGTTTTCAGGACCAGATCGATTTTAACACCTTTGGAGGGAACCTGGAGAATAAATTTTTCATCTTCGCTTTCAACTGTGTCCTTTTTATCTGCCAGAAATGAAAAATGATGGTCAGTAAGTTCATTCTCTTCGGCAAGAAGAATCACCCTTTCCATAACATTACGCAATTCTCTTATGTTACCCTTCCACGAATAGGATTTAAGAATATCGAGGCCGGTTTGATCAATACCTCCGATATTCTTTCCGAATTTTTTTGAGAACTCATCAATAAAGGAGTAGGCGATATAAATTATATCCTCCTTTCGCTCGCGGAGCGGAGGGACATTTATTTTGGCAACATTTAACCTATAGTACAAATCCTCCCTGAAAAATCCTCTGCCAACTTCCTCCTCAAGGTTTCTGTTTGTTGCGGCCAGGATGCGAACATTCACAGTAACCTCTTTTTCGCCGCCTAACCTATAGAATTTTCTTTCCTGAAGCACCCGCAGCAATTTTACCTGAAGATCAAGTGTCAGCTCACCGATTTCATCTAGAAGAATTGTGCCTCCGTCGGCAAGTTCAAATTTACCGAGTTTTGTTTTTGTTGATGCGCCAGTAAAAGCGCCTTTTTCGTGTCCGAACAATTCACTTTCCGCCAGGTCTTTAGGGATTGTAGCGCAGTTAATCGTTATGAAAGGGGAATTGCACCGAGGGCTCTGCTGATGAATAAATTTGGCAAAAACTTCTTTTCCTGTACCGCTTTCGCCTTCGAGTAGCATTGTTGTATCCGTGCTTCTCGCAAGTTTTTCAACTGAAGAAACAATCCGCTGAATCTTTGAGCTTTTTCCGAAATACTCTTTTGTAAGATGATTATCCTCTAGCAATGTATGAAGTTTATTAACCTCGGATTTTAGATTAAGATTTTCTATCGCTTTTTCGAGGATAAAATTCAGCTGTTCAAGATCAATCGGTTTCAGAAGAAAATCGTACGCCCCGGCTTTAATGGCAGTAACCGCAATTTTAACGTCCGCATACCCGGTTATCATAATTACGGGAATGCCCGCGTATTTTTTCTTTAGCGACCGCAGAACATCAATACCATTGTGGGTTGTGAGATATATGTCAAGCAGGATTATATCCGGATTGAATTGGGTGATAAACTGCTCCACTTCGGCGGCATTAAGACAAGTTTCAACATCATATCCCAGCTTAATCAGAACTTTTTTAAGAGAAGCGGAGACAAGATCGTCATCATCCACAACAAGTATTTTTGCCTTGATCATATCAAACCTTTGGGGTAAATATTACAAATTATTATTGATGTTAAATTTTACGGAAAATGTTGTTCCAATTCCAAATTCGGAATCAAAAAACATTTCGCCGTTTAACTCTTCGGTTAGAGATTTACAGACCCCCAGCCCGATTCCATGTCCTTTACTTTTCGTAGTAAAAAATCCGCTCAAAACTTTTGCTTTATCTTCGGGTTTCATTCCGATTCCAAAATCCTGCACCTGCCAGACAAGCGCAGTTACTCCGTTGCATTCTTCAAGAAAACTGCGAATAATAATGTTGCTTTTTTCCTTGGAAGCTTCAATTGCGTTATTAAGGATATTTAAAAAAATCTGCATCAATTTATTTTTATTAACATTTAGTACCGGGAGGTTTTCAGAGATCTCTTTAACAATTGAAACGCCTTTAGTGCGCGCTGTTGTTAAAATTATTTTAAGACATTTATCGGTAATATGCGGCACGGATACCTGATGTGTTTTATCAGTGGACTTGCGCGTAAAATCAAGCACATCCTCAATAAGAAAGTTTACCTGCTCAAATGAATCGAGAGATTCGGAAACTATTTCCTTAAGATCGGTCGGCAGATCATCCTCCGCCATTTTCATATAATCAAGATTTAATTTAATTGCCGACAGCGGATTTCGAATTTCATGAACAAGTCCTGC
Source organism: Ignavibacteriae bacterium HGW-Ignavibacteriae-3 (assembly GCA_002839795.1). Lineage (GTDB taxonomy): Bacteria > Bacteroidota > Ignavibacteria > Ignavibacteriales > Melioribacteraceae > Fen-1258. The sequence goes on along the minus strand of PGYS01000009.1, from coordinate 1,467 downwards.
TGTCAATTTACCCAGCAGGAGAAGCTTGTTTTCCTGTGTTAAATCATTCATATGTCAATCCTCGTAATACATCCCAATAATACAACATATTTCCAGTAACAAAAATAGAGAATTTTACTTGAAGGATGAATTATTTTATCAGGCGATTGGATATGAAGGCTGCTTTCCGGACGGGGAAGAAATAATTAAGGGCGGCTCTTCTCCGTATAATCTATTCCGGTTTTGAACCGCCCTTAGGACTTAATAAACTATTTATTTTTATGCAATCTGTCAGCCGTGAATCAATTTTCCATTGCTTCTTACACTCAGTCTGCTGTGGTCGGAAGATATTTTAAATCGCGTGATCATTTCCTGTAAATTTATTGTCAGTTTGCTGAGGTCCTCGGATGCTCTTGCAATCTGCGTAATACCCTGAGAGGTATCTCTGGTTACATTATTGATCCCTTCAATATTCCTGCTTATAAGTTCCGAAGAATTAGACTGTTCCATGCTGGCTTCCGCAACCTGAATGACCGTGTCGGCAACTTTTTGGGCAACATCAATTATTTCCTTGAGAACATTTTCAGCTTCATTAGCCAGACGTTTTCCGTTTTCAACTTCAACCGTGCCTTCCTTCATCGATGCTACGGCATCGCCGGTATCCTTCTGAATTGTTTTGATCATACTCGCAATTTCTTTGGTTGCCTTGGTAGTTCTTTCAGCCAGCTTGCGAACCTCATCGGCAACAACTGCAAATCCTCTTCCCTGTTCGCCGGCGCGCGCCGCTTCTATGGCGGCATTAAGCGCAAGAAGATTTGTCTGATCCGCAATGTCGTCAATAACCTGAATTATTTCTCCAATCTTATCGCTGTTTTTCCCGAGCGCGTAAACCATCTTTGCGGATTTTTCCACAACATCACTTATTCTGTTCATCCCCTGAATTGTCTGATGAACAACCAGCCCGCCTTTCTTTGCCTGTTCGCCGGCATTCTTGGCAGTAGAAGCGGCAAATGAAGCGTTCTTTGTATTTTCGAGAATTGTTGTTGTCATCTGTTCTATGGAGCCGGTAATTTCTGAAGTTTGAACGCTCTGCTCGCTGGCGCCCGCCGCCATCTGTTCGGAACTTGCGGAAATTTCATTTGCGGCACTGGCAGTAGCGGTAACAGATTCAGAGACTTCCATAAGCGCACTGCTTAAAGAATCGGAAACTGCGTTGATACTGTTCTTCATTAATTGATGATCGCCTTTATATTCCCCTTTTACTCTGGCTGTAAGATCTCCGGTAGCCATAACTGCCAGAACTTCGGCACCTTCTTTCATAGGATAAATCACTGTGTCGAGAGTTTTATTCAATCCGGCAACTATTTTTTTAAATCCGCCTTTGAATTTTTCGTCTTCTCCCCGTATTGTAAGATTTCCATTTGAGGCAGCATCCGTTAAATGTTCTATCTCATGAATCAATTCTTCGATTGTATCCACTTCCTGATT
>PGYS01000125.1 GCA_002839795.1 Ignavibacteriae bacterium HGW-Ignavibacteriae-3 | reverse complement strand
GTGAAAAAAACCGGATTGTAATTTTTCTGCTGAACCGGTTAACTTTAACGAATCTCCACTTAGAAATTGGAGAATTAAACTGTCTTGCCGGAATGTTTTTATCAGGCATCCGATAACTTAGGATTAGCTGGCATTGTAAAGGAAGACACATAAAACACGAATAAAAAAATGGACAGCAATGGCAAAAAAAAATAAAACAAGTGAAACAAAAGTCAGTGTGATTGATTTCATCAGCTCATACATGGACAATGACCAAAAGAAAGCAGATAGTTTTCGGTTAATTGAGCTAATGAGTGAATGGTCGGGATTTGAACCTAAAATGTGGGGCCCTACAATTATTGGATTCGGTAGATATCATTATAAATATGAAAGCGGGCACGAAGGAGATGCGCCTCTGATTGGCTTCTCGCCAAGAAAGGCAGAGTTTTCACTTTACGTCTTCTCACAAACCGAGGAGAGTAAACGTCTATTGGACAACTTGGGAAAGTTCAAAATGGGAAAAAGCTGCATTTATACAAAAAAACTTTCCGATATCAATATTTCGATCTTGGAAAAACTCTGTAAAGCCACGATTTCATATCTCCATGAACGCGCCTGTTGAGTAAAATAGTATTTACATGGCACCAACCGTTTTGATTCCATAGCCCACAGTAATGATTCCGCACGAAGAGGCGGAATTACACGGAGAGATTAAAATATTATTTCGTCTTCGGCGTAAGTATTTTCTGTTTCAAAAACCCGGACTTTAATGGCCTTAACATTATCCGGAATATTCGACGATTTCACTTTATTAAGAAGGTACAAACAAATATTCTCAGCAGTGGATTCAAAGTCTACAACTACCTTTCGCGAATTCAGCTTATCAAGCATCTCAATCACTTCTTTATCATTTCGGCTTACCATGAATGAATGGTCAAGCTCATCAATTATTGGAGCAATTATTTTTTTTACATCAAAATAATCCATTACCATTCCATTTGAATCCGGATCTCCGGTGAGTTCCACCATACATTTATAAGAATGCCCGTGCAGATGTTTGCATTTGCCGTTATGAAACGGGAGGCGGTGCCCCATTTCCCATGAGAATTCTTTAGCTATCTTCATTAAACACCTTTTTTGCTGGGTTCCCAGATATATTTATGAATTTGTAACTGATACTTAACTTTAAGTTTATCCTCAAGAATCCACTCAACAAGTTTGACCGGTTCAAGTTTTCCGAATACAACAGAAAACAATACGGTGCATCTGTCAGTGAGCTTATATTTATCAACAGTTTCTTTAACCCATTTATAATCTTCACGATCTCCGATAACAAATTTTATTTCATCGGTCGGTTTAATATAATCCAAATTCTGATAAAGATTTTTTTTCATCATTTTGCTTGACGGGCATTTAAGATCCAGAATAATCATTACTCTTTTATCAATTTCTTTTATCGGGAGACTTCCTCCTGTTTCCAGCATTACATCAAATCCCTCATCGCATAAACGTTTCAGAAGATCAAGAGACTCGCTCTGGAAGAGCGGTTCACCGCCCGTTACCTCAACAAGTCTGCAATTGAATTTTTTTATCTCTTTCAGGATATCCTCTATTGACATATCCTCACCCTCCTCGAACGCGTATTCTGAATCGCAATACGAGCACCGGAGATTGCAGTAAGTTAATCTCACAAAAACAGTGGGAAGTCCCGAATTCGAGCTTTCTCCCTGTATTGAGTGATATATTTCATTAATCTTGATCATAAATAGCTATTTTACCTCTTAAAAGAGGCGCAAAGATAAGAACAAAGGTTTTTAGAATAAAGTTAATATAAAAGAGAGTTTGATTTGTTACCCCTTGAATGCTATATTTACCCACGTTTTTTAACAAAATAAGGTTTTTATTAATGGCGCAGCACAAATCAGCAAAAAAGAGAGTTCGTTCTACCAAAAAAAGAGCAGAGAGAAATAAAGCGGCTTTATCCAAAGTAAAGACACTTACTAAAAAAGTAGTTGACGAAAAAGATCCGGTAAAAGCTCAGTCACTGTTAGTTGATGCAGTTTCATTTTTAGATAAGACGGCATCTAAAGGAAGAATGCACAAAAATACAGTTGCAAGAAGAAAATCTTCGCTTACAAAGCACGTCAACAAATTAGCGGCTGCAAAATAATTTTGCCTGCTTTTAATTTGGCTTAACGGGCAGCTCAATTTTTGAGACTGCCTTTTTTTATAATTCTTTTACACCTTCTGCACCCTCAACTTCGGGCAAATAAAATCTGACATTGTAATTATCAGATTTAACTCCCTCCGGTTTTGAAATTCTCTTTTTCAGAAGGACAGAATGTTCAATAAAAATATGCTCATCTATTTTTGAACCGAAAACGTACGTCAGTCCTTTGATAATTACATGTGACCCGATAATGCAATGGTTCTGATCACTCCCGGTAATTCTTACTCCAGATTCAATCCTAACAAACGGTCCGATAGAAACATTTCCCTTAATAATGTTGGAGCCATAGATTTCAACATGATCGCCAATTTCTATTTTCTGACCGTAAAAACAGGAAAGGCGTGAATTGTCCTTAATAACTACATTTTTACCGAAAATAATTTCACCGTCCAGAAAAACATTTTTTCCCAGTTTGACGTTATAATTCATTTTAACACCCTTGCCGACATAGACACCCTTGCCGATATGAATATCAAGGGGCAGACCCTGATTATCCAGATTTATTATTTCATCTACAACATTTTCTTCAATGAAAAAATCATCGGGATCGTCGATCACAACAATATCTTTCAGTTTATCGAACACGAGCCGCCGGGCTATTGCGTCCATTTCCTTAAGGACAGATTTATTATTAAAACCCATAAGAACAAATTGCTGCCTGGGAGCCACAGCTTCAACCGAATAGCCGTTTTGATTGAACAGCCTGATTAAATCCGTAAGGTAAATTTCATTTTGGGCATTGTTGCTTTCAATTTTCTGAATCAGTTCTGCCAGCGGTTTGTATTTGAAAGCATAGACACTCGAATTAAATTCTCTGTTTTCGAGCAATTCCTTGCGGCTGAATTTTATTTTTTTCTTTTTGAAATTTACTGTATATCCCGTTTTACTGTTTACAGCCGCAATGTCTTTGTATTCAAGAATTTCAATAACTTTTCCCGAATCTTTCAGTTTCGAATTCTTAGTGTCTTTCGCGGGCACTCTTATTATTCTTCCGTAATGATTATCTTCAACCGGACCTTCAAATAATCCTGTAAGAACCATCATATCCGAATTGGATTTGTAAAATTCATCCTTGAAAAATCGAATTGTCTCTTCATCAATCAGGCCCATATCTCCGGGGAACACAAAAACCGTTCCGTCATAAGTTTTGTCGCTGATATTCTCCATCGCGATCTGAACCGCGTGCCCGGTCCCTTTCTGTATCTCCTGGTATGCATAAGAGATTCCGGCTTTTTTCCCGATAGTTTTTACCACTTCTTCGGCTTTAATTCCCACTACTACAATTATATTAGAATCCTTTAGACCCTTACTGCATGCAATACAGACACGTTCCACAGTAGGGACTTCCCAGATTTTATGAAGCATTTTAGAAGTTTGCGATTTGATCCTTTTACCGTGTCCCGCGGCTAAAATAATAGCGGTCTCTTTATTTCCTGATATAAATGGAGCGGAATAATCCTTAATGAGATTGTAGATATCCGAAGAATTTAAAACTCCCTTCATATAATCCTCTATAATGATGAACTGCTGATTCAAATTTAAGAATATTCGCTAATAATAATGGGTTGAATTCTGTAAATTCAATTGTTTATTTTTCAGTTAATTGTAATTATCACTTATATATATAGATTTATTTTCCCGGAGAAATTTTATGAAGCTTATAAACGTGGTTTTGATTGCTGTATTATTTATTACACTGAGTTCAATCAAAAGTTATTCTCAGGATAAAGGATTTGGTCTGGGCGTTTCGCTTGGAGAACCGACCGGCTTAAATGGAAAATATTGGCTGAATAGCAGCAATGCATTGGATTTTGGACTGGCTTATTCATTCGTCCATACGAAATCAACATACTCACTGCACGCAGATTATCTCTTCCATAATTCCGAACTGATTAAATCTTCGCGGCGTCTCCCTATTTATTATGGAGTTGGCGCCAGACTACACTTCGGAAACGGTAATAAGGGCACGCTCGGCGCGCGAGGCGTCATAGGACTAGTCTGGATGCCCATGGCCGCTGCTCCTGTTGATGTGTTTATTGAATTCGCTCCGGTATTCAATTTATTTCCTGAAACCTCATTACATATAGATCTTTCAATAGGAGGCAGATATTATTTTGAACAATGATCCAAATTCAATAAATCCGCCAAGGACCTTTTTTGATTCCCCGGAGAGAAGTTCCAGAGAAGAAATTCTAAAAGAAATTCTGCACTTTAAGGAAAACTCAGTCATCAATCAGCTGCTGGAGGGTTATCCGGAACCGGTATTTATTATAAACAAAAACCGGCAGATATTAGCATTTAATTCTAAGGCGCGGGATAAGTTTAAAACCGACGAATACTTTGAGATAATAGGCAACAGATTCGGTGAAGCCATTAATTGTATTCATCACACTGAAACCTCTGACGGGTGCGGAACTTCTTTGTTCTGCAGAGAGTGCGGAGCGGCCAAAGCATTCAAAATAGCAAGGGAAGATGATATATCAACTCAGGAAGAATGCAGAATAACCAGTATTATAGGGGATAAAGAGATTTCCCACAATTATTTCGTTTATTCAAGACCGCTTAAAATTGAGGACTCTAAATATACAATGGTTGCTTTGCGTGATATCTCCAGCGAAAAGTGGCGCGAGGTTCTTGAGAAAATTTTTTTCCACGACGTACTAAATATTGCCGGCGCCGTAAAAGGTTTATCGGAGATTCTTAAGTTCGCTGCCAGCGATGAAGAAAGAATTGAGTTAACTGAGGCGCTTAACAGCTCATCAATACAATTGATAAACGAAATTCAGGGTCAGCGTGAATTACGCAATGCTGAGGACGGCCACTTGCAGCCGGATTTTAAAAACCATAGCATTAATGAAATATTATTACTAACTCAGAATACATATAAAAATCATGAGCTTGCCGAAGGAAAATTTCTTGAGATAAAGAAATTAAATGTGGATTTTTCATTTGTAACGGATTCCACTCTTTTGATTCGATGTCTGGGCAATCTCATTAAAAATGCTCTGGAGGCTTCCGGATTAGGTGAATCTATAACGCTGACGGCACAGCATATGAAGAATGAAATCGAATTTAGTGTTCACAGTCAGAAATTTATTCCGGAAAATATTCAGCGGCAGCTTTTTCAGAGATCTTTCAGCACTAAAAACAGCAAAGGACGGGGAATTGGTCTTTACAGCGTTAAACTGATCGCCGAACAGTATTTAAAGGGAAAAGTTTCTTTCGTTTCTAATGAATTGGAAAAAACTGTCTTTAATATCACCGTGCCTGCAAATACAGATTTCTAAATCAGTTTTATATTCACAGACATTATCTAATTTATTACGATATACTTATTTTTGAATCAACTCATCGAGGAATTTATATGAAAAGATATCATTGGCTTTTAAAATCTCTGCAAATGATTACGTTGACACTATTGCTGACTTTCGTCCTGGGAATGATTCCGGCATCTCCTGAAGAGGGAATGTATCCATTAAGTGAGATTGACAAAGTTGATTTACAGAAGGCGGGATTGAAAATTGAATCAAAAGAAGTTTACAATCCAAACGGCGTAAGTCTGGTTGATGCACTTGTGCAATTGAGCGGCTGCACCGGTTCCTTCATATCCGAAAGCGGATTGATTATAACGAACCATCATTGTGCTTTTGGTGCAATTTCGCGGGCAAGCACCGTGGAAAAAAATTATCTGGAAAACGGATTCTATGCCGGTACACAAAGCGGAGAGATACCCTCGCAGGGATATACATGCAAAATTACTGAATCTTATCTGGACGTCTCTGATATAATTCTCGGCGCGGTAAAAAATGTTACGGATCCCGCACAACGGACAAAGGTAATTTCCGATAAGATGAGAGAACTGTCAGAAGATGCTACAAATGAAAAAGAATCAATTGTTGCCACTGTTTCCGAAATGTTCGCGGGCAAAAGTTATGTATTGTTCAAATACCGAATTATTCGTGATGTACGTCTCGTATACGCTCCGCCTCAGTCAATTGGTAATTTCGGAGGTGAAACAGATAACTGGGTTTGGCCCCGGCATACGGGAGATTTCTCGATTATGCGGGCTTACGTAGCTCCGGACGGAAGCGCGGCTACATATTCAAAAGATAATGTTCCCTATAAACCAAAAAGGTTTTTAAAGATAAATCCGAACGGTGTTGAGGAGGGCGATTTTGTATTTATGCTTGGTTATCCGGGAAGAACATACCGACACAGACCTTCAGAATATATGAAATACCAGGTGGAGTACCAGCTTCCGTACATTTCCAATCTTTATGAATACGCAATAGAAACAATGAAAGAACTAAGTTCCGGGAACAAGGAACTCACTCTCGCTTTTGCCAGCCGGATAAAAGGATTGGCAAATACAATGAAAAACTATCAGGGTAAAATGAAGGGATTGAAGAAAATAGGACTTGTTGAGCAGAAGCAGCAGGAGGAAAAACTTCTACAGCAGTTCATCAACTCCGATCCGGCATTAAAATCCAAGTACGGTAATCTGCTGAAAGAAATTCATACTGTATTCGAAATGGTAAACCAGAACGCGCTGACCGATTTATGGCTCCGCCAGGTTGTTGCATTCTCGCCCACCTTATCAAAAGCCAATTTCCTTCTTACTTATTCCGAAGAGATGAGAAAACCGGAATCTGAGAGAAGCGTTCCCTATCAGGATAAAAACATCAAGCAAACACTTTCCAGAATGGAAATGTCTGCTCAAGGTTATAATGCAGCCTTCGAGGAAACGATGTTAATGAAAATGCTGATGGACGCTAATTCATTCGGCGAAAATTCCCGGATTGCGGCAGTTGATGATATCCTTGAAGGCAACGGAATCCATCCCGAGTCTACTTTCCAGGAATTTATAATCAATAGTGTAATCAATTCTAAGATCCGGGAGAAAGATTTTTTTGAATCGCTGTTGAAAAAGACACCTCAGGAAATCGCGGCTCTTCAGGATCCGCTTTTTATATTTGCAAAAAAAATAAAAATGCTTGGCGCGGTGAGTGAAAAGGAAAATCAGATTACCGAGGGAAAACTTAATAAATTATACGGTGATCTTGTAGATGTTAAAATGCAGTGGAAAAAAACAATGTTTATCCCTGATGCCAACAGCACGCTCAGGTTGACATACGGATATATAAAAGGTTACAATCCTTCAGACGCGGTTTACATGGAGCCGTTCACTTCCGTTGACGGAGTTATTGAAAAGGGCGCCACCGGCGCTGAAGAATTCGACGTTCCGGATAAATTGCGTGCTGCCTATGATAAAAAAGATTTCGGAAAATATGTAAGCAAAAAGACGGGCAAACTGGTAGTCGATATGTTATACGATATGGATACTACAGGAGGCAATTCCGGAAGCCCCGTTTTAGACGCTTACGGAAATCTGATCGGAGTGAACTTTGACCGCGCGTTCGAGGCAACGATCAATGATTTTGCCTGGAATGAATCGTACAGCCGTTCTATCGGCGTCGATATCCGCTATGTTTTATGGGTTATGGATAAAGTAGGCGGTGCTAATAATTTACTTAAAGAGATAGGAATTAATTAATTATTACAGTAGCACAGAGTAATCCTCTGTGCTACAAAATTCCGTGTAAAGAATCAGTATTCAATAAAGAACGCCAGCAGCCCCACCAGAACAAGCACAATTCCGCTTATAAGTTTATCGTGATGTTCAAGAAAATGCCAGTTGAGTTTACGTACGCCCCTGGAAGCAAAGTGAACTAAAAACATCATTCCCAAAACGGTCACAAAAAAATAAACCACTGAAACTATTGAAATTCCCAGCCAGCCGAACCGGCTAGCGGTGAAATAATATATTTCAATTTCAAGGCAAGGAGAAAAAAACATAGCAGCACTCAACGCAAATACAATTGATTTTTTGCTCTTTTTCTTTTCTATTATTTCATCGATGGGAATATGATGATGCTCGTGAGAGGTTTTTATCAGACTATGCCGGTACTCCAGAATAAAATAGATAACTCCGAGAAATATTAAAATTAACGGGGCAATTATTTTTGTGATAAAATGATATGATTCTGAGAGTTTGTAGCCTACTAATCCGACAATAACCCCTATCGCTATTGTGCTTAATGTATGCGCCGCACCCGTTACGGCAGTAATGGTTAGAGTTTCCCTGTCAGTCCATTTTTCCGCTTTTCCAAGTGCGATAAGCGGCAGCCAGTGGCTGGGAATTGCAGCATGTACCAAGCTTAAAAGAAAACTGCTTATAAATATCTGAAACAATGCATCCATTATAAAATTCTCAATATCTTAGCCAATAATAACATTTTTTTACATCTGCTCTAAATAACTCTTTGTCAGTTTTAAGATCCTATCATATTTTCAGGGGAAAGGAGTTCGTCCAGTTTTTCCCTGGTAAGAAGATTTTTTTCAAGGACTAATTCGTAGACACCCCGGTTTGTTTCGAGAGCTTCTTTAGCCAATTGAGTTGAAACTTCATATCCCAGAACCGGATTCAATGCCGTTACCAATCCAATGCTATTTTCAACAAGTTCCCTGCACCGTTTTTCATTGGCAGTAATTCCATCGATGCATTTATATTTCAATGTATTCATACCGTTTTTCAGCATTTCAATCGATTCAAAAATACTCTGCACAATAACCGGTTCCATTACATTGAGTTCAAGCTGTCCGGCCTCTGCGGCGAGAGTGACGGTTAAATCATTCCCAATCACTTTGAAAGCGATCTGATTAACAACTTCGGGTATTACAGGATTCACTTTACCGGGCATAATTGAGGAACCCGGCTGCATCGGAGGCAGATTAATTTCATTAAATCCCGTGCGCGGGCCCGATGAGAGAAGCCGAAGATCATTACAGATCTTTGAGAGCTTTACAGCGAGTCTTTTAACGGCCGATGAGTACATTACGAATGCTCCGGTATCTTGAGTCGCTTCCACCAGATTAGCCGCAAGAACTACATCCAGACCCGTCACTTTCTTAAGATGCTCAATGCACTTTGCGCTGTAGCCGGGATCGGCGTTAATACCGGTGCCTATTGCGGTGGCGCCCATATTTACTTCAAGGAACAATTTGGCATTCTGCGCCAGACGCTGAATCTCCTCATCCAGTGTAACAGCATAAGCCTCAAACGATTGCCCGAGTGTCATCGGCACGGCGTCCTGAAGCTGCGTCCGTCCCATTTTTATTACACGCGAAAATTCCTTCCCCTTTTGCCGGAATGATTCGATAAGTGATTTTAGGACCTCAGTTAATTTCTTGTTGCTGTTTACAAGAGCTATCTTAATTGAGGTCGGATATGCATCAT
>PGYS01000008.1 GCA_002839795.1 Ignavibacteriae bacterium HGW-Ignavibacteriae-3 | reverse complement strand
GTATCCGTTCTGTATAAAAAATTAAGCGAGCGGGTGCTTCTTGGTTTCGGCGGAGTTTCCGAATACGGTATTACCGTGCGATGGGATAAAAACTTTCTAACAGTGATGTATCTGAATCTCCTGCGCCGTGAATATTTTCGTATTTACGACGGCGTTCGTTTCGGCGGTACATTAACATTGGATGACGTCTGGGAATTGGGATTTGATCATGTTTCGCTTGCTACCGGCGCGGGAAAACCTACCTTCGTCTCTATGAAGAATAATCTGATGCGCGGTATTCGCAAAGCTTCCGATTTTCTTATGGCGCTGCAATTGACTGGCGCGGGAAAACGGGATTCAATGGCAAATTTGCAGGTTGGTCTTCCGGCAGTTGTTATTGGAGGGGGATTGACGGCGATCGATACCGCAACTGAGTTAATGGCTTATTATCCGATTCAGGTAGTGAAGGTTAAAAAGCGTTATGATTTACTTTGTGCGCGGAATGGAAAATCCATCGTCGAAGCGCTGATGAATGAAGAGGATAAAAAAATTCTTTCTACATTTCTTGAACACGGAGAGGCAATTGAACAAGAACAGGAGCGCGCCGCTTCCGCAGGAGAGCTGCCGGATTATATTTCCTTGATTCGCAAATGGGGAGGCGTGCATCTCTATTACCGCAAGAGCATTAATGACTCGCCGGCATACCGGTTGAATCATGAAGAAATTATTAAAGGTCTTGAAGAGGGAATTTCTTTCGTTGAGAATATGAATCCCGTAGAAGCAGTCGCTGATGAATATGGCGCTCTCAAAGAAGTAATTTTCCAGCGCCAGGAAAAATTAGACGGAAAGTGGACAGCGACCGGGGATCTCTACCGTATTCCGGCCCGGTCGGCTTTTGTTGCTGCGGGAACTTCGCCCAACGTAATGTACGAACGGGAATTTCCGGGAACATTCGAGCTTGATAAATGGGATGAATTTTACACTACTTATACTGTTAAGATGAAGAATGAAAATACATTCAAAATTCAAAAAGCCGAAGAGAATGAACTCGGATTTTTTACATCTCACGAAGCGAGCGGAAAGTATGTCAGCTTTTATGGCGATAATCACCCTGATTTTGAAGGGAACGTAGTTAAGGCAATGGCCTCGGCGAAGGAAGGATTTAAACGTGTGCGGGAATTATTCGAGAAATGTTCTCCCGTAAACCGCGACGGTATACAAGACTGGAAACATCTTATCGCTAAATTGGATGATGACTTGCGGGCCCGGGTTGTAAAGGTAGAACGGCTAACCCCCACTATTGTTGAGTTGTTTCTTCACGCGCCGCAGGCAGCAAGAAAATTTAATCCGGGACAATTTTACAGACTTCAGAATTACGAAACCGATTCGCCGAAAGTAGAAAATACACTCATGATAATGGAAGGAATCGCGTTAACAGGCGCGTGGGTTGATAAAGAAAATGGCTTGCTCTCGATGATTGCTCTTGAGATGGGCGCGAGTTCACGAATGATAGGAATGCTAAAACCAGGTCAGCGTGTTGTTGTGATGGGCCCTACCGGCGCACCGACGGAAGTGCCCGAAAATTCAACGGTACTTTTATTGGGCGGAGGTTTGGGTAACGCTGTTTTATTTTCAATTGCCAAAGCTGCAAAAGAAAATAATAGCAGGGTAATTTATTTTGCGGGTTATAAAAAAGCCGAAGATTTTTTTAAGAGGGATGAAATTGAAGCGGCAACAGATGTTGTGGTTTATAGCGTTGATGCAGGAGACGCAATTCCCGCAGTCCGGCCTCAGGATAAATCATTCGTCGGCAATATAATTGAGGCGATGATTGCCTATGCATCCGGACAACTTGGTGAAATACCCATTAAACTGAGTGAAGCGTCGCGCGTAATTGCGATAGGATCGGATAGAATGATGGCGGCAATCTCGCAGGCCCGGCATGGGGTTTTAAAACCTTATCTTAATGAATGTCACGAAGCAATTGCTTCCATCAATTCACCTATGCAGTGTATGATGAAGGCGGTATGCGCCCAATGCATGCAGCGTCACGTAATTCCCGGAACAAACAAGGAAGTGTTTGTCTTCACATGTTTTAATCAGGATCAGAAAATGGATGAAGTGGATTTCGTTAATCTTAACTCAAGGCTCAGAACAAACAGTCTGTTAGAAAAAATCAACAACAGATGGCTTGATTATTTACTTGAAAAACATCCTTTTGAAAAGGTGTAGATAAAAATTATAAATAGCATCTTTATAGTGAGGAAGTTAATTTCAAGCAGCCGTCTATATGGATTGTGCCTTTTATAAAGGAGAAAAATAAAATGAAGAATTTGATTGTAATTTTATTGCTGATGTTTATTACCGCCAACAATTTTATTATAGGGCAGGAGGATCAAAAAACAGACGAAAAGCAATTCACAAGTCTGTGGGAAGGCCGGTTGAAAATATCTACAGTATCTCTCAAGCTTATATTGAAAACATTTAATAATGACGACGGGACTCAGGGCGCATTTCTTGACAGCCCGGATCAGGGCGCGAAGAATATTCCCGCGACGTCTATTACGTTTAATGATGACAGCCTCAAGTTTGCGATTAGTTCTCTGGGTGCCTCATATGCCGGAAAAGTAGTTAAAGACAGCGCAATTATAAAAGGAACATTTAAGCAGGCGGACATGTCTTTCCCGCTTGACATGAAGAAAATTGATAAACTAACCGAAGTGAAACGACCGCAGGAACCAAAGAAGCCGTATCCTTACAACGATGAAGAAGTAACATTCGAAAATAAATCCGCGGGTATTATACTTGCCGGAACATTTACTTATCCAAAGGAAGAAGGAAAATATCCGGCGGTTGTTTTGGTTACCGGCTCAGGTCCGCAGGACAGGGATGAAACGCTTGGAGGAGGAATTAATCATAAGCCGTTCCTCGTGCTGTCAGATTATTTAACACGGAATGGAATAGCCGTTCTACGTTATGATGACAGGGGAATAGCTAAATCGAAAGGAAATTTTGCAACAGCCACAACAGAGGATTTTGCGTCAGACGCGCTGGCGGCAGTTGAATATCTGAAAACAAGAAAAGAAGCCGATCCTAAAAAAATAGGAATTGCCGGACATAGCGAAGGCGGATTAATTGCGCCGATGGTCGCAGTAAACTCCAATGATGTGGCGTTCATTATACTGCTTGCGGGACCGGGACTTCCGGGAAAAGATATTCTTCTTATGCAGGGACGGTTGATGAGTAAAGCGGCCGGAGCAAAAGATGAAGACATTGACAACTCGATGCAGCTAAGTGAAAAGATCTATGACATTCTTTTCTCAGAAAAAGATAATGCAATTGCCGAGAAAAAAATTAGAGATGCTTACGTTGAGAATTACAATACTTTAAGTGATGAGAAAAAGAAAGAGGCTGACGCGCAGAAGCCGATAGTAGAACAGAATATTAGACAGCTAACCAGCCCATGGTTCCGGTTTTTTCTAAAGTTCGACCCTCGCCCCGTGCTGGAAAATGTAACCGTACCGGTTCTTGCCCTTAATGGAGAAAAGGATCTTCAGGTTCCGGCAAAAGAAGATCTTTCAGAGATAGAAAAGGCCTTAAAAGCGGGAGGAAATAAAAATTTTAAAATTGTCCTGCTTCCCAATCTGAACCATCTGTTCCAGAATTGCAAAACCGGCGCCCTAAGCGAATATGGTCAGATTCAAGAAACTTTTTCCCCGGATGCAATGAAGATTATTTCTGACTGGATACTGTCCGTAGTAAAATAAAATTTATAAGCAGAGACTCGATTTTACGAGTCTCTGCCCACAGTGCAATTTTACTTTTTGGGTGTAAACAGCACTACGGAATTCTTCACGGGCTTTATCGTTCGAAGATAGTCGTATACGGCCCCGAGATCCTCATCTTTCATTCCGGCATACATTGTCCATGGCATAATAGTATTGAATTCGCTCACGGAAACATTTGCCGGCGGATATTTCTCCGGATCCATGGATTTAAATCTTTCAATAAATTCTTCCCGGGTCCATCTTCCGATTCCGGAATTAGGTTCCGGAGTAATATTTGCGGATCTAATTGTTCCGCCCGGCAACTGGAATTCGAATCCTCCGCCGAACGCTTTCTCCATTACAAATTCTCCTTTTACCATTTGAGTATGGCAATCAAAACATCCTGCAACGGTTACAAGATATTTTCCGAATTCAGCGGGTTTATTTCTGTCAGGTTCAGGCGATGGCGTGTATGAACTAGGCGGAACCGTCTTAACGATCATGTTGACCGGGAAATTCAGCGAACTCTCGGGCACTTCATTTTTTATCGGGGAAAGTGATCGGATGTATGCGACGATTGAAAAAAGATCTTCTTTGGTCAAATTATTGTAACCCATATACGGCATCAACGGGAAAAGCGCCCGATTATCTTTAGTTACACCGTTTGTAATTACCCTCATCAATTCGCCGTCCGTATAATTTGAAATTCCCGCCGGCGTAATATTTTTGGCATAAAGAATCCCTGGAACTCCCGCAGTCGGCTCGTCAAATTTATCGCCTCCCATTCCGAGGGTTTCCATTTTCGGCGGACCGGAAAATTTTGTCCAGTCACGCACGGAATGACAATCCATACAAACAGTAACATGATGAGCAAGATACTTTCCCCGTTCCAATCGGGCTGCGGTAATTTCCACTTTTTCGTTTGAAGGCGGGTCAACTCTGGGATAAGTCGAATTGAAATAGACAATAAAAGCAACGGCTAGAATAATAATACCCCCGAGAAAATATGCGAGAATTTTTAAAATTTTTCTCATAATACTCCTCTCTTAAAAATTTAACTAAAGGCATTTAAATATAATCAAAAAAGACAAAAAGTCTTAATGCGTTTTTGGCTTAAAAAAGAAGAAAAAAGTCAATTGAAGTGGAAGTTCAGCGGTTATTAGATTTTGATCTGTTATGAAGATATAATTCCCAGGAAATATAGATGTTTTGAAAGAGAACATAGAAAACCGGACCTAAAGCTGCAAGTGAGTCCACGAATGAAAAGGCAATCCAGATAGTGAACGCATTGTTTTTCTGTCCCAGCGATTGACTCGCCTCCGCGGAAAATTCTTTGCCCCCCAGGAGCCAGCCTGTCAGAAAAAATATAATGCACAACAGTCCCGATATTAATGCGATGAATAAAACAATTTCGATATCGCTCTTCATTTCAGTTCTGATATAATTGGAGGCTTCCGATGTAGCGATATATATATTGATTACCAAAATATAAAAGGAAGAGTCTTTCAGCCCGACAAGTTTTTTCCAGATAGCGGGCAGAAAATATTTAATGAATTGAGCCGCGGCTAAAGGCGCCGCAAGAGTTATTATTACCGGCACTAAAATCTCACCTACTGAAATATGCGCCCTGCTGTTCAATAAAAACGGCAGCAGAAACGGAAGCAGTAATCCGATTGCCATATTATTAAGCAACAGCGAAAATGTAACATAAGCCACATTCTTTTTCTTAAGACTGATTATTACGGGCGCCGCAATTGCGGTTGGCGCTATTGCCGTCACAAAGGCTGTTTGCGCGAGCTCGGTGTTAAAAGAGTTTAGAACATAAAAGATAACGATGGACAGTGAAATGATGGCGAAGAGAATCGCAAAATGACTTTTTCTTATTATCTCTTTTTCCAGACGGACATCCAGGAAAGAGAAAAAAAGCATAAGCATTAAAAAGTAACGAATAAGAAATGTATAACTACTTCCGTATGGGAAAAAAACCCCGAAAGAAATTGCAATAAGAAGCAGAATGGTTTTCATTTAAAATTATTTTGTTTTATGAAACTTAAGTATGACTGAACCGTGTTTCAATACTTATTATTAGAATAAACTTGTTCTAAAAAAAATATTTGGGTTAATTATCAGGAATTTAATGCCGCGGTTAAGATGAAAGCCAGATTAACATATTTTAACAGGGAAAGCACTAATCTTATTCCTATTTTTATGCCCGAATTCGTAAGTGTAAATCAACTTTTTGGAAAAGAGCTCTATGAACAGTAAGACGATCAAAAAAATATCAATAGCCGGATTTGTAATTGTAATCATCGGATTTTTGGTGATCCCCAGGTTTTGTAGCAAAAAGGAGATTGAAGGAGGGGAAACAGCCGCAGGGAGAAGAGGCGGCACTGCGATGATTGCCGTTAATGTCCGGATTGCCAAACCGGCCTCTTTCGAGAACAAACTTCAGATTTCCGGCTCTGTTATAAGTAATGAAGAAGTTGAATTGCGGATGGAAACCTCGGGAAAAATTATTGCTATTAATTTTAAAGAAGGAACAAGAGTTAATAAAGGCGATCTTCTTGTTAAGGTTAATGATGCCGATCTTCAGGCGCAATTGCAGAAAGTTGAAATAAGGAAAAAGCTTGCCGAGGATAAAGAATTCAGACAGAGAACATTGCTCGAAAAAAAAGGAATTAGTCAGGAGAGTTATGATGTTGTACTTAACGATCTTAACTCGGCTAAAGCTGATATTGAAAATCTGAGAGCGCTTATTGCAAAAACTGAAATTCATGCCCCGTTTAACGGTACAATCGGATTGCGCTATGTGAGCGAGGGGAGCTACGTTTCCTCCTCCACAAAAATCGCCACACTGCAGAATATTAATCCTGTAAAAATTGATTTTTCTATTCCGCAGAGATATGCCGGAATAATTTCGGTGGGAAATAAAATTTCCGTTAAATCCCCTTCGGGAAAAATCTATCAGGCAAGTATTTACGCCATCGAGCCGAAAGTTGATCCGGCTACGCGCGCTCTTAAGGTACGCGCTATCTGCCCTAACGAACGCCGCGAATTAATCCCCGGTTCTTACGTTGGGATAACGCTTGCATTAAACGATGTAAAAAACGCCATCACAATTCCCACACAGGCGCTGGCGCTTGATATTTCCGGCGAACGTGTATTCATATATAAAAACGGTTTAGCCATCGCCAAAAAAGTTGAAAGCGGAATTAGAACTGAAGAAGAAGTACAAATTGTTGATGGAATCGCTACCGGAGATTCGATTATAGTTTCCGGCATTATGCAGCTTCGTCCCCGCGCAAAAGTAAGAATTCTTAATATTGAAAATAAATAGCTGTAAATGAGTTTCCCGCCGGAGTGATTGATGTAAAATTCTCCGGACCGCAACGTAAAAAATGAGAAAAACAGAATGAGTCTTTCATCACTTAGTATACACCGCCCGGTTCTTTCGATTGTAATGTCGCTTACGATTCTTCTGCTTGGAATTATCGGGTTCACATATCTTGGCGTGCGTGAATATCCGAGCATTGATCCTCCCATTATAACCGTCGGGGTTTCATATACCGGCGCCAACGCCGATGTTATTGAATCTCAGATTACAGAACCTCTTGAGGCCAGCATCAACGGCATTCCGGGTATCCGTTCTATTACATCCACAAGCAGGGACGGCAGAAGCCAGATCACGGTTGAATTCAATGTTGAAATCCAACTTGAAAGCGCGGCTAATGATGTTCGTGACAGAGTATCGCGCGCTGTTAGGGACTTGCCGCCGGACGCGGATCCGCCGGTTGTAACTAAAGCAGATGCCGATGCCAATCCGATCCTGTACTTTACTTTAAAAAGCGATTCTAAAAATCTCCTTGAACTATCCGATATCGCACAAAACATTTTTAAAGAAAGACTGCAGACAATTCCGGGTGTGAGCCAGGTTTCCATTTTCGGAGAGAAGAGATACTCTATGCGTCTCTGGCTCGATCCGTATAAAATGGCCTCGTTAAAAGTATCGGCAGCGGAAATCCGTTCCGCTCTAAGCAGTGAAAATGTTGAGCTTCCTTCGGGCAGAATTGAAGGAACAAACACTGAGATGACAATCCGTACTAAGGGCAGAATGCTTACCGCCGAAGAATTTAATAATCTTATCATCCGCGAGGATCAGGGCGAATTTGTCCGTCTGTCGGATATCGGATATGCGGAACTCGGGCCGGAGAACGAGTATTCAATTATCAAGCGGGACGGAATTCCCATGATAGGAGTTGTGATTACTCCGCAGCCCGGATCAAATCATATAGACATCGCGGATGAATGTTACAAAAGGGTTGAACAGATCAAGAGAGACATTCCTTCCGATGTTGAAATCGGAATCAGTTCAGATTCAACAAGATACATCCGCAAATCCATCGGTGAAGTGGAAGAAACTATTATCATAGCTTTCATACTTGTTATTATGATTATTTTCTTATTCCTGAGGGACTGGCGCACAACCATTATTCCTATTCTCGCAATACCCATATCGCTTATCGGCACTTTCTTTATAATGTATTTCATGAACTTTACCATAAATGTTTTAACTCTTCTTGGAATAGTGCTCGCAATTGGGCTCGTTGTTGACGATGCAATTGTGGTTCTTGAAAATATTTACAAAAAGATTGAAGATGGAATGGAGCCGATGGAAGCCGGAATAAAAGGCTCATCCGAGATTTTCTTTGCCATCATTTCAACCACAGTCGCGCTTGCGGTGGTGTTTTTACCGATCATTTTTCTTCAGGGATTAACCGGAAGATTGTTCCGGGAATTCGGAATTGTTATTGCCGGCTCGGTCATTATTTCTGCATTTGTCGCGCTGACTCTTACTCCTATGTTAAGTACCAGAATTATAAAGCGGAAAGCGCACCACAGCAGATTTTATCAATGGACCGAACCTTTTTTCGTAAAATTTATTTCCGGGTACGAAAAAGTTTTATCATCATTCCTTAAAAAACGCTGGCTGGGTTTTGCGATTATGGGAGGAACGATAGTAGTAGCGGCCGTTGTCTTTCAGCTGCTTCAAAAAGAGTTGGCTCCAATTGAAGACAGGAATGAGATACGGGTTAACACCACAACGCTTGAGGGGTCCTCATATAATTTCACTTATAACTTTATGGATAAGCTCTATGGGATTCTTGAAGAACATGTTCCCGAAAAAGAAAGTTCGTTGATGGGAGTGGCTGTCGGCGGCGGGGGAAGCGCGAATAATTCCGGCTTTATAAGGCTGACTCTTGTAGATAGAGACAAGCGGACCCGCTCTCAGCAAAAAATTTATGATGACCTTACTAAACAGGTGAATAAACTCAGCGACGGCAGAACATTTGTTTCTCAGGCGCAGACCATCGGAACTCAGCGCGGCGGAAATCTTCCCGTTCAATATGTAGTACAATCCCCTACGTTGGAAAAATTGCGGGACATAATCCCGAAATTTTTGGATGAAGCGAGAGGTAATCCGACTTTTGCCCAGGTGGATGTTAATCTGAAATTTAATAAACCGGAAATTGCGCTTGAGATCGACCGTTCTAAAGCGCGTGAACTCGGCGTTGCTGTAGTTGATATAGCCCAGGCCCTTCAGTTAGGATTAAGCGGACAGCGTTACGGCTATTTTATAATGAACGGAAAACAGTACCAGATCATTGGACAAATTGCTAAAGAGTACCGGGCCAAACCCCTGGATCTGCAGGCGCTTTATGTAAAATCCAGAAAAGGTGAATTGATTCAGCTCGATAATTTTATCTCTATAAAAACTCAGAGCACACCGCCGCAGCTTTACAGATTTAACCGTTACGTAGCCGCAACTTTTTCCGCGAGTCTCGCTCCGGAAAAAACTATAGGCGATGGAATTGCGGCAATGGATGAAATTGCCTCAAAAGTGCTTGATAAGTCTTTTGCGACGGCACTTACCGGCCCTTCAAAGGATTTTGTTGAAAGTTCTTCGAGTCTTCTTTTCACATTTATCCTGGCGCTTACCCTTCTGTATTTAATTCTTGCGGCGCAGTTTGAAAGTTTCCGTGACCCGTTCATTATAATGTTCACCGTACCTTTGGCCATCGCCGGTGCTTTCATTTCGCTTTTCCTGTTCAATCAGACGATGAATATTTTCAGCGAGATCGGATTGGTAATGTTAATTGGCCTTGTTACTAAAAACGGAATTCTGATTGTTGAATTTGCCAATCAGAGAAAAGCGCAGGGGCTTTCTGTAATGGAGGCCGTAAGAGAAGCTGCCGTGCTTAGATTTCGTCCCATTTTAATGACGAGTCTCGCTACAATTCTGGGAACATTGCCAATCGCGCTTGCGCTCGGCGCGGGTGCCGAAAGCCGCGTTTCAATGGGCATTGCGGTTATCGGAGGATTAACATTTTCAACCATCCTCACTTTATTTGTTATTCCGGCGGTTTATACTTATTTCTCGGAAAAATCAAAAAGCGTCTCGAATGTTACTGAAGCGAATTAAAAGTCAATAAATTTTTAAATGATTATTCATAGCTGTATCGGAGTTTCAAGTGAAGGTAAATAAGTTTTTAATTATTGCGGCTGTATTATTAATGAACCCCCGGGTTTTCCCTCAGCAGAAATTATCGCTGAATGATGTAATTAAGATTGCGTTGGAGAATAACTACGATATAAGACTGGCAAAAAATGATGCCGCGATCAGTGATAATAATTATTCGATTGGCAACGCGGGATTCCTGCCTAAAATAGATGCTGCGGGATCGCAGACCAGAACCGTTAACAACACAAAGCAGGACTATGCCGACGGTACAAGTGTTGATAAGACAGAAGCCGGAAGCGGTTCGACAAATGCCAATATTACTTTAAGCTGGACACTCTTCGATGGATTTAAAATGTTCACATCATATTCTAAACTGAGAGAATATAAAGAACTTGGCGAGATTCAATTAAAAAATCAGATTGAAAACTCACTGCTCGATGTTATAAGAACTTATTATGATATAATAAGGCAAAAATATAACTACACGGTAGCAATGGAGAGTATCAGCATCTCCGAAGAAAGATTAAGACTTGCTGAGGAAAAACTTTCCATAGGTTCGGCCTCCAAGCTTGATGTTCTTCGGGCCAGGGTTGACCTGAATACGGATAAATCAAATCTTCTTGCCCAGGAAGTAGTTATGAGCAGTCTGAAAATATCTCTTAATAAACTGCTAACCAGAAATGTCTCAACGGATTTTGATGTTGATGATGAGATGGAAATTAAAAGAGGACTGCATTTTGACAGATTGCGGGAAGCGGCCCTGAAAAACAATTCCGATCTTTTAAAAGCGGAGAAATCCAAAAACCTTTCTGAGTATGATGTCAGTTTATCGAGAGGCGATTTTTTCCCTAAAATAAGCTTAACCAGCGGATACAATTATCAGAAATCACAGGCCGATGCCGGATTGGTTAAGAGCAATAAAAGTTACGGCTACAATTACGGCTTAAGCTTATCATGGAACATTTTCAATGGAATGAATACTCAGCTCGCAGTTCAGAATGCGAAAATAGTATTAGACAAGAATGAAATAAACCTTCTCGCCGTTATAAACACAGTTGAATCTGCTCTTCTCATATCCTATAAAAACTATGAGAAGAATCTGGAAATACTGAATTTGGAGGAGGAAAATGTTTCGGTTGCAAAGGAAAATCTGGATCTTGCGATGGATCAGTTCAAACTTGGAATACTTTCGCCTCTTGAGTTCCGCGATGTTCAAAGAAGTTATACAACCGCGCAGAGCCGGCTTTCATCGGCGCGTTATAATGCAGAGGTAAGTGAAAAGGATTTGCTTAAAATCAGCGGAAATCTTCTGAATTAACTGTGTATGATTTCCATTTTACAGTCTTTGCAGTTGAAAATGAGTTTGTATTTTTTCCCTCCGTTTGAAAGGTAAAGCGGCTCATCAAGTTTTTCGTCTGTATTCTGGGGGCAGTAGCCGAGTTCATCTTTGATGCAGTATTTGCACGTCATTAATGTTTTGCCGGAAAAATCTTTCTGTAATTCAAAACCCTCCTCGATTTTTTCCGCGCCCGAATCTTTGTAAAATTTCAGTGATAATTTATTCACTACATTCGCTTTATAATCCAGTTCCGTTTTATTTATGCTTGAATTCGCCACCCTCAATTCTAAATTCTCAACCTTATACTTCTTTGCTCTTTCCTTTTCAAGTAATTCCAAAATCGTACGGCGCAATTCATTAATCGCCTTTATGGGGAGGAAAATCGGCTGTTTGAAATTTAATTTTACTCCGGTAACCTCAAAGAGAGATCCGCCCGATTTGGAAAACTGCTTTCTGAATGTTTCGTCGGCTTTTGATTCATTCTCTGCAATTGTTTTTTGTGTTTCGAATGTCTTTGAAATTTTTATTCCGGATTCATCAACGGCCGTTACGCAAAGCGCCCGGCCGGTTTCATCGACTGTAATATTAACGCGGATCTTTCTTGTGCACTCTTTTTTTAATTCATCTTCAAATGATTTATCGTAATTGCGGTAAACTTCCGCGCCCGCTTTTATGCCCTTAGTTTCGGAAGTAAGAATTTTATCCTCCTCGACTCTGTTTACGCTCATTCCCGCAAGCTCCCCGTCTTCATCTAAGAAACATATCCCATCGCCGGGTATGATTGTTTCATAAGTATCAATTGTAAAACCAAGTCTGTCGACACTCAAAACGGTTCCGAGATATTTTCCTTTTGATTTTGGGGTGTCGATGGAAGAAATCTTCTCATCCTTTCCGTCAAGAAAATATGATGTATATCCCCTGTTGAATGTCCGCTCGGGATCAGGCTCGAAAGGAATAACCGAATATCCTGTCGAAGATCTTTGATATAAATTATTGTGTTCGATTATAGCATCCAGTTTCTGTCTGTAATACGCGGTTATGTTTTTCACGTATCCGATATCTTTCAGCCGTCCCTCTATTTTAAATGAAGTAATTCCTGCTTCGAGCAAATCATTCAGATATGCGGATAGATCCAAATCGCGGAGCGATAATAAGTGTTTATCTTTTACAATTACTTTACCGTTCCCGTCTATAAGCGTGTATTCCATCCGGCACGGCTGTGCGCATTCGCCCCTGTTCGCGCTTCGTCCTGTGATAGCGTGGCTCATATAACATTGTCCGCTCAGACAGACACACAAAGACCCGTGAACAAAAAATTCAAGCTCAGCATTTACGGCTTGACGAATATCTCTAATTTTGGCAAGAGACAATTCACGCGCGAGAATTATTCTTTTAATTCCGATATCATCAAGGTGTTTAATCCTTTCCGGATCATAGTTGTGTGTTTGCGTGGAAGCGAATAGCTGAATAGGTGGAATATCCATTTCAAGAAGCGCCATGTCCTGAAAGATAATCGCATCCACGCCGATTTCGTAAAGTTTTTTGATTAAGTCTCTTACATCCCCAAGCTCATCATCATAAAGAATTGTATTGACCGTTACATAAACTTTTACCCAAAATTTATGTGCGTATTTCACAAGCTTTGAAATATCATTAATAGAATTACCCGCGGCAGCGCGTGCCCCGAAAGCGGGAGCTCCGATATAAACGGCATCCGCGCCGCAATCTATGGCTGCAATTCCGCACTCAAGATCTTTCGCGGGAGAGAGTAATTCTATTTTTGTTTTTTTCATTCGACCGCTCTTAAATATCTAACCAATCCTTAACGACCGCATTGAGATTGAACCGAGTGTTAGTCCCTCTGCAAAGAAATTTATTTCCTCGTCTTTTGATGCGGCGCCGAGAATATAAAGCAGGGGGAAATAATGATCGGGTGTTGGAATTGAGAGCAGCGCCTCTTTACCAAGATTATGATAATTAACAAGGCTTTCGAAATCTCTATCGTAAATCAGCTGCTCCGATTTATTATCGAACTCAACCGCCCACTCATATGGAGTATTATCGGATTTCATCATTGGCAAATTGTGTACAATATTTCCGCTGCCGATAATCAATACTCCTTTTGAGCGAAACGCCTTTATTCTTTTTCCAATTTCAAAATGATATTCAGGAGGCATACTGCTGTTAATGCTTAACTGGTATGTTGGGATAGCGGCCTCGGGAAACATTCTGCAGAGCACAGACCACGTTCCATGATCCAGTCCCCAATCCATATTTAAGCCGGCTTCTTTATCTATTAAAAGTTTATGAGTCTCTTCGGCGGGCTGAGGAGCGCCGGGAGCCGGATATTTTACATCATAAAGCTCTTTTGGAAATCCATAGAAATCATGAATCGTTTTAGGTTTCTCCATGGCTGTTATTGCGAGTTCGTTAACAAACCAATGCGCCGAGATGCACAAAATAGCTTTGGGTTTCGGCAGTTCAGCTCCAATTTTTTCCCACGCTTTTGAGAATTCATTATCCTCTATTGCATTCATCGGTGATCCATGACCCACGAACAACGCCGGCATAATTTTATCATTTGTCAAATCCAATACGGCACTCTCAATTAAAATAGTTAATGAATAGTATGGAATAAAAACTCTTATTGCCTAGCTTTCTGAAGTGGTTAATTCAAATAATTTACAAACGGTCGACCAGTTGCGTGTGGTTGCGGGAATTGCATATTCTTTCTCTACAAAATTATTTGGAAATCCGGACCGGCCTTTTATTTCTTTTGTTAAGGAGTAAACTTCCCTCTTTCTAATTTCTATGATTTCAACATCATTCTTCGGAGATATGTGCGGAAGCTCTGGTTTCTTTTTCAGTTCATCATTTAAAAAACTTACATACAGTTTTGTACTCGAAGCAGTTGTAATCTTTTTGAAGGGATTCAATTTTGCGATTGCACCCAGCTCGTCTGCGGTTCTTATAAACACCGGAATAACTTCTCCAAGGTGTTTCTTTAAAGCCGCTTCTAATTTTGCGGCGATTATCTTATCGTTCATCTCGGTCGATTCAAACAAAACGTTTCCACTCTGGATATAAGTTCTTACATTCTCAAACTCCACAGTTTCAAACAGCCGCCGCAGTTCATCCATCTTAATTAAATTCTTGCCGCCGACATTTATTCCACGCAGAAGCGCGAGATATTTAATCGTTTCAGTCTTCATAAATTTCGGGATTGTTATACTCAATCTCAGTTACTTCCAGTTTTACATATTCGAAGTCCCCTTTTTTGTAGTGCCACATTCCGGTTCCTTTGTAAGGAAGTGGAATATTATTAATTCGTTTATATTCTTCTGTAGGAGTTGCCCATTTTTCGAGACTATATTTACCATTCCCCATGTCACAATAACGGTCGGCGGTCATATTTATGAAAGCTCCTTTATCATCAAAGAAAAAGATGGCGGATGCGGTAACATCTCCATAACTCATTGTCGCTTTTGCCGAATTTTTATCGATCTCTTCCCAGAAGATATAGTAACTTAAAGCCGCTGAGGGAAACCACATAATTTCGTTTAAAAACCGGAGAAGAGTTCCCTGGTCTATCTCCTCTCCCTTTCCATCTGCAACGGTAACAATGGAAGCAAGCTTTACAAGCATATTCCCCTTTCCTTCAAAATAACGGTCTCTCCCGGTCACATAGAAAAAGGGAGCCATCTTCATTTTTACGGACCATAAAAATGCCGGCTCATCAATTGTGTAGTATTCTTCAGCCTCAAACGGAATCCAATCCTTATCAACTCCCATCCGGAAAGTTCCTTTTTGTTTCAAACGGACACTCACAACCCTCTCCTTCCCGATAACTTCTGAATATCTCAACCATCTTTTAACCGGTTCGGGAAGATTTTTTATATCCGATTCGGTTACAATTTGAGGATGCACGTCTTTAACTTTATCGAACATTTCTTTCGTTTCCGCCTCAATTTTACTTCGAAGAGTTGATTCGGCAATTGTAGTAGCAATAAAGTAGGATATAATTATTAGACCCAAAAACAGAAGTACATACAACATTATTTTTCTCATTTTGTTTATTGCCGGCTAATTATTATTAAATCACTGTTAGCGTTTATTAACACGAATTGATTTTCGAAAATGTGTTGATTATCCGAGAGAAAGAACGAAATTTCAAAACTAATCGTAAAGAAATATAAGAATAAGATCAAGAGCAGTATCATGAAAAGATAATGCCTGACCCGGAAGATCGTTAAAATAGTCAGCCGTGCTGCATATGCAGGCAGAATTTTCGACCATTCCGGAATTAGTTACATCAAATAATAATAAACCAGACAAATTTTGCGAGAATTGCAAAATCCTTCGATCGAAGTTTATCCGCCGTTGACAGAAGATGATTGATGACAAGATAAAAATCACTTCCCACTTTCGGCTTCCAGTTGATGCGGTAATTTATATTTACTTCGTTATTTTCATTGTTCCACTGAGTAAATACGGAGGATGCGACTTTTGTTGAGAAGCTGTAGGTAATGCGGCCGCCTATTTCATGTGTTTTTAGTTCGTTGTTGTTAATATCAATTTGATTATATGAATAGTCTCCGGATATTGTAAGGTGCCGGCTGGCTACCAGGGAGAGTCTTGATGAAAAAGATCTTCTCAATCCGCTGTAATATCCTCCCCATCCGTAGTTTATTTCTCCGTAAACACTTCTTGACGGTGAAGTTTCTATTGAAGCGCTGTAAGTGGAGTACCAGTAATCGCCGGCCGCAATTTGATTGCCGTTGAATATTTCAAAATCTTCAGCCGGTTTATCGAATGTTCTGTTAATGCCGAATTGTAATTGATCCCCGCTTTCCGTTTCAATTCCGACGGGAGTTACCGTAAATTGTGCGGATTGAAGATTGCCGTTATTATCGTAGTACATGCTCGATTCAAAAACCTCGAATTCGAGTTTCTTTATTCCATACTGATTTATTCTTGGCGCAAGCTGTAAATTATAAGTCAATTGCTGGAAACTCTTTCGCGAAACAAATCCCATTGCGGGATTGAATCCTCCCTGAATAAATCTGTAGGCGAGATATGTATCAATTAAATCATTTGGATAATCGACAAAAAAATTGCCCGCCCAGGAGTTCTTAGCGCCATCCTTCTCGTCGGTTTTTGCAATGCCGGCATGAACAATAAGGTTTTTATCGCCAAGAAAATTATTGAATTGAAAATCCATGTCTGTACCGATGCCCCGGCTGTATCCCTTACTTGAGAGTTTGTTTGTAAAGAGAACTCCGACCGAAGAGGAACCGAATATATCATACTTTGCCCTTGCCACAGAATAATTTGTTGTCGGCTCTTCATCTTTAGAGGCAGTTTGCATATTAATCGCGCCGACTTCAAAATCGCCCACCCGCCCTACAAGTTTAGCTCCTGCAATAATGGGAACCTGTCTGCCCCTGCTTATTCCGATTCTTCTGCTGTAGAAAAGATTATCTCTGCCCC
This sequence comes from Ignavibacteriae bacterium HGW-Ignavibacteriae-3, assembly GCA_002839795.1. Taxonomy (GTDB): domain Bacteria; phylum Bacteroidota; class Ignavibacteria; order Ignavibacteriales; family Melioribacteraceae; genus Fen-1258. Next base: position 24,909 of record PGYS01000008.1, on the reverse strand, counting down.
CGAGACCAAAGTCGAATGTTTTCATTCCCTCCAAAAAGAATTCTCTCTTTTCCGGAAAGAATAATGGAAAGCGGGAAAGATTAATTCTCGCACGGTCGCTTTCAACCTGGGCGAAATCGGTATTAATGGTGGCATCGAGTGAGAGAGTTTCTGTAACGCCGTATTTTATATCAAGTCCCGGTTCAAGGATATATTTTTTATCGCCGTTGACAAATTCCGCCCCCGCAGTAAGATATGGTTTAAGATGAATGGGATTTCCCCGACGGATATTTTCAATTCCCATTAAATCACCCGCTTCCGTAATTTTTAGAAGGCCCAGATTTTTTCCAACGGAAGTCCAGAGCACAGTTTCATTTTTTCTTCTTATTCCGCGCTCTATATTGAAACCCCAAACCTGTTTTTCGTTATTATAAAATTTAAATGTTGAGAGGGGAAAGCGGAATTCAGCGCTCCAGCCGTTTTCAAGAATTTTGCACTCGACATCCCAGATGCCGTTCCAGGCCTCGTTAAAATTCTTCATTTCGAAACCGGTTAAAAGTGCGTCATCCTGTGCGCCGAGCGGATTCGTCGCGAACCAGTATGCTGAACGGTTATCATTAAATGTATCGAATAAAAGTTTTAAGTTATCGTCGGCGCTGATGAAACCATCCCACTTGAGTTCGCGGGCAATAATTTTTTCCGGTTCATTATCGTAACACATTACGCCAAGGTATAAGTAATCGTCATCATAAATAATTCTAACTTCAGTTTGTAAGGAAGGTTCATTTCCTGCGATTGGCTCCTGCTGCTTAAAATCATTTATGGGAATCGCTTTCTGCCACACGGAATCGTCAAGAACGCCATCGAGATTTGGCGAAGATGAAACCCGAACGGCCCGGGCCGTTTTTGTTTGCGAGTAAATAATAAGGAAAGAAGAAAAGAATAAAAGAAGGAAAAAACGCATTGTTCACCAGAATTAGATTTTAAAGTGCTTTAAAATAGAAAAGTCTTATGTGGATTGTCGGTTGAAAATGTTAATAAATGTTAAGGATCAATTAAATTTATACGTTTTTTCTACCCAGTACTGAATCTGTTTCCCCTCAATCGAAATTTTTTCCCACCGGGATTTGTATGCTGCTTCCATAGTATTCTTCAGGCACGCAGCATTATTGGTTGTGTTATATATTACCTTATCTTCTTTAACCGATCCGTCAGTCCCGATTTTGAGCACCAGTCTTATTGTACCTTTAGTGCCTTCAGTGTTTTGTGGAACCACTTCCAGAATTTGCCGGGGCATAAACGGCAGAGGCTTATATCCAAATCCCCATCCGGAACCATCACCTTCGCCAACACCGCTTCCCGATCCGCTTCCTATTCCCGTTCCCGTTCCGGTGCCTGAACCCATTCCGCCGCCAATTAATGAATCTTTTGCATCTTCCAGATTGGTTGTATTCCCGAATTCAATTTCAGCCGGCTCCGGCGACGGGACTGGAACACCCGCTAAAGTTTTAGATGATGAGACACCCTTTCCGACATCATTAACATTATTGCCGAAAGAACCGCCCCCGCCCCAATTTGTATCCTTTGAATGAAAGTCTGTTAGTTGAATAGTGTAACTGTTGAAATAATATTCCGGCTCATTTGGGTTAGAATTTTTGAATAGAAAAAAAATGAAAAGAATTACGAATAGATGAACGGCGACAGCAATCATCATTCCGATCGTAAAGTTTTTGTGATATCTTTTTCGCCAGTTCTGCATGGGTTAAAATTCACTTCTGTTCTTCTTTCGGTTTCCAGAAACGGGGAAGCATTGTAGCGACCCCTTCTTTAGACATTTCTCCATTCAGCGCAAACTCATCCGGAAAAATTAAAAAACCGGACGGATCGAACTGGGTAATTCCCCTTGTAAGGCATAATGTGGAAAATGTTCGCTTTCCATAATTCCAGTATTTAATCTGCAGGCAATCTTTTATTCTTAAAAAATATTTATCGCTTGCTGAGTCAACTTCAACGATATCAGTTGATCTTTCGATTAATCTGCCGGAAACGCGCAATTCAAATCCGTCGTCCCTGAAATTATATTTACCGGCTGCGAGTGATGTCAACAGCTGAGCCATTGAACCGAGATAAGCGTTTTTCCGGTTGTACAAGTACTCCTCTGTGGAATCCTGATTTGCGGAATTAAGTTCAGAAAAGGAGGGATATATCTGATAGCTGATTTCTCTGCTCCTGATGTCATATTTAAAACTTTTAAGAACACAATCAATTTTATATCCAAGAGCATTATTCTGAATCACAATCGCTTCTCTTGCGGTGGCGGTCAGCAGCACGCCCTCTTTTTTAAAATCTATTATATACGGATTTTTAAATTCACACTTTTTGGCATAAGCATTCGCGCCTAAGATTGCTTTTTTAAAAATCTCCAGCTGATCAAACCACTCTTTCGGAATCTTGTCCCGAACTTCAATTGGCCTGAATTGATAATCCGATCTTTCGAGATTGAAATTCACGACTCTGTTCTGATTTCCCGCAAGATCAACTGAAACAACCTTTGATTCATAACCGACCATAGAAGCCACCAGAGCAAAGGTCCCTTCCGGTATCTTTCCGATCTTGTAATAGCCTTCATCATCAGTTGTGGCGCCGATTGTAGTCTGTGACAGAAATACGCTTACATACGCGAGCGGTTCTTTTGTTTGGGAATCAATAACCTTTCCCTCAAGCGTATATAAATTTTGAGAGAATGATTCTTTGCAAAATAAAAAAACCAGCAGAAGAATAATTTTTATAAAATTTCTGAATAAAAATATCGGATAACGTTGCATGCAAACCCTAAATTATTATCGATGCTTCCGGGTAGAGCAGTAAAAACTTTTGCTATTACCAAGTCTTAATAAAATGCTTTAATGAGTAATAATAAATAATTATAAAATATATTTATCATCATATTTTACATTAAATTTTTTCAAAAAATCTTCATACTCGGTTGTAAAATCTTTCCGTTTATGATGTTCATCCTGGCGTGCTATATAATTTGCCACGGTTGTTATTTGTGAATGGCTGTATGTGAAAGCGCCAAAGCCCTCCTGCCAGTGAAATTTAACAGGCAGAAATTTATTTTCATTCACGTACTTTGATGAATTTGATTTTATTTCTCTAACCAATTCTGATATAGATTTATCAGGTTTAAAACCAACGAGGATGTGGATATGATCCGCGGTGCCGTTAATTGCGATCGGTTTTTGTCCTTTGTTCTTTATTATTCCGCCTATGTACGCATATAATTCATTTTTAATCGAATCTTTTATCAATGGTTCTCTTCCCTTAACCGAGAAAATTATATGAACGTATAATTGTGAATATGTGTCGGCCATTTTATGTCACCTACAAATATTTCACCCCTTCGGGGTTTATGTTAAATTTTACAATCAATTCTATAATTATGTCATCCCTCCGGGATTAGGTCGAAGACTCCGGAGGAGCGAAATAATCGATAAAATATAATTGTGTTATCCCTCCGGGATTTTTGCCGCTTTGGATTCGGTGTCACATATTCATGATTTCATCAATATATAATTCCTCGGGGATTATTAATGATGACTCCGGAGGAGTCTAACATTTATAACACAAGAAACTCTAATAATAACCAAAGCTCCGGAGGAGCGGAATATTCGGTAAAATATAATTGTGTAATCCTCCGGGATTTTTGCCGCTTTGGATTCGGTGTCACATATTCATGATTTTCTCAATATATAATTCCTCAGGGATTATTAATGATGACTCCGGAGGAACGAAATTTTTATAACTAATAAATTCTACCCACATATTTATTCTCACACAATTATATAATTTATTCTGCCACCATTATTTATCGTTATTGCCGATTACATCTTAGTCCAGATTACCAACGAGCCGCTGCGGCCATAATATTGTGCAGGCGTTTCATTAATATGATAAAATTCTATTGCGGCAATGTCATTGGGATTCATTAAATCCAGAAAGCCGGAATCGATCCTCATTCCATCAAGATATATAGTTATTTGTTCTCCATTTAGAGAGCCGTTAGTTGCGCGTGATGAATATAGCGCAAGCCCGCCCATGGTTTCATAGACCTTCAATCCCAATATAGTTCTCAAGAAGTCCGAAATTTTACCATATGCTTTATTTTTAAGATCGTTGTATGTGAAAAATTTACCCCAGCCTGATTCCTTTCTCTCATAGAAATGTATTCTATCCAGCACCTCTTCTATCCTTTTTTCCTGAACAACTATTTCTTCCATTAAAATGTCCTCCTGGTCCAGCTGGACGATCATTGTCAGAGTGTCAAGCTTCGAAATAAGTATCGGTCCCACAAAAGCCTCTGCGTAGCCTATACTTTTAGCTTTAAGTGTAAATCTTCCCAAGGTCACATTATTAAATTGGAACAAACCAACGCTATCGGTATAGGCCATTGCGTAGATTGTATTTTTTTCGCTCAACAAAACCCAGCAATTTGAAATGGGCCGGCCTGTCAAATTTTCCACAACTATCCCCTTCACCACTTTTGCTTCTGCAGGAAAATATAAAAGAAGAAGAAAAATCAATATTAATATTTTGTGAATATTCATATTCCACCTCCAATAAATTAAATGCTTTTTACTGCCACTTGATTTCTGTTTTGCTGCTAACTTCATTGCCAGTAACATTATCTTTTATACTAACCGTTATAATATACTCGCCAGGTTCATATTTTGTCATGTCCAGCTGCAGATACATCTGCGGATCTTTCTCCTGTGTCTGATAGTTTGAAGTGAGCGACACTTTCTTTCCCTCTTTATCCAATCCTACAACGCTAAGAATTGAATTTACAACACCCCCCTCTTCTTTTTTCTGAATTGTTATTTTTTGCTCGAAGTCGGTGTTGTTGTTTGAGCTCAGGGACAAATTGTTTAACTCATAGTAAATAAATAGCGGCATATTACTGGCGTAGAAATTCGAAGGATTTGGAAGCAAATATGTATTGGTTCTTTTTATATAAGACGGAAACTCTGAATGTCCAACATCAAAGCACAAGACCAGATCACTCATGGACAGATCATTTCCGGAATAATTATTTACTTTGAATGAATCGTGATATGTTAAAGCGCCGTTATCCTTTTTCCTTAGAATTTCGAAAGCAATATTCCCCTCGCGCGGGGCAGCATTTATCATTATGCTGTTAATTGTCGTTTTCATATTTGAATTAAGTGAAGGAAAATTGGAAATTTTTTCTGTAATCTTATTGTGATTTTTGTCAAGCAAAAAGAGTCCGGCAGTATACCCGCTATCAAAATAATCCTTAAGTGTGGAAGAATCTTTCGGGTTTATAATAAAACTTATATATATATCTGTTTTAGAGGGCACGTTTGATTTAAATTGGTACGTAGCAAAAGGTGTATAGAAAATAGGTCCCATCAGTTTTGGAACATATCCCCCTGGTTTATTTTTCCGGTAAACCAGAATTGAGTCCAAAGTGCTTTCGGGCGACTGAGAAACAAAAATTCCATCAATCGACGGATCATTAAAAACATATCTTCCTCTTCGGGTTTGATCGTAAAATGAAAAACTTTTATCGGGATAAAAAAATACTTCTGTCTCCATCTGATCGCCTCTTCCGTTGAAGATCGCCCGCATTCTTCTGATCTGTTCCGGAATTCCGTATCTGATTACCACTTCACCACGATCCGATTTCCATCCATCAATATTCAGCCTTTTTACACTGAGAAATAAATTGGTATATATTACCCTTGTGATGTGTTCTAAATATCTCTCGTTATAATCTGTTAATAAAAATGGATCGTTGTCCTGCATGTACTTATTAAAATATTCTTCAACAAATTCTTTGTCTTTTGCAGAAAGACTATCGGCCGTCTCCGGTCTCAATAGTTTTTTGAAACTGTAATTTGTATATATCTCGCGCTCCTCTCCGCTCATTGCATGAAATGCTTTTCTGTAATCATTTTCCGAAAGATCAATTTTACCAGCCAGATAATTCGTCATTCCGCTGACAAGATAGAATTTTACGGGATCAACACCCGGACTCACAATCTTTTTCAGAAGCTCCAATCCTTTATCATATTGATTTGCCAGAATATATAGTTCCGTCAATTCCACAAAACTTTTTTCATTTTTTGTAAGATCAATAGATTTTAGAAAGGCCCTTTCAGATTTAACAAATACCTCATTGGCTACGCGCGTGTACTTTAACGCAGGCTTGGGAAGAGAATTGCGAAAGCCGTCGTACATCTCCCATGCGGAAGTGCTGCCTCTCATTCGCATTCTTGCTTTTTGAGCTGGCGAGTTGGTATAAAATGCTGAGGGCTCCATTCTAATATTATTCAACAATACAACTCTATCTCCAATCTGATCAAAATATTCCGAGTTCATATACTTCATATAATCTTCTTTATATAGCCGGCCAAGATTAAACCATGCCTCTTCACAATTGTCATTATCTTTTGCAATATCTTCATACAATAGAGTTTCCCTCGTTCTGAAAGTCTTATAAAATGGACCTGTATAAAAGAGTTCTTCCATTAAAAATGCTTTCAGAAGCCGGTACTCTACATTTTTTTCATCTTTATCAACAGCATCTTTTATGTAATCGTATGCTTTTGTGTAGTCTTGAATAGACTGAGAAGCGGTGTAAATTTTTGCAAGCTGGAAGTATGAGGGCGCGTCATTATTTTTTTTTGCCGACTCCTTAAAAAGAGTTACAGCTGAAGTCGTGTCTTTCTTCTGAAGAGCTTCGAGCGCTTTTAAGTATTGTTCTGTTTTTGTTGAATCTGTTTGTGCTGTTGATAAAATGCATGAGGAGAAGAATAAAACTGTAAAAAGCAGTATAAATGATTTCATAGTTGCCCCGACTATGTTTGCTGGAAATCTATAGTTTAAATTTAATCAAAACGATACAATAAAAAATGCACTATAAGTTTGTCATCTCCTGAATATCTGTAATAGTTAGAATAGTCTGGATTCCGTGTCAGGCGCGGAATGACGTGGTGGTCGAGAACAATTTCTCGACCGTTTAAATTATTTCTTTGTGAAGATCAGCTTCCCCGCTCCGGGAGAACGGACAACAATTGTATCGCCCGATTCATATTTGTTCATGAGCAATTCGGATGAGAGCGGGTTGACAATATATTTTTGGATGGTACGTTTCAGGGGGCGCGCGCCGTATGTTGCGTCATAACCATGCTGAAGTATAAAATCGATCGAGTCTTCATCAATTTCAAAACCGAGATTCTTATCCGCCAGCATCTTTCCTACTCTCTGCAGCTGAATATTTATGATCTGTTTAAGTTCACTCTTCAACAGCGGTTTAAAGAGAACTATTTCGTCAATTCTATTTAAAAATTCGGGACGTATGGTCTGGCGAAGAAGCTGGGTCAAACTGACTCTCAGCTCACCCATTATGTTTTCATAATTGGTTTCATCCATGGCCATTAATTTTTCCTGAATGAGATGTGATCCGAGATTCGAGGTCATTATGATAATTGTATTTTTGAAATCAACCGTTCTCCCCTGATTATCAGTCAAACGGCCGTCATCAAGAACCTGAAGCAATATATTAAAAACATCGGGATGCGCTTTTTCAATTTCATCAAGCAGAACAACTGAATACGGTTTTCTTCTTACCGCCTCGGTCAATTGTCCGCCCTCGTCATACCCCACATATCCGGGAGGCGCCCCGATTAATCTGCTTACAGAAAACTTTTCCATATACTCGCTCATATCTATCCGAATCATAGAATGCTCGTCATTAAATAAAAATTCAGCGAGCGCGCGCGCGAGCTCGGTCTTCCCCACTCCCGTTGTTCCGATGAAAATAAATGAACCGATCGGACGGTGAGCATCCTGGAGTCCCGCGCGTGATCTTCTGATGGCGTTCGAAACAGCGGCAACAGCGTCATCCTGCCCGATTACTCGTTTGTGCAATTCCTCTTCCAGCCGTATTAATTTTGCGCGTTCGCTTTCCAGCATTCTGCTTACTGGAATTCCGGTCCATTTAGCAACCACTTCAGCGACATCTTCTGCATCTACTTCTTCTTTGAGCATCTTAGTGTTTTTCTGGATTGTGTTAAGCTCTTCCGATTCTATTTTCATTTTCCGTTCAAGATCATTTATCAGTCCGTAGCGTATCTCCGCGACCTTTCCAAGATTTCCCTCACGCTCGAATCTTTCGGCATCAGTTTTTGCTTTTTCAATATCACTTTTCATTGAACGGATCTTTTGAATCTTATCCCGTTCAAGCTGCCAGTGGCTCCTTAATTTGTTTCTCTCTTCTTCAAGCTCGCTTAGTTCTTTTTGCAGTTCTTCAAGCCGGATCGCGGAATCTGAATCCTTCTCTCTCTTCAAGGCCTCTCTCTCAATTTCCAGCTGCTTGACTTTTCTTTCTACAGCGTCAAGTTCTTCGGGCATGGAATCAATTTCTATTCTGAGCTTTGAGGCGGATTCATCGATGAGATCGATTGCCTTATCCGGAAGAAATCTGTCAGTTATATAGCGGTGGGATAACTGCACCGCCGCAACAATAGCTCCGTCGGTAATGCGTACGCCGTGGTGAACTTCGTATCTTTCTTTCAGTCCCCGCAAAATTGAAATTGAATCTTCTTCATCCGGCTCAGAAACCAGAACCGGCTGAAATCTTCTTTCGAGCGCGGCGTCTTTCTCTATATATTTTCTGAACTCATCGAGCGTAGTTGCGCCGATAGCGTGAAGCTCACCCCTTGCAAGAGCCGGCTTTAAAATGTTGGCAGCGTCCATAGAGCCCTCTGCCCTTCCGGCGCCGACAAGAAGATGGAGCTCATCGATAAATAAAATTATTTCTCCGGCCGATTCCTGGACTTCTTTTACGACCGCTTTAACACGTTCTTCAAACTGTCCCCTGAATTGCGTTCCCGCAACAAGGGCGCCCATATCAAGAGCAACTATTCTTTTCGACTTTAAAGATTCGGGCACGTCTCCGCTTATAATTCTGTGAGCAATTCCTTCAGCAATTGCAGTCTTGCCAACTCCCGGCTCGCCTATTAATACAGGGTTGTTTTTAGTTCTTCTTGATAATACCTGAAGCACGCGTCTTATTTCTTCGTCTCTTCCAATTACCGGATCAAGTTTATTTGAGCGCGCCAGTTCGTTTAAATCTCTTCCATATTTCTGAAGAGCCTGGTATGTATCCTCGGGATTCTGTGAAGTAACGCGCTGTGATCCGCGGATCTCTTTCAATGCGGAGAGAATTATGTTTTTGTTGATTCCATTTTCATTCAAAAGTTTTCCAGCCGCGCCCTTCTCGTCACATAGAGCGATAAGGAGATGTTCGTTTGAAACGTATTCATCCTTTAATGCTTTTGCTTCTTCCGAAGATCTATCAAATAATTTTGCCGTGTTTATAGAAAGCTGCTGACTGCCGACACCGCTTCCGGATACTTTAGGCAAACGTTCAAGCAGTTCGCCGATCTTTATTTTAATCTGATTTAAATTTGCGCCGGTTTTTTGAATTATAGAAACCGCGACGCTCGATTGATCCTGAAGTAGCGCCGCAAGTAAATGTTCCGGCTCAACGATCTGATTGTTATAATTCTGCGCGATCTCGATGGAGTTCTTAACAGTCTCCTGCGCCTTTACAGTAAATTTGTTGAAATTAAATTCCATGCGTATGCCTCAATATTCCACTCATTAATTTACTGCTCATACAAACGATTTTCTAAGAAGTTTCTAGTTAGAAACGAAATATTACGAATTAGTAATATACTATGTCGTAATATAATTGTTGCTCTTGCTTCGATTTTGCCTCGATTAATTGCAGAGACGAATGGACACAGTCTCAGCTTTTCTAACCTTTCGATGACCAAAACACTCTGGATTAAATTTGATCTGAAAGTTTCTTTAATAAAATTGAGTATACCTGTTCTTTAACTTATTTTTGTCAAATCAATAAATAAAATGCTATGACATTATCACATAACGAAGATACAATTGTTGCTCTGGCAACGCCGGCAGGCGTCGGCGCCATATCTGTAATCCGTGTGAGCGGTCCTCAAAGTTTTACTTCTGTAGATAAAATATTTCAGGGTAAAAGTAAACTGGCAGATTGCCATTCCCATACAATTCATTATGGAAAAATTTATGATCCGGTTTCTATTGTGATTGATGATGTTCTCGTTTCTGTTTTCAAATGTCCTCATTCCTATACCGGTGAGGATTCGATAGAAATAAGTACACACGGCAGTTCACTTATAACCGAAAAGATAATAAGCGCGCTCGTTGAATCTGGCGTGCGTTTGGCAGAGCCGGGAGAGTTTACAAAACGGGCTTTTTTGAACGGCAGACTGGATCTTACGCAGGCTGAAGCGGTCGCCGATGTTATAAATTCAAGAACCGAAGCCTCGCTGCGGGGAGCCAGAAATCAGCTTGACGGCTTATTGTCTCAGAAGGTAGAGTGGATGAGAGAAATCCTGATAAACACTTCATCGCTTATTGAACTTGAACTGGACTTCGCCGAAGAAGATGTTGAATTTATGTCACTTGATAAGGTTCTTGAGAATCTCGACATGATAGAAGGGGAGATTGATGCCCTGCTCGGCACATATTCATTCGGGCGTGTAATAAAAGACGGAGTAAATGTAGCTCTGGTCGGAGAAACAAATGTAGGGAAGTCATCGTTATTGAATTATTTACTGAAAGAAGCCAGGGCGATAGTTAGCGAAATTCCCGGAACTACCAGAGATATAATACGGGAGGATCTTTCAATTGACGGAATTTTATTTAAACTATTTGATACAGCCGGAATGAGAACATCGGAGGACGTGATTGAAAAAGAGGGAATACTCAGAAGCCGGGATGCCGTAAAAAGCGCCGATATTGTTCTTTTTATGAACGATATTGTTGCGGGATTTTCATCAGATCTTTATCGCGAATTATTAGAGTTAACATCGGAAGAAAGAATCATAAAAGTATTTAATAAATTTGATCTTGACCGGTCGGATTCTCCTGAAGCGGATGTGAAAATCTCCGCAAAAACAGGCGAGGGCATCAATCTTCTTTTCGCTAAATTGAAAGAGAAAGCAGTCGGTTCGCAAAATTATACCGAAAAAACTGCCATAATTTCCAGTCTGCGGCATTATAATGCAATGAATTCGGCAAAAGAATATTTGAGGAACGCCAGAACTTCCATCCAGAATAAACTTACCGGCGAATTCGTTGCTCTCGACTTGAGAAATGCAGAGACATCGCTCTCCGAAATAATCGGGAAAGTCACATCAGATGATATATTAAATAACATTTTCGCTAAATTTTGCATTGGAAAGTAATATTTCACGTGAAACACCGCCGGAGGCGGAATTAAAAATTACAAAGGCCAAATTATAAACTCGAGGGGAACTCTATTTTGTAATTTTTCATTTAGAATTTTTAATTACCCCATGGGGCCCTTTTTCACGTGAAACAGAAAGGCATAAATGAGAAGTTTTGATGTAATTGTAGTTGGAGCCGGACATGCCGGGATTGAAGCGTCAGCCGCCGCTGCCGGAATGGGTTGTTCTGTAGCTCTGATTACAATGGATAAAAAGGCAATCGGAAGATTATCCTGCAATCCGGCAATAGGCGGCAGTGCAAAAGGTCATCTTGTTCATGAAATTGACGCACTCGGCGGAATGATGGGTCTGATAGCGGATAAAACGGGTATTCAGTTCAGAATATTAAATAAAACTAAAGGTCCGGCTGTCTGGGCCGGAAGATGCCAGTCCGATAGAGAATTATACTCCAATGAGGCCGGCCGGGTTATTTCGAATGTTCCCAATTTAGAACTGATCGAGGACTCCCTACAAAATGTTTTTGAAGAGGGAAAAAAAATTGCTGGAGTCAGGACTGTAAAGGGAGAGGAAATTAAATGCAGCGCGTTAGTGCTTTGTTCCGGGACATTCTTAAACGGACTGATGCATACAGGAATGAACGCCACAAAAGGGGGAAGATACGGAGAGCCGGCATCTGAGGGTCTAACCGAATCCTTTTTAAGATTGGGATTCGTTTCCGGAAGATTGAAAACAGGAACTCCCCCGAGATTAAGAAAAAGCTCAATTAACTGGGACATCCTTGAAGAGCAGAAAGGGGATGAATTCCCGCAGCCATTTTCGTTGAGAACAGATAAGGCGCAATTTCCGTTTCTACCCCAGATAAGTTGTCACATTACTTATACTGATAAAACTGTACATAAAATTTTGGAGAAAGGATTTGACAGGTCGCCGCTTTTCACGGGGGTTATTGATGGGGTGGGTCCCCGTTATTGTCCGTCTATTGAAGATAAGATCGTTAGATTCGCCGATAAAGAAAGACACCAGTTATTTCTTGAACCGGAGGGATTGGATTCAGACCTGATTTATCTTAATGGTTTTTCTTCTTCTCTTCCCGCAGAAATTCAGTATGAAGCTTTAAGGAAAATTAAGGGATTGGAGAATGCGGAAATGGTTCGCCCCGCATACGCCGTTGAATATGATTATTTTCCGCCTTATCAGGTTGATCTAACTCTTGAGACGAAGCTTGTGGAGGGACTCTATTTTGCCGGACAGATAAATGGCACCTCCGGATACGAAGAGGCCGGGGGACAGGGAATTATCGCTGGAATAAACGCTGCGTCAAAAATTCAGAGGCGACCGGAATTTGTTTTAAAGAGAAGCGAAGCTTACATCGGGGTTCTTATCGATGACCTCGTTCGCAAATCAACAAATGAACCGTATAGAATGTTTACCTCCATGGCGGAATACAGACTCGTTCTGCGTCAGGATAATTCCGACCGAAGATTGCTTGCAAAAGGATATGAACTTGGATTAATCTCCAAAGAATTGTTTGATGATCTTAAGAAGAGAGAAACTGCCATTGCGGTTGGCAAGGAAACTGCCTCACAGAAAAGAGTTGCTCCTAAACAGATAAACAAACTTCTCGAATCTAAAAATCTTGCGTTGATAGATAATTCAGAGACAATAGAAAAACTTGTAAAACGTCCCGAGCTAACTTTATCCGAAATATTAAGTTCTTCCGAAATTAAAGATGAGCTCTGGGCAATTGATTTACTTAACGATGAAAAAGTTCTTGAACAGGTTGAAATTGAAATAAAGTTCGACGGCTACATAAAAAGACAGGAGGAATTGATCTCGAAAACAGAGAAGATGGAAAACGTTAATATTCCATTAAATTTAAATTTTAATAATTTGAAAGCTCTTTCGACGGAAGCAAAAGAAAAGTTGAATAAAATAAAACCGCGCTCAATAGGGCAGGCGAGCAGAATTTCGGGAGTAACCCCTTCTGATATTTCCATTTTATTAGTATATTTGAAAAGCTAATTTAGAGGGTTTTGTTGGATCTACAGGAGCAGTACTTACGGGAACTGAAAATGCTCTTCTGGGAAAATAGCCTTAACCCGGATGAATATCAGTTGGAGCGCTTAGCTCATTTCGCACTCTTAGTAACCCAAAAAAACAGTAAAGTCAATCTGATATCGCGCAGAGATGTGGCTAAAATCATTGAAAATCACATCTTTATCTCATCTCTGATGGCTGAATTTCTTCCCAAAAAAGCTTCAAAATTTCTTGATATCGGAACCGGCGGAGGATTTCCCGGAATTCCTCTCGCAATTACCCGTCCCGCTATGAATGGAGTGCTGGCAGATTCAACAAACAAAAAAATTGACGCTGTAAAAGAATTTATAGACAAATTAAAACTAAATAATGTTGTCGCAGAAAATTTTCGTGTTGAAAGTGACGACTTTAAACAGAAATATGCGGACACATTTGATCTTGTCGTAAGCCGCGCAACGGTTCCGCTCGTAATATTATTCCGCTACGCGCTGCCGCTGATAAAAGATAAGGCGTATATCGCCGCGGTAAAAGGTGGCGATCTTATGGATGAATTAAAAACAACCGAACTTAAATACAAAGCCCACATAAAAAAATCCACACTCTTCGAGCTCTCTTACAAGCCGTCAAATGTCAGGAATGAAAAAGGGAAAAGACTGATCCTGATCGAGATCAATAAATAAAATTTCCGGTTCATCATTTTTCAATTCTTTTTTCTGAACACTATAAAATATAAAGTTATATTTGAAGAGCAGAAGCTTTTCTCTTTATTTAATGATGCTAAAAACGTTTCAGTAATATGAATTCCTCCGAAAAATTTTTACGATATCCGCCGGCAAGAGACGTGGTGTTTGTCCTGGGTGCCGGCGCGTCCCATCCTGACGGCGTTCCTCTTCAAAGAGATATGCTTCCAATGATTCTTTCCGGAGGCATTGAAGCGATAGAAAATTCAGAGATCGGGAAAATTGTTACTGAATTTATAAAGGATAATTTCGAGTTCAATCCGGCTACAAACATGTATCCTCAGCTCGAAGCCGTATTCGGATTCATTGATTATTTTATCCAGCAGAATGAAAGTTTAAATTCAAAGTATACTAACGAGAAGATTCGGGATATTAAAGAATACCTTATCAAGCTGATTCATTACGTGGTTAATCTGCGTACTGAAAAATCAAGCCACTATTATCATCTCTTCTGGAAAGGAATACAAAAAAGGAATTCGAATGTCTCCATCATAACTTTGAATTATGATACTCTGCTTGAACAGGCGTTTGATTTTTTATTTAAAAGTCACGGCTATATAGACTATTGCATGCCGTTAATGAATTATGAGCCGATACCGGAACTGAAAAATTTTAATTTCTGGGTCAATCCCAGAGAACCGGTTTCAATTAAAACTGATGAAAATCCCATCCCGATCAAGATAATAAAGGTTCACGGCAGCCTGAACTGGAAATACTGTAACTGCTGCAATCAGACTCTCTTGACGCCATGGGACAGGATGATTGATCTCAAAAAGGGGAAATTCCTCGGTTATACATACCCGGAGAAAGAGGAGTATGAATTCGTCTGTCCGATCGACGGAACGGAATTCAGCACCCTTATCATGCCGCCGACGTACCTTAAAACAATCCACCATCCAATTATATCCAATCTGATGAGCGAAGCTGCAAGGGAGGTCAGAGCCACAAAGAAAGTAGTGTTTATAGGCTATTCGCTTTCGAGCTCGGATGTTCATATAAAGGCATTGTTCAAAAAGCAAATCACTTCCGATAAAGAAATTATCGTGGTAAATCCTAAACAGAAAGAATCGCTGGAATTAAATTACAAGTCGCTCACAAAAAATGTCCGTTTTAACTACTCCACTTTCGAAGAATTCGTAAATGACGAAAAGCATATAAACTCCCTCTTAAATTAATTTTAGTTGCGAAGATCGCCATTGTGCTATATCTTTAGACTACAATATTGATGGAGTGGAATTCACCATATGCTTTCTAAATTAGCCGCTTTAATCCTCGGTATCGTGTCCGAAAAAGAAAGAAATCCATACGAAATCACAAAGATGCTGGAACACTTAAACACGAGAAAATGGCTCCCGCTCGCGGACTCGACGGTTTACGCTACAATTAATAATTTGAAAAAAAACGGTTTAATAACAGGAAGATTTGAGCGGAACGGAAATCTGCCCGAAAAAACAATCTATTCAATTACTCCTGAAGGGGAATTTGAATTCCATGAATCGATAACAAATTTTCTGGAGGACGATTTTACCGGACCGTCAAATTTTGATATTGGAATTCTGCTGATGTACAACCTGAGCAAACCGGAAATTTTACTTAAGCTCAAAAAGAAAATGGAACGGCTTGAAAACAATTCCTATGTGATTAGAAAACAAATCCTGGGTTTCGAAATGAATCCCAGCCAGGTGGCGTTCACCAGCCTCAGCATGCTTAAGCACCGGATGCATCTGATCGAGGCAGAATTAAAAACAATTCGTGAATTAATTAAAGAATTAAACGTACGACAGACTATCTCTGACTTATCTCCGTTCGATATGAGAATGTTTTAACGAATACAATAAGCTGATATAAGGATCATATTTTTTGTTTCAGCGAAATCGACCAGCTTTCACACGCCGCCTAAAATTTGTTAGTTTTAAGTCAAAATCGGCATTTAACTTTAAACCTTTGGTACCGTTAATAGTGTCTATATCACGGAGAAAAACCCCCGATTTACCCCTTCGAATCCATCCCTACATAGCCGGGGGACGGATTCCTTATTTTATACCATTATTTACTCCCATTTGCACCGCATCGCAATAAAATTTACTTTTGAATTGAAATTATCTTCTAAATGTCCTGGAACAAAAGCAATTGCCAAATTTTAAGAGTTGATAACAAAAAATCGACAACCGGAAATTTCTGAAACAATCAGGTATATCAAATGAAACTGCGAACCAAACTATGTTTTTTATTTTTGTCCATTTTATTTTTAACTAACCTTGTGCCCGCTCAAACCGATCCCGTTATCGCCATAAAAAATGAAATTAATAAATGGATGAGAGCTTATAATCAAAAAGATCTGAACAACTCTGTTGCAATTATGAGCGACGATTTTATCGGCTATTACTCGGGGCATCCGGATCAGACAAAGAGCAAGATCAAAGAACAGAACGAAGATGTATTTAAAAATAAATATCTGAAAGCAACTCTCAGCATGGAAGCAAGCGAAATTGAAACCAGCGGAGATCTGGCCTACGTAAGTATAAAACAGAAATGGTCTTTCCAGCCATCCATTTCAACAAAGCCTCAGATCGCACTTGAAAAGGGAATATTGATATTTAAAAAACAGAGCGACGGCAGCTGGAAGATGATACGATCCTCAACTTTTCCTGTAACTTCGCTTAAATAACTATTCCCGAAATATCATGTTGTAGATTGGAGATATTGTCTGAAGAGTTAATATGACCCGTTCTGAAAAATTAGCAAATGAACTGCACGTCTCCATTTATGGAGATCCGTGGCATGGTTCTTCGGCAGCGGATATTTTAAAAGAAGTTGCCGTTGAAGATGCGTATGCAAGAAAAATTTCAGCCGCTCACAACATTATCGAATTAGTACTTCATACTACTTCCTGGACCGAGGAAATCATAAACCGTTTCCAAGGAAACCAGCCGTCCCAACCGCCAATGGGGGACTGGCCAACTCCTCAGCAACAGACAATAGAATACTGGGAAACCGTTAAACGAAATTTCTTCGAAATCCATGATAAATTAATATCGGTTCTAAAAACTTTTCCGGAAGGAGATCTGGATAAAATTATCGGTACAGAGAGAGTGCCAGAACTGGGAACCGGTTTTTCGTTCGAGGGGCTGATATGGGGAATAATACAACACAATTCTTATCATTTGGGGCAAGTGTCATTACTAAAAAAATTCATCTGAACGGGTAACAAACAGCGGTTTTGAGCGTCATATTCATGACGGCAAAATAAATAATGTTTCGAATCGTTAACTGAATTGAATTTTAAAATGAATCATTGAACAATTTCAAATAACCACGAGGGGCTCCATGTACAGGCAATTATTATTATCAATCTTATTAATGCTGACAGCATTAACTGCATCATTATATTCTCAGCAAAATCAATCGTTAATCAAAGAAGGAGCTCCAAATGTATTTGTCGATTGCGGTTATTGCGATATGAACTACATCAAGGAGCAGATACCCGTGATTAATTATGTCCGCGACCGGAAAGATGCCGACGTTCATGTTTTATTCACATCTCAAAGGACGGGCTCAAGCGGCAGTAATTATACTCTATTGTTCATCGGATTAAATCATTTCGCCGGGGTTGACGACACTGTTAAATATAGTACTAACGGCACGGATACCGATGACGAGCAGCGAATTAAATTAGTAAAAGCCCTGAAGATTGGATTGGTCCGCTATCTTTCGAGGACGCCGATCGCGGATCAAATGAGCATTTCATTTCCAAGACAATCGCTGCCGGCCGAACAGCCGAAAGATGCCTGGGACTATTGGATTTTCCGTTTAAGCGCGAGCGGAAATATTAATGAAGACAACAATTACAGTTCATATTCAATTTACAGTTCCGTCTCCGCAAACAGAACAACTGAAGACCTAAAATTATCATTCTCTTTATCAAACAATTACAACGATAACAAATACTCCTCGGACTCGTATTCCTATCGTGATATTACAAGAAGCCAAAACGCGAATGCCTCGATAATTAAAGCGATTGATAATCACTGGTCGTGGGGAGTTTGGGGAAATGTTTATTCATCAACTTACAATAATATCAATTATGCGTTTTCTTTCTCGCCCGGAATCGAATACAACATTTTCCCATATTCGGTTTCAAATGAGCATCAGCTAAGGATTAATTATAAAATATCAACAATAACAAACAAATATGTTGAAGAGACTTTCTATTTTAAAACAAAAGAAAATCTATGGAGACACTCCATGGATGCTTCACTCTCACTTATTAAACAATGGGGATCGCTGAGTGTAGGCCTTTCAGCGGAAAATTATTTGGACGATTTTAAAAATATCGGTTACGGAATTTACAGTTCCGCCTCGCTTCGGTTATTCAAGGGCTTTTCACTTAATTTTTTCGGCAATTATTATACCACCGGAAAACAAGTTACTTTGCCTTTATCGGGCGCCACACTCGAGGAAGTGCTTCTCAGACGAAGACAACTTGAGACTAAATATTCGTTTTACGCCTATTTCGGAATTTCTTATTCATTCGGTTCAATTTTCAATAATGCTGTAAATCCGAGATTCGGCGGCGGGGGCGGAAGTTCAATGATAATATCTAATTAGACTAACAGATGGAAAAGATTCAGCCTTAATCGGTTGTGATTTTTTTACTCCGAGTAATGGACGGTTTTCGATAATTAATATTTCAAAAGAGCGGAGTTCATAATGATAAATTCATTGAAACCGGTTTGTGTTTTTATACTTCTGGACTCATTGATTGAAGCGCAGGATAAAATTGAGCCGAATAATATCCCTGTTAACATTTTTTAACAGTATGAAACAGTTTTTTTCCTCCTCTCGGGACAAAATACATTTCACAACGGAGCACATTTATCTAAATTTCCCGTCAAAATATTGGTCTTTAATGCTTACAAAAAATCTAATTTTACTGATGATAACTTTTTTTCCCAACGCAGTCATTTTTGCACAAAAAAGTCCGCCACTGATTAAAGAAGGAGCGCCAAAGGTTTATCTGGATTGCCGCTGCGACAGAAGTTACATAAAAGAACATATCCCGCTGGTCAATTACGTGGGCGACAGGAATGATGCCGATATTCACATTCTCTTTACGGATCAAAGAACCGGATCCGGCAGAGAGTATAATCTATTATTTAAAGGCAGGAATTATTTTGTCGGAATTAATGATACTGTAAAATATTTTACCAACCAGGTTGAGACAGAAAATCAGACCAGAATTAAAATGGTAGAAGCTCTAAAGGCAGGTTTGGTGAAATATATCTATCGCTCCAAGGTAGCCGGACAGATGAAAATTATATATGCGGATAACGGGGCGGAACCTCAAGGCGGAACCGGGCTGGCGGATGACTGGGATTTCTGGGTATTCAGAACCAGCATAAGAACTTCTCTGGGAGGACAGCAGACGAGCAACAGCAACAGCTTTGAAGGATCATTTTCCGTAAACAGGGTAACGGAAGAGTCAAAGATTAATTTTTATCTTTCCAATCAGTATAGCGAGAATAATTTTGAATACGCTGACGAGACAATTAAAAACGTTTCACGAAATCAGAATTTATCCGGTTCCTTTATTAACGCGATCGACGATCATTTTTCATGGGGAGTGTGGAGCTCCGGGAATAAATCAACTTATGGAAATATTAAACTGGGTTTGAGCGGTTCAACGGGAATCGAATATAATTTTTTCCCATATTCGGAAGCCAATCAGAGACAATTTAATATTCAATACAGAATTAATTCACGGTACAATTATTATCAAAGCGAAACAATTTATTTTAAAACGGAAGAAAGTTTGTGGAGTCACTCTTTACACATTTCTATGGAATTGATCGAAACCTGGGGTAGTGCGGGATTCGGAATCAACGGTTCAAATTATCTTCATAATTTTAGTCTTTACTCATTGGGAGCAAATGGCTTTATCTCCTGGAAAATTGCTAAAGGAATATCACTCGATATGTCGGGGAGATATTCTAAGATAAACAATCAATTGGCATTACCGCGGGGAGATGCATCGCTCGAGGATGTTCTTTTGAGAAGCCGGGAGATCCAAACACAGTATTCATATAATTTTTCAGTAGGTCTCTCATATACTTTCGGATCCATCTACAATAACGCCGTTAATCCAAGATTCGATTAAAGCCCGGAATATTAATTCAAAACTTTCCTATTTTTCATTAGCAATGTTTTGAGATGATAATTTGCCTGATAAAAATTTTATTTTAAAAATCTTTCTTCTTCTAATAAGCTTTCTATCAATTATCCACGCCCAGACGGTGAATTACGGCTTTTATTATGTCTCAGGATCCGGCGCGCATGGAATTTATTTTGCCGAAAAAGATGCCTCCGGAAAATGGCGGCGCGGTTCGGGAATAAAATTAAACGGTCAGTTTGACGGAAATACCGTTGATCCGGATGTAATTAAACTTGATGACGGGAGATACCGGCTGTACTATTACAAAGGATATTTTATCACGCCGCCTCCGCCTAATTTTACCACTCATGAAATCTACAGCGCGATCTCAAGTGACGGACTTAACTTTACGGTTGAAGGCAAAGCATTTGAAGCCGCAAACATCACAGATCCCACAGTTATAAAATTAAACGACGGATCTTACCTGATGGCGTGCGTTCAGGGTACAAATGATATAATTGCCAAAAGTGCCGATGGAAAAACATTTCAGGCGGCGGGAGTTACAATTCCAAATGGAGGGATTCCTGAGCTTGTAAAATTGGACGATGGCTCAGTTAGATTATTTTATAATGGCGCCGGAGGAATAGTCAGCAGCAGATCTACGGACGGAGGAATGACCTGGCAGAAAGAGACCGGAGTCCGGCTATCGTTCAGCGGGGGAATAGCCGATCCCAGCGTGATAAAAATTGCAGCCGGAAAGTGGTATATGTTCGTCAAAGGATTTAATAACAATGGCGCACAGGGTCCCGCAGGGCATAATGTTCGTTTATCCGAAAGCAGCGATTGTTATACATTTAATTTTATAAACGGCGTGCTGCTGGATAGCGCGAGCGTCCCGGATGGAGTGCTTCTTAATCAATCCACGAATGTTGAGTACACAATTGAAAAGTCTCTTCCTGATCATTATTCACTATATCAGAATTATCCGAATCCTTTCAATGGAGAGTCTATAATAAGTTATGTATTGCCGATTGGCGGCTATGTTACACTAAAGATTTATGATCTCATCGGAAGAGAAGTCGCTGTACTTGTTAACAGATACCAAACCGCAGGAATTCATAGTACTCAATTCCCGTCTAGCCCGGCAAGCTCAATTTTTAACCTGCAAGCCGGCAGGCCGGGTTCTCAATTCTCCAGCGGTGTTTACTATTACAGATTAACTGTGAACAATTTTTCCCAAACAAAAAAAATGGTATTTCTAAAGTGACCGCTAAGGAAATAATCTTCGAACTTAAAAAACATTACAATAAGCGAAATGTTGATGGAATGGCGCGGTATGGAATCAATGTTGAAAAAGCATTAGGATTGAATGCACCGTTTATGCGATCATATGCAAAAAAGATCGGCAGGAATCACGAGCTCGCTCTTGAGCTGTGGGAAACGGGCTACCATGAAGCGCGGCATATAGCATCCATGATAGACGATCCGAAGCTTGTTACGAAATCACAGATGAACAGATGGGTTCGCGATTTTAATTCGTGGGATATATGCGACGGCACATGCAGCAATCTCTTCAGAAAAACTCCCTTTGCGATTGAAAAAATTTTTGAATGGTGCGATAGAAAAGAGGAATTTGTGAGAAGGGCGGGATTTTCCCTCATGTGTTATGTTGCCTGCCATGATAAAAAACGGGATGACAATGAGTTTCTTGATTTCTTCCCGCTGATTAAAAAACATTCTATAGATGAAAGAAATTTTGTAAAAAAGGCAGTTAACTGGTCCGTTCGTCAGATTGGAAAACGAAGCAGATTCCTGAACAATGAGGCGCTTAAACTTGCATACGAAATTCAGAAGATTGATTCAAACTCCGCGCGCTGGATTGCCAACGACGCGATAAAAGAGTTGATGAATCCGAAAATTCTTGCACGGTTGAAAAGGTAAATTTTTTTCAAATTTTTTCTTTGTCTCTGTCATTCTGAGGAACGAAGTTGCGAAGAATCGAAGTGATGTTTTTTGTTGATACAAATTCTTCATTTCGCCGGCGCTTCGTTCAGAATGACAATGTGTAAGTTTGCTATCAATTTTATGCGGCAATAACGGTTAGCTAAAATTATAAGATTATGACACTCACATTAAAACTATTGAGGAGAAATTATTATATGAATCAAATTAAACCGAATATTTCTTTGATTATTTATCTGTTATGGCTAATCATTTTTGGTTTTACTTCTTCAGCAATCGCTCAGACGGTAGTTCAATCGACTTCTCCGGAAGTGAAAGCCAAGATGTATGAAAATCATCTTAAAATGAAAGACACTTCTATATTCAAAAATCTCAAGTGGCAATATATCGGTCCCACAAACATCAGCGGAAGAATGACTGATGTTGAAGTTGTCCGTCCTAAAGGAAAAAGCTACATAATATATGCGGCAGGAGCAACGGGTGGAGTTTGGAAAACCGTCAACGAGGGGACAACATGGGAACCGATTTTTGAGAATGAGCAGTCGACTTCTATAGGCGATATTACTATGGCTCCGTCGAATCAGAATTTAATATGGGCAGGTACAGGCGAAGCGAATATTTTCAGGAGTTCAAATGCGGGAGCCGGAGTTTATAAATCGACAGACGCAGGTAAAACCTGGAATAAGATGGGTCTTGCCGGTACCGGTACAATTCCGCGAATTGTAATTCATCCTGTCAATCCTGATGTTGTCTATGTTGCGGCTTCCGGAAATGAATGGACGGATAATGAAGAACGGGGCTTATTTAAAACTGAAGATGGAGGAAAGACTTGGATTAAAGTTTTTTATAAGGATGATAAAACAGGTGTAATTGATTTGGTTATGGACTACTCAAATCCAAATACAATTTACATTTCTACATGGCAGAGAATACGCAAAAAATGGAACGATCCCAGAAATGAAAAAGATTATTACGGAAGCAGTGTTTATAAATCAAACGACGGCGGAAAAAGCTGGACTGAAATTTCCAACGGATTGCCTGAAGCGAAATTCAGAGGCAGGACCGGTATTGATATTTCAAGATCGAATCCTAATGTGTTATACGCTTTTGTAGATAATTATGAAATTCTCCGCGAGAATAATGATCCGGAGAATCTTGATTCCTATGGACGGCCTAAAGGGGGAGTAATAAAAGGCGCGACTATTTTCAGGAGCGATGATAAGGGAAGCATCTGGAAGCAGGTGAGCGAACTTAATCAGTACATGGAAACTTTAGCCGCGACGTATGGTTGGGTGTTCGGCCAGATCAGAGTTGATCCTAAAAATGAAAATAAAATTTATGTGATGGGCTTGGGCTTAAATGTTTCTGAAGACGGCGGCAGAACTTTTAAAACTCTCGATGGAATGCATGGAGATCATCATGGTCTGTGGATAGATCCGGACAACACAGATTATCTGGTAAACGCAAACGATGGCGGAATGGCAATTTCCTATGACGGAGGAAAAGAATGGAGAACATTCGAAAATAATATGCCGCTGGTACAATTTTTTAATGTTGCTGCCGATATGTCAAATCCATTTAAAGTCTACGGCTCAATTCAGGACCATGGCAGTTTCAAGGGAGTTGTCGATCTGTCCCGCGGCAGAGATAATATTCCCGCTCAAAAATTTGACAGGGCGCCGGGCGGCGAAGGAAGCAATCATGCGATCGATCCGACTGATCCGGAAATAGTGTACTCAGCGGGATTTTACGGAACTCTTTCCAGAACAGATATGAAAACGGGAGAATCAAAAAATATCGTACCTAAAGTTGAAAAAGGCGAACCGGCTCTGAGAGGTCAATGGCTTGCGCCCTTTATTATATCGCCTCATAACTCAAGTACACTTTATCTCGGCTTTCAATATTTGTTTAAAACAACGGACCGCGGCGATACGTGGGAAAAGATAAGTCCCGACCTCACTTACAACAATCCGGATAAATCCGGCGACATTCAGTATCAGACAATATTTTCAATTTCGGAATCGCCATTGAAAGAAGGATTAATTTATGCCGGTACTGATGACGGCAGAGTTCATATTACAAAAGACGGCGGAAAAACCTGGAAAGAAATTGTTGCCGGTCTGACGTACGGTAAATGGGTTTCCGAACTTGTTGCATCCGCTTATGATGAAAACACAGTTTACATGAGTCAGAACGGAAAACGTGATGACGACTTTGCACCTTATTTATGGAAATCAACCAACAACGGCGGAACGTGGGAGAGTATTGTAAATAATCTGCCAACTGGACCGATTAATGTTATCAAGGAAGATCCGAAGAATAAGAATATCCTTTATGTGGGAAATGATTTCGGCGTTTACGTTTCTATGAACGGCGGAAAATTGTGGTATGCTTTGCCGGGAAATCTGCCTACGACATATGTACATGATATTATAATTCATCCGCGCGATAATATATTGATTACCGCAACGCATGGAAGGGGATTGTATGCAATGGATGTTGAATATCTGCAAAAGATAAATGAATTTGTATTCAGCAGAGACGCGCTTTTTCTTTCTGCCACTAAAGGGACGCTTCCGCGGAATCCGAAATCAAGATGGTCGCAGCCCGACCCGGTTAAATTCTGTTACTACCTGGCTAAAAAGACTGATGATTTTAAGATTGGAGTTTATGATTCCAAAAATGTAAAATTGAATGAGTTTACGGGAAC
>PGYS01000124.1 GCA_002839795.1 Ignavibacteriae bacterium HGW-Ignavibacteriae-3 | reverse complement strand
CCTTTAAATATCTGATCCAGCAATGATTTCTTATCGCTTAATTTTACCACAGGACTTTTCAATACATTACGGAGTTCCTTGGAATGGTGGAGAGTATTGAATATAAGTTCCCCGTCGGCAGAAATCTCCTTCAGATTTTTCTTCTCTTCAGCAAGCTGAATTAAAGAACTGGCATAACGGTATGATATCCTGTAGACACTCATAATTAATTTTTCAGATCATCCAGATATTTATTAACCAGTTTAACCTGCTTTTCTTTATCGAGAGTTTCCCTTAAAATCTTTTCAGCGGCATCAACGGCGATATCGGCAACCTGTTCCTTGAGCTTATTAAACGCCTCGGTGTTTTTTCTTTCAATCTCGTTTGTAGCGTCAAGAATCATTTTCTTTGCCTGAAGTTTGCTTTCATCGAGGATCTGAGTTTTTAATTTTTCGGCCAGTTCCCTGCTCTGATCAATTATTTTTTGAGCTTCCTCATCGGCCTTAGAAAGATTGACTTTATTTTCCGCGATTAATTTTTCCGCGTCCTTCTGAGCTTTTTCAGCCTTTTCAAGAGAATCTTTTATAAAATTTTCTCTTTCGTTAAGGGAATTAAGAATAGGCTTCCATGCAATCTTCTTTAAAATAAGAAGGAGGAGAACGAAAGTTACGACCGTCCATAGAATAACGCCCGGATTTACATCTAGCGGACTACCGCTTTGCGCGCCACCTTCAGAAAATACAAGGAGCAATAAATAACTTATTGTTTTCATTTCAATTTCCTTTTTCGAAAAAGAATTCTAATGCGGGTAAATTATTTAAGCGCCAAGAGAATACAGATAACAAGCGCGAAAAGAGAGATACCTTCAATAAGAGCCGCGGCAATGATCATAGATGTTCTGATATCGCCGGCTGCTTCCGGCTGACGGCCGCTTGCTTCCATAGCTGAGCTTGCTAATTTGCCAATTCCAAATGCACCGCCGATAACTGTTAATGCTGCGCCGAAACCGGCTGCTAAATATGCTAAACCCATTCCTTCCATCTGATAACTCCTTTATTTCTGTTAATAATATTAATGATCCTGGTGAACTGCCATCCCTATAAACAGCGAGGAGAGCATTGTAAAAATATATGCCTGAATTAATGCAACTAAAATTTCCAGTAAAAATATGAACAGCGTAAACGCTATTGATACCGGCGCCACAAAATATGTGTGAAGAATAAATATCAATCCGATCAGTGATAAAATTACGATATGCCCAGCAGTCATATTGGCAAAAAGACGAACAGCCAGTGCAAATGGTTTTGTAAATAACCCCAGCAGTTCCACCGGAACCATTATAGGCAGCAGCCAGAACGGAATTCCGTGCGGGACCAATCCTTTTAAATAACCGAATACTCCGTTCTTCATCATTCCGCCCGCCTGAATCACTATGAATGAAATGATGGCAAGAGTAGCCGTAACAGCGAGGTTGCTTGTTGCGGTCGAACCGTAAGGAATAAGTCCAAGAAAATTACAGGTGAGGATAAAAAAGAACACTGTTAACAAATAGGGTAAAAATCTTTCAAATCCTTTTCCGATTGTCGGCTTTGCGATTTCA
Source organism: Ignavibacteriae bacterium HGW-Ignavibacteriae-3 (assembly GCA_002839795.1). Classification (GTDB taxonomy): domain Bacteria; phylum Bacteroidota; class Ignavibacteria; order Ignavibacteriales; family Melioribacteraceae; genus Fen-1258. Next base: position 7,976 of record PGYS01000124.1, on the reverse strand, counting down.
TCGCGGACAAAAACAATGAGTACTTCGGTAAGATTTGTTACGCCTTTAGGCACGAAAGATTTACGGTAGGATCTTGCAACATAAAGAAAAGTGATTACAAGAATTACAAATGCCAGCCACATAAAAACAACATGCTTGGTAATGGAAATATCCATTCCCAAAAGATGAAGCTCCGGAAGATGAACTATACCGAACGGAGTGAAATCAAGTTCTTTAGCATCGAGAACGTGATGCATTATCCAGCCCGTATCCTGCTTTTTTGCAGCTTCCACAGCAGTCTTAACCGTATCCGATACTACATTAGGATTATAAACCAACATTTGCCCTGTTATTTTTACCTTATCGTTTTCCCAGCCCCTGCCGGACGATAATTATTTCAACAATCTGATAGAAAACATACCAAATAAAGAGTGCAAATATAAACCCAAGAAGCTCAACTTTCAACAATTTTATGCTTAAAACCACCAGCGAGAGAATTATTAAGAGTCGTACTCCAATTCCCCCTATAGTAAATAAAAGGAAAGTTTTATTGGATTTTTTGATGGAATACGCATATCCGGCCAGAAACAGAAGGAAATTTAGCGTGGCGGTGGCAATTCCCATTAAGATAGAATATCCAAAATTAGAAGGAATAATATCCAGAAGTATTAAAAAAAACAGCAGCAAAAGTGAAAAAAATGTGAATAAAAGGGCCATTCTACTTTTGATTATCACCTTTTTTTTTCTCGTTTAATTCCAGAACGGTTTTAATAAAATTATAGATTCCGGCAAATCCGCCGATGAAGGAGCAGATCAAAATCATCAGCGGGGTTGTATCAAACTGCTCGTCAAGCCAGCGCCCCAGAAAAAACATCAGAATAATTGCCGCGGCCAGCTGAGTTCCAAGGCCAAGATACGGCCCTACATTTCTTAAGGATTCGCTATACTTCTCAGCAGATTTTTTTTCGAATTTCATTCTACTTTTTGTTTGACGGGAGAGACATTGTTCATCTGACTCATTCCTTCAAAATACGCGCCCTCTTCAATGATAAGGTATTTTGTTATCAGGTCGCCTTTCAAATGAGCTTTGGATTCCAGCTTTAATTTTTCCTGTGTTGTAATTTTTCCAAAAACTTTTCCGCTCATTGTTGTATTCTTGGCTTTAATTTCACCTCTTATCTCGCTTGAATCGCCTATCGTAAGATTACCATTAACGAAAACATTTCCGAGTACGCTGCCGTCAATTCTTACATTACCTTCACTCTGCAGATTACCTTCAATTTTTACTCCGCTGCTGATAATGCTGACCTCTTCTGCCAGCGAGTCTCTTCTGTTTGCCATTTAATGATCTCCTACTTTAATAAAATTTTTTGAGGATCTAAGGGTTTGCCATTCTGCCATATTTCAAAATGAAGATGGGGTCCCGTAGTATTTTTGCCTGAATTACCGCTGAGTGCGATCAGTTCACCCTGACTGACTACATCGCGGACCTTTTTAATTAGAGTTGAACAATGCTTATATACAGTAATAAAATTTTTATCATGCTGAATCATTATAGTGTAACCGCCGTCAAGTGTATAATCCGAGAACGTAATCAGTCCGCCGGCGGAAGCGTAAACAGGTGTTCCTATTTTTATTCCGTAATCCACTCCCATATGTCCCTTTGAAGAGCGGAATTCTTCCATGATAACACCGTGCACCGGCTCGATAAGAAAAAAGGATTTTGATTTTTCTTCGGATTGAGCGCCGCCGTATATCAAATCGAGCAACGCCGAATAAATATCACCGCCGACCTTGAGTTTTTTATTAATCGGTTTCCGGAGAGAATCATAAAGAGGATCGTTGCTTTTCACCGAATCTTTCTGAGCGAGCCGCATTGCATATTTGATCCTTTCATTCGTTGAGGACATGGCTCCAAGCTGAGATGTAAGAATCTCAACCCGGTTCTGAAGCTGTTGAATTTTTTCCCGCTGGTTTATCAGTTCATTGTTATCAATTACAAATAAAAAATCTTTCAGCGGCGTGATGGAAAGTATAAAGATCAGGATCAGCCAGGCGAACAGCGTGTATACACCAATATAAGCTGCAAGCCTGAAAATACTGAACTTATATCTCTGAGTTGTTACAATAGGCAGATTCGGCGTTATAAAAAAAGAAGAATTTTTAAGATTCTCCAGATTAAACCACTTCATTATTTTCCCTCTCTAGTGGCGCAAATATATGAATTTACCCGCTATTTTTCTAAAGAAGCCATCAATTTCTCAACTGAGGCCATTACAATATCCGGAGAGAGATCGAACGCGCATTCAAAGGTTTTGATGGGGCATTTAGCATGTCCGTGAATTCCGCAAGGCTTGCATTTTAAGCCCTCCAGTGAGACAAATCTGCTTTTTGAATTATAAGGATAAAAGCCGAATTCCGGGACCGTGGAGCAGTAAATTGTTAAAACAGGTATTTCCGCTATCATTCCAAGGTGAGTCGGGGCGCTGTCATTGCTTATGAGTAAACGGGATTTCTTTAAAAGCGCAACAGATTCTACTATTGAGAGCAAACCCGCATAGGACTTAACACCGGAATCAAATTGTTCCTCAATCCTCCGGCATATCTGCTCATCATTTTTGCCCCCGATGAGAGCGACCAGATATTTTTTTTCTACCAGATAGTTTATCACTTTCTTAAAATGATCTTCGGGATAAATTTTGGTATTCCAAACTGATCCGGGTGCAATCACCGCAAGCTGAGGATTTCCCAGTTCACTCATCATCTTTTTAATTTTGGAACCGGTTATATCGGGAATATCGATCTTCGGAAAGACTTTCCATTTTTCATCTGAAGTATCAAACCCGATGAGATCCAGATTCCTTGCAACCTCATGTTTGTCTTTATTGTATTTGACAACTGTCTTATAAATAAAACTGAAGTCAGACGTATCAAATCCTGTTGTGGAGGCGGCTTTTGAAAAAAAGACAATAAGAGCAGACCGAAGGGAACGGTGCGGCGAATAAATTCTTGTGAATCCCCGCTCCCTTATAACTTTCAGCAGTTTAATAAAACTTCCGAATGATTTCTGGCCACCTTTCTTATCATATTCAATAACGTAATCTATAAAGGCGGAATGCCCGAATAATTCCTTTGTCGCGGGGATGCATAGAATGGTTATTTCTGAATCCGGAAATTTATCTTTAAGTTTTTGAATCATGGGCAGAGTCAGTACGCAATCGCCCAAAAACGCCGTCTGAATTACCAGAATTTTTTCTTTCACTAATACTTCCAAATTTTATGCATCCAGAAATACTGTTCAGGATTTTTTCTAATATGTTTTTCCAGAAAGGTTATATATCTCTGAGTTAGTTCTCTTAATTTCTCTTCATAATCATCAGGAAGGTTTTCAAAACTTAATTCTTCAAGATGCACGGTATATTTATAATCTTTTTGCCTTTCGAACGCGGCCATAATAACCGGGCACTTCATTTTTAATGCAATGCTGGCTGTTCCGGTATAAAGCGCGGTGGGCCGGTTAAAAAAATTAAACCGGTGGCCTTCGTAATGGCCCCTCTGATCTCCCGCCACTCCTATGAGTCCCCCATTTTTAATTGTTTCATAGATTTTTCTGACCGAAATTCCTGATAGAATGATTTTATTGCCAAATCTCCGGCGGGCCCGCATTACATAATCAGAAACAAGCGGATTGCTCTGTGGCTGAGCAAGAAGATTAAATTCCCTGCCGAACTTCAGCGATAACGAGGACATGCAAAACTCCCACCCGCCAAAGTGACCGGTTAAAAGTATTGCGGCCCGGTCATTCCCGATTATTTTTTTTACCGGTTCCAGATTTTCGATTTGAATGGATGAATCTACTTCCTCCTTCGAACAAAATGGAATATTCATCAATTCGAAAAATGTAATGAGAATACTCTGATATGTCCTGAGCGCCAGTTTTTTGATCTCAGGTTCAGGCAATTCGGGAAGAGCGGTTTTAAGATTTTCAGTTACAACTTTTTTCCGCAGGGGAATAAAATAATAAAGAAAGAAAGCAAGATATTTTGTGCTCTGTCTCGTTCTTCTTAACCCAATTGTACGGAATAAATGCACAAACGAATTGAAAATAAAAAATTCAATTTTGTATTTTAATCGCATCGGGATTTACTGGACTGTTGAACGCAGTCTTCTCTGCCAGTTTGCGTCCTGCAATTCTCCCCGTTTGGTAGAATGCACAAGTTCATATTTCCCGAATCCGGATATATCTCCGAAAATAAAATTGGCGCCGCCTTCAAGCTGATTGTAGAACCAGACCTCATAGGGCTTCATATTGGATTCACTTGGATAATAATCTTTTTGATCGGGTTCCCCGTATAAGAGAAGAACTCTGCCCTGATCCGTTAAATATCCTTCCCTGTTCATGCGTGTAAACTTCTGATTGGCAAGGGCTACACGCTTCATGTACTCTTCTTTAAATTCGTTCTTCGGAGTGGCTGGAACATCGTCCCTGACTCTCCAGAAATTAAAGAGGAACTCCCTTTTCGCATTTAAAGAATCAAGCCGTGAAAACTGATCGACTTCGGATTGCGAAGCAATATATTTTGCCTGTGCGAACATAGTATTGCATTCTTCAAGACTGTAAAGACCGAATTCGCTCCCAAGAACGCTCGCATTAATATTAGTGGATTTGTTCAGTTCGACGGCATTCGGATTGTAAAGGTAGAACCGTTTTGTAGAGACGAATGCTTTATTTGTGGACGGGTCTATAAGACTTAACTCGAGCGTGTAGGAATCAGTTGGAAATTTTGACATATTCACAACACCATATTCCACAACAGCATTGCTGCTCTGTTTAATTATTTTATCTGCCCTGTACACCGGTGTGCCGGAACTGTTTAAAAGATTTTTCTTCAGCGAAAAATCCTTTCCTTCATCCAGTTTAAGGTTATACAGTTCGGCATAATAAAACAGGGCCGGGTGCTGCGGAGTGTAGAACATTGAGGGGTTTGGAATTATCTCCATTGAATTTTTATAAAAAACAGAAGACTTATCAACACCGTCCATTTTGATGCTGCGGGCAATTTCTACGTCGCTTATATAGAAAGTATCTGAATTGATCAGTTCTATTAAGACAGTTTCATTAATTGTTTTTGCAAGCAGAGGATTTTTAGAATCCTTTGCCGTCATTACCAGTGAATATTTTCCCGCCGGAACCAAAAATCCCATCACGTCACCAACACTTTGGATCAGTGAATCACTCTCATCCTCACTGACGATGTGCTGAATTCTCCAGTCCTTATTGATCGCCTGCTCGTTTGTGGACATGTTTTTAAGCTCGAGATGAACAATTGCTTCGACCAAAGGACCTTTGTCTGTTGCAGTCCTCTGCATATTTTTCGGATTGAGCTCATAATAAAATTCGATATACCCGGAAGAGGCATCATACTTAAAGCGCGCATAATCAAACTCGAAGCTCAGATCCGTCTGAGCCGGCATAATGGATGCGAAAAGAAAGAATAAACTTATAATGGTAACGATCTTCTTCATAAAATACTATCCTCTTTATTTTCTTAAATCTCTGATTTGCCGTATCTATTTAGCGATAAGATAATCTATTATCAACCCATAATAATTATCACCATGCTAAAAATACAAACATGAGTGCAGGCAGGCAAGAAAAGAGGTTTAAAATAAAAAACCCCGCCGGATGGCGGGGTCTGAAGATTTACAACGGTTGATTCTTAGAAACCAAATTGAAGAGAGATGATATGATTATTATCAAAGAATTTGGTTTGTCTGAATGCGTAATCAACCTTTACTGCTGTTCCGCCTAAATCATACTTCAAGCCGAGACCGGCGGTGATACCATAGATATTATAATCGGTATTATCGCTGAAGCTTGGTGTGAACGCATAACCGCCACGGACAAAGAACATGCTGTTAAGATTATATTCTAATCCAACTTTATATTCATCTGCGTAGTAGTTGCTGTTCTGATAAGTAGTAGTCAGCTGAAGACCATTTGAAGCGTTAAAGTTGTAATTATAGCTCAATCCGATCTCTAATGTAGATGGAAGATCAAATGCTGCTGCGGTCATCTTATATGTTGCCTGTCCTCTTTCAAGGCTTTCCGGCGTAGCATTTAAGTAAAGACCGGATCCGTCATATCTCATCTGAGGTCCGAAGTTCTTTAATGCCATAGCAAGATTAAAACCATTGATGTTTGCAAGATTTCTGTAAGTAACACCAAAGTTAAATCCCAGCGCTGATGAGCTTACAAGATCTATAGTTTCAGAAATATAGTTCATTGTAATACCAACAGAAATTCTGTCGCTAAGCATTCTGGAATAAGTTAAACCGAGAGTCATGAATGTCGGTTTAAATGACCGTCCGTTACCGTCAGGATTGTCAACAGTTGTAATGTTGATGCTTCCCACGGATAACGATTTTAATGTTAATGCTATGGATCCGAAACCTTCCAGATTGGAGGAAACACCGAAGTATGACACCCCTATATCAGCAATGTGAGACATATAGGAGAACATAACGCTTGTTCCGCTATCATAGCCAAGATTTGCAGGGTTCCAGTAAAGGGCTTCCAAACCGGTTGAACTGGCAATTGTGGAACCGCTCATTGCTATTCCACGGGCGCCTACAGGTATCAGGAGCTGCGAGGCAGCACCCGTACCATTTCTAACACCACCATCCGCAAAAACGGTGCTGGCGGCAAGAATCAGCATAAATAATTTTAAATATATTTTTTTCATTTTTTTTTCTCCCATCTTTTAGAAGTGGTCAAGAATCTGTTGTTCTTGAATTATAGCAAGTTTAACAATCTTCGTTAGGCCTAAATCAGGCATATCGATGTGAACTATATATAACCCACTAGCAACAGGGAAAGAACTATCATTTACAAGATCCCAGGTTGTAAACTGGCTGGGAGAATCCTTCTGTAATACTCTAACGAGCTGACCAGCTAAATTAAACACGCGTAATGTAGCCTTTTGCGGAAGATGACTGAATGTTACAAAACGCTGATATTTATTTATTTCGCGTGGATTTGAGCCGTAATATGGATTCGGGAAAACATTAATTTTATCAACTTCTAATTTCGCAGCGTCAGCATCATTTAATGTAACCGATGGAGCTGTGAATTCAAATACGTCGCTGTTTGGCTGATTTGGTTTTGTAGTTTCAATTCTGAATATAGCACCGGTCTCCGGCTGTAAAGCTTTCTGATTAGCCGGCCAGTTAGCAGCAGCTACTGAGCCGCCGTTCCAGCTGACAAGTGATACACGCGCCAGAATCTCACTTCCTGCACCTGATGCGCCGTTTGAGGCTGCCCAGGCATCATAACCTTTTGTGCCGGGCGTTTTATCCGTGACATCGTATAAATAAATCCAGTCTGTGAATGGATCGTCATCGCCGCCGGAAACGGAGTGATCCTGTTGAACAAGATTCCACTTATCATTACCGTCAACATCGAAAACATAAGGTATTAATTTGAAATCATCAGCCGTATTATTAGGTGTTCCTATACCTGTGTTCCAGAGTTCGAACGGAACGTTTACAATGCTACCGGTTGAGAAAGCCATAAAAGCTTTGCTTCCCGCAGCAGTGAATCTGATTTCAAAATCCCAAGGAATAACTCTTGGCCAGTTAGCACCGCTTCTTGGAACACGTGTCAGGAAGAAAGCATATGACGGATCCATTGTAGCGGTAGACATACCGGTATGGATACCCCAGAGCGCTGTACTGTTTTTCATCTGTCCTGCAGCAGGTCTATCCTGACCGGCGTAAAGCGGGAATCCGTTTGCGTTAAACGCAAAACAGCCCATATAAGGAGGAGCCAACTTACCGCCTGCATTCGCAGTAACAGTGAAAGATCTGAAATCATTAGGCGCGCCGGAAACTTTAACCTGCAAACCGTCAACCAGAGGAGAATTTGAATCCGCATTCTGATTGGTCTGGTTAGAGAGTTTGGTTACGCCGGTTGTTAAGTTCTTCAAATTCCAAAC
>PGYS01000123.1 GCA_002839795.1 Ignavibacteriae bacterium HGW-Ignavibacteriae-3 | reverse complement strand
AATCGGAATTGTTGATACCGAGTATGTGGTATCGGCCACGGCAAAAGGAAATGGAAATCCCGTAATGATAGTCGGTTCGTCAACAGGCCGGGACGGAATTCACGGTGCCACATTTGCCTCGGAGGAAATTTCCGAGAAATCGGAAGCTAAAAGACCCTCGGTTCAGGTGGGTGACCCTTTCACGGAAAAACTATTGCTTGAGGCAACACTTGAAATAATAAAGCATGATCTGATAGTAGGTATTCAGGATATGGGCGCCGCGGGAATTTCATGCTCAACTTCCGAGATGAGCGCAAAAGGTGAATCCGGAATGATCATTGATCTGGACAAAGTTCCTCTAAGGGAAGAGGGAATGAGCGCTTATGAGATTATGCTTTCAGAAAGTCAGGAGAGAATGCTTGTAGTTGCAAAAAAGGGTTACGAAGACAAGGTAAAGGCAATTTTTGAAAAATGGGATCTGCACTGCGAAATTATAGGCGAGGTAACGGACAGGGAAAAAATTATTATAAATTATCAGGGGGAAAGAAAAGCCGAAATATCCCCTTTGGAACTTGTGCTCGGCGGAAATGCGCCCGTTTATTACCGTGAAGCCTCTGAACCAAAATATCTTCTCGATACACGCAAGTTTGACATTAAAAATCTGCCGGAACCGGAATGTATTTCGGAATCATTTGAAAAAATATTTTCCTCTCCAAATATTGCTTCTAAATCATGGGTATATCAGCAGTACGATTCCATGGTAAGAACAAATACTGTTGTGGGTCCCGGTTCCGATGCCGCGGTTATTTTAATTAAAGGCACTGATAAAGCACTTGCGGCAAAAACGGATTGTAACGGCAGATATGTTTTTCTTAATCCGAAAGAAGGGACTAAAATTGCCGTTGCCGAATCGGCACGTAATGTCGTCTGCAGCGGGGCTTTACCGCTTGCAATCACAAACTGTCTGAATTTTGGAAATCCTTATAAACCGGAAATGTACTGGACGTTTAAGCAGGCAATTGAAGGAATGGGGGAAGCATGCAAAATTTTTAATACTCCGGTTACAGGCGGCAATGTCAGTTTTTATAATGAGAGTCCTGAAACATCGGTCTATCCTACACCTGTTATCGGAATGGTAGGCTTGATAGAAAAACTTGAGCATATAACAACGGCCCAATTCAAAAAAAATGATGATCTGATATTTCTGCTTGGAGAAGACTATGAAGAGGTAGGCGGCAGCGAGTATATGAAAGTAATTCACAATCTTGTTACGGGCGAACCGCCCAAAATCGATCTTCATACCGAATCGGATCTCCATAAACTTATTCTTCAGCTGATTGAAGGTGGTTTAATAAATTCAGCGCATGATGTTTCCGATGGCGGAATTATGTGTGCGCTTGCCGAGTGCTGCATTATAGACCGGGATAAACCGATCGGCTCAAAGGTTCACATTCCGGTTAAAACCCGCGAAGATTTTTCATTTTTCTCGGAATCCCAATCGCGTGTTATTGTCTCTGTTGATCCGGAGAATATTGAAAAATTTGAGGAAGTGGCTTCAAAAAGTTTTACTCCCTTTACTTTAATCGGGCAGACGGGGGGTAAGAGCTTGAATATAAATGATCAGTACGATTTTTCTCTCCCGCTTCTTATTGATCTCTACTATACCGCTATTTCCAAGAGAATGAATGTTACGATTTAAAATTCTTAAAAAAATTGGTTCTGTAATATCGTTAAGAACTTACAGAAAGATAATAGTTTTTTTCCGGCACTACTTCATTGGGCTGATCCGGAGAATGGATGAGAACAATCTGTTTTTTGCGGCCTCGGGTATTTCTTTCTCGCTTTTAATAGGAATGATACCCTTTATTCTTTTTCTCTTTTCAATCCTCGGAAATGTGTTTGATCAATCCGTTCTTGAGACACAAATAAATAATATGATCGATCAGACTATACCTTACCCGTCGTACGCAAATTACGTAAAGCATCTAATCAGTTCCCGGCTGCCTGAGGTTATACAATCAAAGACTACGGCGGGTATTTTGGGTGCGGTCGGTTTACTCTTTACTTCAACCTGGATATTCAGCAGTATCAGAACCATACTTAATCAAATATATCACGTTAAAATCGTAAGAGGATATTTGTACGGACTGTTGCGCGACGCTCTTATGGTAATTCTGGTTGTATTCCTGATCTCTCTGACTACATTCATGTATCCTGCGGTTAAGCTGTTCTATGAGCTGACAAAGTATTATCCGGCGATCCAAGATATTACAAGCAGTTCAATCTGGAATTACAGTGTTTATATTTTGTCGCTGGGATTAATGTTTGGAATGTTTTTTCTCCTTTATTATCTGATTCCCTATGAACAGCTCGGCAAAAGAGTATCGCTGCTTAGTGCATTTTGGGCAACGCTTTTGTGGGAGATTGCACGCAATATTTTCAAATATTATCTTACCAATATTCTTTCCGGCAATCCATTGTACGGCGCCTTCGTGCTCATCCTTGCCATTTTATTATGGGTGTTTTATTCCGCCTGTCTTTTTATAGTTGGTGCGGAAATAGGGCAGTTATACCGTGAGAGACAAGCTCAAAAATCTGGAAGGAATAATGAAGAGGCACTTTAGCTTATTGCAACTGTCAAGGGATCACCATCCTGCGCTAATCGCGGCACAAATATGCAAGAGAGGATCGCCGGCATATTTAGGACTTCCCACTTTACCGGCGGAAAAGTTAAGCTACATTAGATCTTTCTGGAAAGATGAACTTTATGAACATTTTAAAATTGAAGAAGAAATATTGATTCCTGAAATAGCGGGAAAGAATGATGAACTGGATAAAATTACAAGCAATGTAATTGAAGGAACATAAAATAATCGCGCAATTATTCCGGGAACTTGAAGCTCCCGAAGATGTTGAACTTGCATTAGATAATTTCGGAAATGCTCTCGATGAGCATATCCGGCACGAAGAGAGAATCTGGTTCGAAAAGATTCAGAATGTTTTTGATGAGGATTTCCTGGCAGAACTCGGCCCCAGAATCGACAGAAGCTCTTCCCTAAAAAAATAATTACATAATTGAAATTATCGGAGAAACACGATGCAGTATATATGCAAAATCCAGTCTCGGCTGTTGGACATCAAATTATTTCTTCCGGGAATGATATTGCTGTTTCTATTTTGCGGATTAAATCTGGCCCAGAATGTAAATCCATCGGCAAAAAGACAATCGGATTTTGTTACTCAGGACGATAAAGAATTCGCTAAAGTAAAACAGTTCAAAGTTAAAACAAGATCCAAATATTTCATTGAAAAGGAACATGCAAATCCTGACAATGCACCCAAAAAACTGATTATGGTTGAAAAATTCAATAAGAATGGAATGCTGACGGAAATGATTGAATTTGACTCAAGAGGCAATGTTACCTCAAGTTATAATTTCTTTTATGATTCTAAAAGCCGCCCGATCAGGGCAGAAGGCGTGGATGATACCGGAAGATCGAATACCCAAACTTCCAAATATGATTCACGTGGTTATGAAATTGAGAGAAAATTGGTTTCTGTGGGAAGAAGAGGGAGTGAAACAAAATCTGTTTTGACTTATGATAAAAACGGAAAATTAATTGAACTGAAAAATTATCTTAATGATAAGCTGAATGACCATCAAAAATTTTCGTATAAAAATAATCTGAGAACTCAAACCGTTATAATGAATGCAAAGGGCGATACTGCAATTGTCCTTATACCTGAGTACAACGAGAATGCAAAATTAATCAGAGAGGAAAAAATTCAGGGCCCGAGCCAAACAGTGGAGAATTACAAGTATGATGAAAGGGGTAATCTTATTGAATATACCGACAGTGAGTCAAGAAGGATTTACAGTTTCAATGATAATAATGATGTTATTGAGCATATGATGTTTCTCCTGGATGGAAGAAGGCAGATAAGATTAGTCTTTAAATATAATCAGGACACTCTTCAAAGCGAGCAGATCCGCTACGATAGTTTTGATGCCGTTGTCTTTCATACCATTTTCGAATATGAGTTTTATAAGTAAGAAAGATGATCAAATTTTTACCCCTGGGTGGCGCCGATGATATCGGCGCCAGTTGTTTCTACCTGAATATTTCCGGCACAGGAATACTTCTCGACTGCGGAACACACCCGCGCAAAAAAGGAATCGACTCGCTTCCCAAATTTGAGCTGCTTAAAGATCTTCCGGTTGATTTCGTAATTGTAAGTCATTCCCATCAGGATCATATTGGCTCTCTTCCGTTCCTCGTTCAAAATATACCCCACGTCATTGTTTATTCAACAATTCAAACAAAAGAAATTGCCGATATAACTCTTCACAATGCAGCCAATATTTTGGCGCATAATCAGGATGGTGAAAACCAACTCAGAAATTATACTCACGAAGAGATCGATCTTCTTGTTAGAAGTATGAGAACTGCCGATTATAATAAGGAGTTTGTACTGGAAGGAATGCGCCATAATTCCGGATTACCGGTGCGGATTATGTTCACAGACGCGGGACATATACTCGGCGCGGCAGGAATAATTATTGAACATAATGGGGAAAAAATATTTTACACCGGCGATATTAATCTTTCCAGTCAGACAATAATGACCGGAGCCGATCTCTCCCGCATAAAAAAGATAGATACGCTGATCATGGAATCTACTTATGCAGCTACCGAATCAAGTAAACTAGGATCATGGCAAAGCGAACTTGAGCGTTTTACAAAACAAGCGAACTTGATTCTTCATAAAGGCGGATCAATTCTGATCCCTGTTTTCGCGCTCGGCAAAACTCAGGAGATGCTTGCCTCTATATACGCCCTTATGAAAAAAGGATCTCTTACTGAAACCAATATTTATACCGGAGGAATCGGAAAAGATATTTCTGCTTTGTATGACAGAAACAGATATCTGGTGAGAAGAAAAAGTATCAATCTTGAATTGAAAGAAATCCCTCAGATCAATCTGTTCGATGTTGATGACTATAATTTTTTCAAAAAGAATCCCGGTATTATCCTGGCTTCAAGCGGGATGATGCTTGAGGGAACCACTTCATTCAGACTTCTTGAATACTGGATTAAGCAGGAATCATTTGCCGTCTTTGGTGTCGGATACATGGATTACGAAACTCCCGGATATAGAATTATGAACTCAAAACGCGGCGATGAAATCCGGCTTACTGAATTCCGGGCACCTCAAAAAATCAATTGCGGGGTGGAAAGATTTTTCTTCCCTTCTCATTCCAAAAGGGAGGAACTGCTTGAACTGGTGGATTATACGTCGACTAAAAGGGTAATAATGGTTCACGGGGAGCAGAGTTCAAAAGACTGGCTTGGTTTTAATATACTTTCAAGATTCAAGGACGTAAAACTTCATTCAGCGGAAAATGGAACGGAGATCCGCTGGGGTAATAACTGATTAACTGACGCTCGTTGAATATGTCGTGAGCACAGTTTATTAATAGCTAACAGCGGCGGGATAGACCGCAGGCTAACTGCAAATCATAAATCTGATTTTATTTCAGCAGTATTAATTTTCTTGTTTGTGTAAAATTGCCCGCGGTCATTTTATAATAATAAATTCCGCTTGATAAGCCGGATCCGTCAAAATTAACCGAGTGATTTCCGGCTTGAAAATTTCCTTCAATAAGTGATTTAACTTCCCGCCCGAGAATATCGAAAACTTTGATTGTTACCATTCCGGAATACGGAAGGTTGTATTCAATTCTTGTAACGGGATTGAAAGGATTGGGATAATTCTGAGACAGCGCATAACCGGCCGATAATTCTTCCTCATTGCCGGCCTCCCGGACGTCTGTGAACTGATCATCTTTAATACATCTTACACTGAAAGCCGCTTCTTTACCGTTAGTATGCGAAATTACATCGCCGCTGCTGTAATCGAGAACATGCACGAAAGCAAAAACATTGTCATAGTCCGTTGAATTCCAAAGAAATTCATAAACATTCCTATGAGTATAATGTCCGCCGGTCCCGCGGCTTCCAGCCAGCATCCCGGTGAACCCGCTTGTATTTGTTCCCGCGTAACTGCCGGTTCCCTGACCGACGGCCTTGAGAGCATTAGCGTCATTTTTTACATATGCGACCAGTGTATTATATTCTATCGAGGTAGGAATGTGCCATCCGCTCGGGCAAATTCCGTGGAGATTCTTGGAAGGAAGGTATTTCATCGCTTCGTTCCAGGTGTACAATCCGCCGTAAACATCGCAGTTAGCCGGGTCATCTTGATAGCAGTATTTTTCCAAAAGGCCGTTATTGGATTGATTCACTGTTCCGGGTATCAGCGAACCTATATCCAGATTTTCTTTCAACCAGCATTGAGTACCAATCTGCACCGTATTATAAATTTTGCCGGAGTACGTTACAGCGGCGACGCCCGGACATGGAATTTGGGAATAGGTCATTGTGCTTATCATTAAAAATAGTGCGGATAATAGAATTTTTTTCATATTCTTAGTGCCCCTGTACATTTCAGATATTTTTGTCTGTAAAAATAAGAAGTTATTGGGATTCTCCCAAGCACTTAAAAAAGCAGTTTTTATCAGGTTTACATTGGGTCAATTCTTATGTCGTGAGAGTTTATAAAGGAGTGTATTATTATTTTTTTCAGCCGAGGACCTGACGGAATCTGAGACGGGGATGAAATCAAATTTTTCCAGGAGTTTGATAGATCTCAGATTCTCCGGTGATACTTCCGCCTCAATGGTTTCCAGCCCCATAATATTAAAACAGTAACTGATCACAGGCATTAACGCTTCTGTAATTATTCCCAGTCTTTGATTTCCGGGAAGTAATTCGAATCCGATTTCCGCTTTAGATTCCTGAAATGAAATATTCCAGAGGCATATAGATCCTAAAAATTTTGAGTCCTTTTCAAAGGATATGACCCAGTAGATCCACTCATTTTCGGCTATGCCATTGATGATTTTAAAGATGTACGCACGTGCGTCTTCAATAGTTTGTGCTTTAGGTCTGGAAAGAAATTCCCGGACTTTTTCATCCGAACGAATTTGAAAAACTTCTTGTTCATCGGTTATTTGCAGCTCACGTAAATATAACCGCTCAGTTTCCAAAATGGGGAAAGGGTCAAAACAATTTTGTTTCATTCCAACAGGTTCCTCATCACCGGATTTTTAAAAAAATTTTCTTTTTCATCATACAGGCATTCCGCGCGTAAGTCTTTTCCGCTGCTGCTGAAGGTTTATAAAGCTTTTCATTTTTATTGCAGGTGTAATTTTTCGTCTTTCCGGGCTCCGTATTTTGAGTCCCTAATCGTGTGCGTATCATCTTAATCCATACGTAAAATACAATAGGCAAATTAAACCATCAAGCCGGCATTAAATTAGGAAAAGCATTAGTGGTAGAAAAGTATTATAATAAAATCCGGCCGGAATTAACCGGCCGGGCATCGGTGCTATTACTTTGATGCTAATGTGGCTGAGGCAGCCGGATGTTCTTCTTTATATTTCTCATACAAATAACCATTGTAGAATTTTTCGCAGATCCTGCGTGTTTTATCACATTCGCAGAATTTGGCAAGGCGGCTTACAAGGTAAACACCCTGGGCATTACCTATTTTTATCAATGAAAGTGCAGCTATAACTCTTTCCTCATAAGTTTCCCCCTCGCGCAAGAGTTTCATTAATGGTATAACTGCTTTTTCGGATTTCATTTCTCCCAGATTAAAAGTGCAGCTTACTCTTAATCCCTGATTGTCCGATGCCAAACCAATTAAACGGTTCATTTCAATGGCTTCATATGTGTTCGCCTTAGGCGCATCCTTATTCACATCTGCAAATGTAGAACCTGTGAATAGCAGTGTGGAGAGAATTGCTACAAGAAAAAACCATCTTGTTTTCATTTTAACCTCTCATGCTATTAAAAATGTTTTTGTGTGCGAGCCGGATCAGCTTTTTTTCGCTTTCATGAGTTAAGACGATGGGTTTATATAAAGGTTGCGCTTGATTTTAAAAACGACATATCTATGCGGGGGAATTGTGGAATTTTAGTAACATTAAATGAAAAAACTATCTGAAGAGACCATGCGGGATCTTAACTAAGAAAAAATATCCGGCAATAAATGAAGTCAATCGTTATCGGATTTTAACTCTTTGACTATCTCGATAACCCTGTGGATCGATATCGAGATAAAAACTACTATCGCGCCTAATATGATATAATATTTCATTGCTCTATTCTATTACTTTCGCTTATAACTTAAAACATGTATCAGAGAAAAAAAGTGCCATAAAACATCCCTGTTCAACGTGTGATCTAAAACATCCAATTTAGAAAAGGGAAAACTAGAGAGTAGAACGATTGATGAAAGGTTTTATTTCTTTCTTTCCTGAAATAATTTAAGAAATTCACCTTTCTCATTTCCTAATTGCCTTATCCTCGACTCTTCATCGTTATTATCGGATGATTTTAGAATACTTTTATAGAACTCGTCGGAAGAAATTACAGTGCAGCTGCACACCTTAGCAAAGTTCATCAGACTGCGATCTGAAGTTATAAGAATAATAAGACGCGGATTTTTAGAATATTCAATCTCATTTCTGATGAGGTTATCTGATGGCTGATTCATCGAATATTCTATCTTTCCCTTTGAAACCGAAAGCGGGAAATTCGGATGCCCGTCCAGATGGAGGGTCAATTTCAGTTTTTTGCCGGCAAAATATCTGTTCAGGATATTTACAAGTTGTTCACGGCTGGTATGTTTATCTTTTTTATGGATTTTCTGAAGAGATGGTATTCTGCCTATCAGATTGTTGCCGTCAATTATGTAATGATTCATTCTGCCGCTTAGATTTTCTTCCGTAATAATATTAAAAGAAAATGATGAATGACGAATTATTTGCTTCCGGGCTGAAAAAAATCCCGGATAATAAATATCAAGTGACTTCACCGGGTTCAACACTGCTTTTATAATATCTCAGCAGCTTTTTCTTGTGAGAGATAAGTATTGCCTCCACAAAGAAGAGTACATCCTCGGCAATATTTGTTGCATGATCCGCAAGACGTTCAATATTTCTTGTTAGCACTATTAAATGCGAACACGGTTCAACTAATGAACTGTCAATCTGCATTTTAGACACAAGAAAATTAAAAATCTGTTTGTTAAGATCGTCGACTCTGTCATCTGCGGTAAGTACATTCTTGGCCAGTTCCACATTATTGCCGATGAATGAATCGATAGCATTCCTGATCATGTCTTTTGCCTGACGACCCATCTCCAAAATTTCGGCTTCAACTATGAGCTGATGATGATCGCCGGTTTTTCTGACTCGCTGGCAAATATTAACTGCAATATCTCCGCATCGTTCGAGCTGACTATTTACCATCATTGCGGCAATAATAAATCTCAAATCTCCGGCAACAGGCTGAAATAAAGCGAGTATGTTTTCACATTGGGTTTGAATAAGATTATCAAAGGCATCGATTTCAATATCTTTCGATTTAATTCCGCTGCAGATTTCTATATCGCCGCTCTCCAGGGCATTAAACGCGTTTTCCACCTGGTCATCAACAATCGAGGCCATTTTAATAAGGTTGGATTTTAATTCTTCAATTTCTTTTTGGAAATTTTCTCTCATAAATTATTCCTTTAATTAACCGAATC
>PGYS01000122.1 GCA_002839795.1 Ignavibacteriae bacterium HGW-Ignavibacteriae-3 | reverse complement strand
GCACTCTATACCAGTAATCCCCAGGGCATTCCGCTTGGTATAAGCGGAGAGGCATGCATTCCAAAAGGAAACGCCTGGGTGCAATATGAAACAACGCGCTCAATTAGATATCTAAGGGATTTCAGCCTTGTGCGATTGTACTACGCGAACGCAAAAAGTTCATCAATCACTTATTCATTCGACGGCGGAGCCAAACAGACCGCCTCACTTAAAACGGGACCGGCTTTGCAGGAATTAGTATTGAAACCATCTTCGCGCGCAAAAACTATCCGCATTGAATTTCCGATGGCAGATCAGGCATATTTCTACGGAGTGAGTCTCGAGAATGAAAACGGAATTTATGTTGATAATCTTCCTCTCAGGGGAAATACAGGTGTCGATCTTGGTTCTCTTCAACAGGGAATACT
Source organism: Ignavibacteriae bacterium HGW-Ignavibacteriae-3 (assembly GCA_002839795.1). Classification (GTDB taxonomy): domain Bacteria; phylum Bacteroidota; class Ignavibacteria; order Ignavibacteriales; family Melioribacteraceae; genus Fen-1258. The sequence continues at coordinate 9,377 of PGYS01000122.1, read as the reverse complement.
CAAAGAGTTTGCAAAATACCTCGACTACAAATTGATAATTCTGCAATTCGGATTGAATATAGCCGGCTCACGTAATACCGATTACAGCTGGTATGAAAGAGAGATGGTGAAAATGATCAACAATTTAAAATCCGCATTTCCGAGGACAAGTTTTCTAATGATTTCAGTCCACGATAAATCTATGAAAAAAGGATCAAGTTTTGTAACTGACCCGGCGATAATTAAACTGCTCGAAGTACAGAAGAATATTGCTAAACGTGCCGATGTTGCGATCTGGAGTCTGTTCGACGCGATGGGCGGAGAGAACTCGATGCCGACCTGGGTTAACTCGAATCCTCCGCTGGCATTCAAGGATTTTATTCACTTTAATAATCAGGGCGCTAATAAAGTTGCCGAATTGCTGGCCGAGGCCATTCTTCAGCAAAACAGATAATCAATTTAACTGGAATTAATATAGATCATGGATACAATCCGGCTGGACGATTCAAAAACACTTTGGGAAAGATGGCAGCGAAACGCTATCAAAAATCCCGAACGCGAGGCGATTGTTCATTGTGTTGCGGGCGAAGAACCAACACGCTGGACTTACAGGAGCCTTATTGAGACCGCGAAAAAAATATCCGTGAAAATCAGGGAAGCGGGAATCAGGAAAGGCGATGTCTGCGCTATTATCATGCACCATAATCCGATGTTCTACCCCTTGTACTTGGGTATTTCAAGAACAGGCGCTCTTCCGGCGGTTCTTGCCTATCCGAATCCAAGACTGCATCCGGAGAAATTCCGTCAGGGCGTGGAAGGAATGTCTCAACGGTCCGGACTTGACTATATTTTAACCGAGACGGATCTTGATCCTGTAATACGCCCCCTTATAGAAAAACCCGGCAGCACAATTAAATCGGTTTTCTTTCCGCTTGAATGGGATATTAAAAATAATATTGATCCCGCAGCCGATGCAGAGATTGAACAAATTTCAGCTTCCGTAAAAGAAAATGACCCGATTTTATTACAGCACTCATCAGGCACAACAGGATTGCAGAAGCCGGTTGTATTATCACACCGCGCAATTTTAAATCATGTTGAAAATCTCGGCAACGGATTTAGATTAACCGATAATGACAAAATTGTAAGCTGGCTTCCGCTTTATCATGACTTCGGATTGATCGCCTGCCTGCACATTCCGCTCGCATACGGAATTACAGTAGTTCAGATCAATCCTTTCGAATGGGTGTTGGCGCCCATACTGCTTCTCGAAGCTATTACTAAGGAGAGGGGAACATTAACGTGTCTTCCTAACTTCGCTTATAATGTTCTCGCCGAAAAAATTCATGACGATGAATTAAATGAAATCAATCTGGAAAGCATGAGATTGCTGGTAAACGCGGCTGAACCGGTAAGGCATGACAGTCATCAGAAGTTCGTCGCCAAGTTTGTGAAATACGGATTAAATCCTTTATCACTGGCAGTGCTTTATGGCATGGCCGAAGTTACTTTGGGGCTCACAGTTACCGTTCCCGGCAAACCCATCACCGAACTTGTAGTCGACAGGAATGAATTATCTCGCGGTGTAGTGAAGTTAGCGGACAATAATTCTGTAAAACGCGTGTGCGTATCATCTGGCAGATTGCTGAACGGTTGCGAGGCACGAATCGTAGATGAAAACAGAAAAGATATTGCCGACGGACTGGTGGGAGAAGTCGCTGTTAAATCAGTTTCCATGTTCGACGGGTACCGTAACTATCCCGAAAAAACAGCCGAGGTCGTTGAGGACGGCTGGTATTTTTCAGGCGACTACGGATTCAGGTACAATGATGAATTTTTCATAATCGGCAGAAAAAAAGATTTAATAATCGTCGCCGGTAAAAACATCTACCCGGAGGATATTGAGGACGCTCTAAATCACTTAAAAGGAATTATACCAGGTCGCGTTATTGCATTCGGCGAAGAAGACGAGAAGATGGGAACGGAACAGATTGCTGTTATCGCGGAAACAAAAGCCGAAAGCGAAAAAGAAAAAAATGATCTCAGAATGGACATACTTAAAGCGGGAATGGCAATAGACATCAATATTCATAAAGTGTATCTTGTACCTTCGAGATGGCTGATTAAAAGTTCCGCCGGTAAACCGAGCCGCAAAGCCAATAAAGAAAGAATTATGACCAATGAAGATAAACAAGTTTGGAGCAGATAATGATTTCACCTGAATTGAAAAAAGTAATTTTAACAGAACTTAATCTTGACGATTTCAATCTTCAGGATGAAACAATGGCTCCCGAAGTGCCGGGCTGGGATTCATTGAATCACGTTAATATAATTTTAGCCGTTGAAAAATCCTTTAATGTTAAATTCAAAAGTTATGAAGTGCTTCGTCTGAAAAATGTAGGCGATCTTCAGAAACTTGTGGATTTGAAAACCGGAAAATAACAACAGCCTAATAGAACACAGATTATCATGATCGCTTATGATTTTCAAGGATAAATCATAACAGATCTTAATCATCATAAAAATCCGCGTTCTATTTTGACTAATTAATCATCAACCAATATCATCTGCCTATGTTCTCAACCGTCAGTCTTGAAAAGATCTTTTCTCTTCTGAAATACGATCCCAACGATCCGCTTATTTTTTCCACAAGTTTATTTTTATTTCTCTTTTTGGGATTTCTGATTCTCTACAACATAGTCGGAAAGAACAAGACTGCACGGATCTTTCTGCTGATAATTTTTTCGCTCTACTTCTACTACAAATCAGCCGGAATATTTTTCATAGTTCTCATAGTCTCGGCAATATCAAATTTTTATTTCGGCAAATGGATTGCCGGCACGGATAAATTTCCGTTGAAAAGATTGTTCCTTGCTCTTGCTCTCATTCTTAATGTTGCTCTGCTCGGTTATTTCAAATACACAAATTTCATTCTGCAGATCATTGGTGATATAAGCAGCCGGCATATTGATCCCCTTGCAATATTTCTTCCGATAGGAATTTCATTCTATACATTCAAAGCACTCACGTACGTTTTTGATATTTATTACGATACTCTTAAACCGACCGATAGTCTGCGTGATTTCTCACTTTACATTTTCTTTTTCCCGAATATCGTTCTGGGACCGATTGACCGGGCGGCAGATTTCCTTCCTCAGATAGACCGTGAACCGTTCATTTCAAAAGAGGACATCGGCCGGGCCATTTTTTTAATTTCTCTCGGATTACTTAAAAAAGTTGTTATAGCCGATTACATAAGTCTGAATTTTGTTGACAGGATTTTCGATTTTCCGCTCCGTTATACAGGAGTAGAAAATCTTCTTGCTCTTTACGGTTATGTTCTTCAGATCTACTGCGATTTTTCCGGTTACTCGGATATGGCAATAGGTATCGCGCTGCTACTTGGATTTAAGTTGATGGATAATTTCAACTATCCATTTAAAGCCACAAGCATTGCGGATTTCTGGCGTCGCTGGCATATTTCACTTTCAAAATGGCTTCTGGATTATTTATTTAAACCGATACAAATAACTTCCCGTAATTTGAGAATTTTTGGAAATGTGATTGCTCTTGTTGTTACATTTTTTCTTTGCGGATTATGGCACGGCGCAGGTTGGAATTTTATTCTATGGGGAGTATTTCACGGTGTACTGATGTCTATTTCCCTCTTTTTTAAAAAACCGAAAGAGAAACTTTATAAATTGTTGCGGATTCATGACACAAGATTTTTAAGATTCTTCCAGATCATTATTACATTTCATCTTGTAGCTTTATCGTTTTTAATTTTCCGCTCTTATGAAATGCAGAACGTGTTAGATATGCTTTCACAGATCTACGAGTTTTTCCATGCGGAGGTGTTCATACAATTCGCCGAGAAACTTCCTTTAATTCTTGGTTTGATATTAATAGGTTATTTGTTTCACTTCCTCCCCGCAAAACTCGGGTTATGGATACAGAATCTAATTACGTGGATGCCGCTGCCGGTCAAAATTCTTTTCTTCGTAATTGTGATCTGGGTTGCCGTTCAGTTCAAATCTGCGGATATACAGCCGTTTATTTATTTTCAATTTTAATATGAGACGGCAGATCAAAACCGTCTCACATTATACCTGTCCGAGCTGAAGGTCTTTTGTCTAATTGTCCCATTACAAACTCTAATCCAATTTTTCAACGATTCATTACTTTTAGCATAATTTTTGATAAATTGAAGCTGAGAATCGAGCGAAGAGGCATCAATTCCTTATTTTTTGCCTCCCGTCTCTTTTGGGCAATTTATTATTGAGAATTATGATCTTTTCCCGCATCAAATTATTTTTTTTGTTTTTGCTTTTGATGCTTCCGCAAATTCTGGAAGCGCAGAGAGCTGACGTTGACGAGCTGAAGAGAACGGCACTTTCCCATATGCAGGCCGGAAGGTTCGGCGAAGCCATTGATCAGCTGAACAAATATATAACCGCAATGCCGCGATTATCGGACGGTTATAATCTCCGCGGATTATGTTTTGAAAAACGCCAGCAGTATGAAAACGGAAGACTGGATTACAGACGCGCTATTGCTATAGAATCAGAGAACCCCTCCAAAAGAGCCGAGTACGAAAATAATCTTCAGCGCCTTATTGGAATATGGTATCCCCTCCTGCTTAAAAGGATTGAAGGATATAACAGAGAAATTGCAATTGATCCGTCTAAAGCATTTAATTATCTCGAGATCGGAAAAGCATATGCCCTCATGGAAATCTGGGATAAAGCCGAAGCGTGGTATGATCAATATCTTGCGCGCGATGATAATGCCTCTCCCGATGAAGTTATCCGCTACACTATTATTCTTACACATACAGGAAGCATAGTTAAAGGGGAAAGAATACTTAAAAAATTCGTTGAGCGTTATCCAACCGACTGGAGATTATGGAGCCGCTACGGATATTTTACAATGTGGCTCAGCAAATTTGCCATTGCCAAGAAGGCATTCGAAACGGCGCTCAGTTTCAAACCGTTTTTTAAGGAAGCCGAAGACGGCCTTGACCTTGTAAATAACAAGGCCTATTTAACCCAGGAACGTCCCCGTGCCTTCGAAAAAGAATATGATATTGACAGATATTATAGATTGTTAAAAAGAACTCCCACCGATGATGAAACACGATTTAAACTTGTAGATGAACTCATTAATGTCGGCCGTATTGAAGAAGCGTATCAGCAGCTTCAGATTATCGGAGTTTCCAAACCTGACGATCCGAGGTATCTTGAAAAATATAATTATGTCTCTGAGTTCAGGGGCCGGACTTACAGGGAGAGACTCGACAGCGCCAAGGCGAGATTATCAAAAGATTTCAGCGACAAAGAGGCGATTAAATTAGTTGCTGAATATTACGAGTACCTTCAGGAATACGACAGCGCGAGAGTTATACTCGATCAATATTTCGAGCAGCATCCTGATGAAAAAGACCAGACGCTTCGTTTTCGCTGGGCAAAAATTGCCGCGTGGAGCCGTGAGTTTGACAAGGCAATTGAAATTATGGATAAACTTCTGGAGGATGATCCGGAAAGTATAGACTATCAGCTTTTCCGAGCTCAGGTTGCAGTCTGGATTAATAGAGATACCGAACTCTCTCTCAAATACATTGAGAATGTTTTGAAGAGCCGTCCCAATTCGGTCAGCGCTCTGATTGCGATGGGATCCATAAAACTCGTTCAAAGGGATTTTGAAGGTGCGCAGGAATATGCCGATAAAGCCAAGGGATTAGAGCCCGCTAACGAAGATGTTATAAAACTTCAGTCAAATATTGACTGGCAGAAGATGCGCTTTGAGGAGGAAAAACTTTATGCCATTCTTGAACAGGGCAGGCAAAAAGTAATTGATCAGGATTACACTGCCGCGCTTCCCTATTATGAAGATTATCTTTCCAAGGCGGAACCGAACGATCTGATTTTAAAAGAATATGGGGATGTTCTGTTCCAGGACAAAAATTACTCTGCGGCAATGGACACGTACAATAAAGTTCTTGCGTCAGGCGATAACTATGATGCTCAGATGCAGCGCGCAAAGCTTTTCTACGCTATGGGAGATTCGGTAAGCGCCGTACGTGAATTTAAGGATCTTGTTAAAAAAGATTCATTAGATTTTGAAGCGAACCTTTACCTCGGGGACTCATACGCGAAGTTGGCGGAAAATGATTCCGCAAGAACCGTATACAATAATCTGTTGGACTGGAATCTTGATTCAACTCAAGTCCGTCTCGTGAAGCAGCGCAAAGGCTGGCTTCCTGTTACGGGGATCGCTGCCATATTTGAAACATTTCCAAGCAGTATTGCTTTCGGTCCTTCACTTTCATATTACACTGATAATTTAAGTTTTAGAATTCTGAGCGCTGGAGGACGTATTGAACTCGGCGTTACAAATTTTCTTTCTCTCGGAGCTTCATATCTCCGGAGTTCAATGCAGGCCAGTGAGACAAGTCTTAACCCTGATGCCCTGATCAGTATGTCTGATGCCGGAACTCCGTTCAGGGGGAGTCAGCTTTTTTCGACATTTAAGGGGTTGGTATTATTAAGAATTAACGACAACATTAATCTTGGAGTTGGAATAGGCACAAGCGGTGCGTTCGGTAAATTCAACCGTGATGATAATGATCTCTTTTTTAATTTTGAAAAGAGAGACACCATCAGAGTGGGCTTTATTTATCAGAATTCCGACGCGGCTTTCATACTCTATTCTCCATACCTTATTGATATACGCTATTACGCAACGTTGTATAAGATTGATGGTTATTATAGAAACAGAGACGGCTTAAAGTTAGGCGGTCATTTTCAGTATATCGGAGTAAGCGAAGGTAACGCAGGCAATGATTTTAATATCAGGCTTGGAAAATACTTTCTCCCGGATTTGGCTATCGGTTACGAATATGCTTATTCCAATTATAAACTTAAATCCGCATACTACTACTCCCCTCATAATTTTGAATCGCACAGCATATGGCTTGACAACGATCTTGACAGAAGAAAGGAACTGAGAGTTTCAATCGGCGGGAAGATCGGTTTAATTCCTCAAAGCACTTTGATCGCTCTTGAAGGCCATATTGATGTTCAATACACACCGATAAAAAAACTAATCCTTACCGCTAAAATAAGTATCGGAAGTGCCTCGCGCGATAATTCAAGCTACCGTTACTTCTCAGGGCAATTATTTGCGTACTGGTCGATTCTTTAGAAGAATTTTACTATTCTGTTTTTATCCGTTTAATTAAAGGAACTGATTTAATGAAATTATTTTTCATCTCATTTATATTGCTATCGCTGTCATCAATCACAGCCCAGGAAATAAATTTTTACGGAGAGGCAAAGGAAGGCGGAATTATTATCGGGCAGGGGAAGAATATTGTGCGCGCCGAGTTGAATGATACGGATCTGCAGGTAGATAAAGATGGCGTGTTTGTTTTCGGATTTGACCGAAACTCGAAAGGAGTATATAAATTAAAGGTGCATTTTAATAATAGAAAAGTTGAGACTTTTGAATACAATATCGAACAAAGAGAGTATGAAGAACAGCGGCTGACACTAGCAAGCAAATACGTAACTCCTCCGAAGAGAGTGCTTGAAAAAATTAACCGCGAAGCTGAGTTGATGAAAGCGGCACGTGCTAAAGTAGGAAAATTAAAAACCGCATTGTTCATGTCCGGTTTTTCATTTCCGGTTGACAATGTAGAGCTCAGCAGCGTTTTCGGCAGCCAGAGAATTTTAAACGGGAAACCCAGCAACGTGCATAACGGACTGGATTTTAGAGGTGCGGCAGGAGATACTATCCGGGCAATTGCCGACGGTATTGTTCGGATTGCGGGAAATAATTTCTATTATAACGGGAATTTTATTCTTCTGGATCATGGCCAGGGCCTTACAAGCGCTTACCTGCATATGAGCAAAATAATAGCAAAGGATAATCAAAATGTTAGAAAGGGGGAAGTTATCGGATTAGTCGGTTCGACAGGCCGTGCCACCGGGCCTCATCTTCATCTCGGAGTTCAATGGTTTAAGAAAAGAATTGACCCGATGATTTTATTCAGTATTAAGCTGAAGTAATCTATAACTGCATAAAAGGATTTAGACTTTTATAAAATTCGTTATACACTGTAACACACACGTCTCCAAGTAATATTCAAAACCGGATCAAAGTATCCCATCACAGATCAATCCTTGTACTTGAACGACTTGTTCAACCAATTAAATCTTGACAAGATGTCTCTTTTTATCTAATTTAATTTCAAAATAAGAGCGTTAGTGTTATTATGTTTTGGACACCCGATAGCGTTATTACCTTATTTAATACCCAATAATCTTTAATAACTCACAAACCTTTAATTGAATTTATTAACAAGGAATCAAAATGAATAAAAAAATACTGCTGTTTACGAGCATTCTCATCGTGGGTTTGTTTTTTGTTTTTATGGCGCAGCAAAATAAAAACGAGAAAATGGAAGAACTCAGTAGAAAAAAGGAACAGAAGCGAGAAGACTTCATAGCAAGTTCCAAGCAGATGTTTCTTATGCTCAGAGATCCCGCCGTAAATGAAATACCCAGAAATATTTATACTAATGAAAGACTATTTGTTGAGTCGTTTCCTCTAAGAATGTTAAAGGGACAGGCACTGCCTTGGGTTGAGCGAGGTCCTAACAATACGAGCGGCCGGGTCCGCGGACTTGCGATTGATGTCCGAACAAACGCAGATCCAAATATTACCATTATAACCGGCGGTGTTTCCGGCGGATTGTGGAAATCAACTAATAATGGCAATTCGTGGAGTAAGACTACAAACAATTCTCAACTTCACAGTGTTACCACCATAGTTCAGGATACACGAGCCGGCAAGCAGGATATATGGTATGCAGGCAGCGGCGAGCAGCTCGGTAATAGTGCTTCCGGAAACGGAGGCGCTTCATATTTGGGCGATGGCGTTTTCAAATCTACAGATAACGGAAACACGTGGACTGCCCTTGCTTCAACTCAAGCTAATAATCCCGGCTCATGGAGCAGCGACTGGCAGTATGTATGGCGGCTGGCAATAGATAGAAACAACTCGGCTCAGGATGTTGTTTATGCCGCAACCACAGGCGGCGTTTACCGTTCTCAAAACGGAGGAACTACCTGGACTCTTATATTACCGGCAGGCGTTAATAGTGCCGTCCCACTTGATATTGCGACGGCAAACGATGGAACTTTATACGTTGCTTCCGGCTCAGTAGGCGGCGCCGGAAATACAATCAAGGGAATTCGCAAATCAACTGATGGGGGAAACACTTTTACTAATGTAACTCCGGTGGAGATGCCTGAGAATTACGGGAGAATGGTTTTTTCTATCGCCCCGTCGAATCAGAATGTTCTTTACTTTCTAGTACAGGGAGTAACGGGGAG
>PGYS01000121.1 GCA_002839795.1 Ignavibacteriae bacterium HGW-Ignavibacteriae-3 | reverse complement strand
TACAAAAGGAAGAGCAGCCTCATTCACCGGCAAATTATGCATTCAGCCGGCGGGAAATATTGCGGAAAATGGATTTTCCGTTCAGGCCAATCTGATGAAGAATGATGGGGTCTGGCCCGCAATGGCAGAGGCATTTAAGAAATCGAAAGGTGCTTTGGCCGAGAGATTGCTGGATGCACTCGAAGCAGCTGAGAAAGCCGGCGGAGATGTACGCGGCAGGCAATCAGCCGCTCTTCTCGTAGTGCGCGCAAAAGCGACCGGACAAATATGGAATGACCGGCTTGTTGATTTACGTGTTGACGACAGTGAAAACCCTCTTTCGGAACTACGCAGACTTCTGGACGTTCACCGCGCTTACGAACACATGAATAAAGGCGATCTTGCTATTGAAAAAAATGATATGAATATGGCTATGTATGAATATTCCGCCGCAATGAAGATGTTTCCGGATAATCTTGAAATGAAATACTGGACCGCTGTGGCATTAGCCAACAAGGGAGATTTGGAAAAAGCAATACCGATGTTCAGAGAAATATTTAAGAAGGACAAAAACTGGAGGGATCTGACGCCGAGACTTTTACCGAACGGTTTATTGAAAGTTTCTCCCGAACACCTGGCCGAAATATTAAAGTGATAAAGTAAACCTGGGATAATTGAAGCAATAGAAATTATAATTTTAGCGCTCTCAATTTCGGTGCAAGATTTCCTACTGCGGCAACGACACCAAGGGTCATGCTTCCGCCAAAAATAACCGATGGGATCAGTCCCATTAGTTTTGCAGCAACGCCCGATTCGAACGAACCCAGTTCGTTTGACGAACCGATAAAAATTCCATTAACGGAAGAAACCCGTCCGCGCATCGCATCAGGAGTGTAAACCTGCATAATTGTACTTCTGATGATTACACTTACGTTATCAAACATCCCGCTCAGCATTAAAATGAATAGCGTCAGATAAAAATTCTGAGAGATGGCAAACATTATCATTGAAACGCCGAAACCGAATACACAAACTAAAAGATTTCGCCCTGCATTTTTAAATGGAGGTTTATAAACCTGAACCAGGGACATTATAATGGCCCCAACTGCGGGAGCTGCCCGTAAAAGGCCTAATCCCTCGGCCCCAATATTAAGAACCTGATCCGCAAAGATCGGCAGTACAGAAACTGCTCCGCCGAAAAAAACAGCGAACATGTCAAGACTTATTGCACTTAATATTATCTGATTTCGAAAAACAAATTTTAAGCCGCTTGATAAACTCTGCCAGATATTTTCTTCCATTGTTCTATCCGGCATCGGTTTCTTTTTGACAAAATAGAAAAAAGCAAGACTCGTCAATGAGAGTAATATAACTAACGCATAAGCAGGTCCTATTCCGAAAAATCCGTAAACGAGCCCGCCGATTGCAGGACCTGTTACTGCAGCTATTTGCCAGGCGACACTATTCCAGGTCGAGGCATTCCCGAATAATTCTCTCGGAACTAATTGAGCTGCTAACGCGCTCTGTGCCGGAGATAAAAATCCTCTTGCTAAACCCGTTATAAAAATAATTACATAAATGGGAAGAGTTCCATATATGGCAAGCACAGGATGAAACTGCGTTGAGACTAGCAGTAGAGCCGCGGCGCAAATAAAATAGGCGGAATTGGCAAGTAAAATTATTTTTTTTCTATCCACACGGTCGGCTACATGCCCGGCAAATAATGCTATTGAGATGTATGGGACAGCTTCGAACATTCCTATTAAACCCAGAGCGAGAGCATCATGAGTTAACTGGTAAATCTGCCATCCGACAATGAGCGACTGCATTTGAACTGCGAGTGTGAACAGAAACCTTGCAGAAACAAAGCGTCTGAAATCTCCGATTTTCAGTGATGCGTATACATCTTTTGTATGTAAACTGAATTCCAATTATTTATAAGGATAATTTATTAAAATTTAGTTAGGCATGATTAAGATACTAGAAGGGGAAATCCTCTTCAGTATTAATCACTTCCTGTTTCTTTAACTCAGTGTTTTTCTTCGCGATTTGATGAGACCGGTTACCCTCTATATAGATAGCTTTGTAAGGTATGGTGGGGCAGGCATACTCACAGGCACCGCATCCAATGCAATAATCGTCTCTTACTTCGGGAATTAATAATGCTCCTTCAAAAGCAATCATGCGCACTGCCTTGGTGGGACAATGTTCACTGCACGCGCCGCAATCTGTTTTCTGGGTCTGAACTATGCAATTGTCCTTTACAAATTTTGCTTTTCCGATTTGCGTCAATTTCTTTTTCTCGAGGTCAATGGGAAGAATGGCGCCGGTAGGACATACATCCGCGCAAATTTTGCATTCAAAATTGCAGAAGCTTGTAATGTTATCCATCCTTGGCTGTAGCATTCCAAGAAAACCATACTCTAAAAATGAGGGCTGAAGTACCTGTGTGGGGCATGAACTCACACAAAGATGGCACGCCGTACATCTGCCGTTAAATCTATCGATACTTACAGATCCCGGCGGAGAGACTGCATTCTTTCTGAAGACCGGTATTGTACTTGGTTTGGTGACAACAATTTTCTTTTTAACCTGAGCCGCGATGGCTGAAAAAGACAAAAAATAAACTGATGCTTTTGTTAGAAAATCTCTTTTTGAATTGTCTACCTGAATTTCAGTCTGAGCATAATTACCTTTCCGGATTTCCCTGAAAGAATTGCCGAATGTTATTCCTTCTGTAGGGCAGGAAGGAATGCAGTCAAAACATAGAACACAGCGGGTCATATCAACAGTCTTATTTTCGCTGTCTATACAACTTGCTTTGCACTCCTTCGCGCATATACCGCAGCTTAAACAGTCTTCATGATTAATAAGAATTTTAAATAACGATAATTTCGACAGATAGCCGAGTAGAGTTCCAACCGGACAAACAGTGTTGCAATATAGTCTTCCCTTCTTCCATGCCATAACTGCAACAAAAGCAAAGAATAGAACGGTAATCAGGAATGGCCAGTGATTAAATTCCTTCAGACTATACGGATAAACCGCGTATATTCTTAGAAGTTCGAAAAAATATGCCGCCAAATTGTTTGCACCAACCAGCAGCGGCCGTAAAAAATTTCCGGAAAATCTTCCATAAAGGCTGTACGGATCCAAAAGATTTAATGCAAATGAGCTTCCAAAAAGAAAAAATGCTATTGGCAAGACAAGCAGGACAAACCGAAGAATTTTTTGTTCTCTTAAAAAATCGAAAGTTCTTTTTTTCTTTCTCTTTATTTTTCCCGAGATCCAATTTATCACATCCTGCATAACTCCAAGCGGACAGATGCTCGAACAGTAGACTCTTCCGAACAAAAGTGTTATTAACAGGACAGCTATAAAACCCGAGGCAGTCACGGAAAAAACAGTTATATATTTTAAAACCGAAGGGATGAATTGCAGAAAAAGTATTTTATTTGAAATATCAGGCGGAATAATTCCGTAGATATCAATAAGTAAAAAGGTTGTCGGGACTATAAAAAGCATCGAGACAAATATTCTTATTTTCCGGAGAAGTGAGCCGCTCATTTGTTACAATATAAGTCGTTTGATGTTCAGAGAACTTAAATCTTTTTTTCCCAGGCCCATTGAGTCTGCGATTTTGATGTATGAAACCGTATCGGGTTCCAGACCAAATAATTTTGCCGCGGCGGCATCAGCGGAAACCATATCTGAGGAAATTATTTGCGATTTCATCAGAGCTATATCGTTAAGAGAAACTCCTCTCGGCCCGTTCTGCTTCATTACATAATACGCGTCAACAACGTTAAGTGTTGGTTTTTTTTTGAACATTCCATAATCAGCAATACACTGATGAAGATTATTCCGGTGCCAGTACCCCCGGTCCCAAACTACGCCCATCAGATTTTTCATACTTACCGTCAAACGGGTTGAACTGTGACTTTTAAGAATCGGGACATTTATAAAGACATCGCTTTCAAGAACAAGCTCATGAACTTTTTCTTTTGTTAATACCTTTGCCCCGGTTATAGTAACATCCTGATAATAATTTTCGGTATCTCCGGAGACAATCTTGCCGCCTGCATCTTTCACGGCTCTCTCAATTCCGCTGCTCGCATAACTTCTTCGCCAATCGTCGCAGGTATGATCAAAAACGTAAACTTCCTTGGCGCCCGCATCAAAACAATGTTCAATTATTCTTTTTACGAGCTTCGGATTAGTATTACCGCCCCTCTCCGGAATTACGTCCCATCCTATATTTGGTTTAACAAGAACTTTCTGATTTTTTTTAACGAATGATTTCATTCCGCCCAGCTGCTCGATTCCCTTATCAAACATTACTTCCGGTTCGCCGTTTTTAATCGCGACCAAATCATAATTCGAGACAAAAACTTTGCTGCTCTTAGCGAAATAGCTGCCATAGATCCCGGGAACGGCAAAAGAAGCACCCGCAAGCAATCCCGTTTTCAAAAAATCCCTTCTGTCCATTCAGACCTCTAAAAAATCTCAAATAAATTTTGTGGTAACTTATCAATATGTTATTTTGGATTCAAGATAATAAATGGAACAGGGAAATGAAATCTTTTACAACCGCAATTTCGAAATATGAATATAAGACCCTCATTTATGATATTTTTGCATTAACTGTTGTTGTGCTAACTCCCGCGCTATCTCATCTGTCGGCAATTCCTCTTTATCTTCTCGAACCGATGAGAGTGGTTTTACTGCTCAGTATTGTGTTTACGTCCAGAAAAAATGTATACCTGCTGACCCTTGTACTGCCCCTTTTCTCATTTATAATTTCAACACACCCGGCGGTTATTAAATCACTGCTGATTACATCAGAAATGTTTCTGAACGTTTTTCTGTTCTTTACCCTGCTGAAGTATTTTAAAAAATCTTTCCCTTCGGCGATTCTCAGCATCATGATCAGTAAGATCTATTATTATCTGTTAAAATTTTCTTTGATCAGTTTTGGATTTATCACATCCGAACTGATTTCCACTCCGGTTATTCTTCAGATTGCGGTCGGACTCTCAATTTCCGTATTCCTGTTTTTCTTTTATAAAAAAGAAAGATTGAATTAGATGGGAATAAAAGCCAATCCGGATTATTCAATATTCGAAACGGAAATTACGGTCAGACCCGATGATATTGACATGAACAACCACGTTCACAATTCGAAATATCTCGATTACCTTTTGATGGCGCGTTATGATCAGATGAAAAAGAATTATAAAGTACCCATGGAAGAATTCGTCAGGCAGGGATATTCGTGGGTTGCATCATCAACATATATTGATTTTCTGCGTGAGATAAAGCTGGGCGATAAAATTGCTGTAAGAACGCAGGTAAATTCATATGAAGGTGCGCACGTAAAAGTGAATTTCTGGATAATTAAAACAGATACCAATAAAATTGCCGCGGAAGGATATTCCGTATACGCACTAATTTCAACTAAGAACGGAAGACCCGTAAGAATCCCCGAAGAGATAATTCAGAAATATACTATTTGATCTGTCATTCCGGATCAGAACCTATATCCAACCGATAAACCAAATCCTTTATCCACCAGCATCGGCATAATATTAAGTTTTTTGCTTCCGGAAATTGAATCGGGAATTTTTTCCGGATGTGCCGCAATCATTCCGAACGTATAACCTAATGCGACAGCCAAAGGATAATCGCTGTACCAATGAATCCCGGTACCAACCATTCCAAAAGCGACAAGTGCTGTTACAGTATAACCCACCGGCCTGATCCACCAGACTTCGGGATAATTTTCCGCTATAACAATGACAGTGGCAAGAGTCGTTGTAACATGTCCCGAGGGATATGCATCATAAGTAGATACATGTTTCGCATATTCAATTTGATTAGGGAAGAAAACCCAGTTACCGGTGGGAGATGTTGCGGTATTTGGTGTCTGTCTGCCGGTGATATGCTTTAGCACCTGGACTACCGTGCCTGCAGCGAATACGGTCTGAACAATTTGGCTGGCAGTTCTTACCGCTCTCGCGTCATTAGATACCAGGCCGTACAAACCGAATGCCGCCGCTAAACCGAATTGCGTTCTTCCATCGCCGATCTCCGTCCAAAATTCATCGAACTTTGTTGCAAACGAACTGGCGTCGTGATTTTTACGCGTGATCTGCCACGATTTATCATCAGTGACTATAGTAGCAGCTGTTAACGCGCTTACAGTGAGGTACAGGGGAATTTTATTCACCCGGAAAGTTACATCAAAATATTTTGACCAGTCACCCGGAATATTCGAGAACATGGCGTGCCATTCGGGCATCTTGTTAAACGGATTAGAAAAATCACCGGCCGCATCATCAGCCTGAACAGAAACGACACCCGAACTATCAGCAACGATTGGTGTTGACTGCGCAGGAATTAATGAATTGAAGATTAGCATCAATAAGATTGCTGCTATTATCTTATTAAATATGTATTTATTTTTGTACTGCATTAAGTACCCGAGAAAATTGTCAGCAAATATAGTTCTCAGCGGGGAATTTGCAAATTCTGAGATTCCTTTTTTTCTCTTTTGAAAGCGTAACCACCGCGGATCTTTCTGGCTAAACCGCGGACCGTTGTATTGGGAAATATTCCTATTCGCCTTATCTGAAGTAGATCTTCATGAAGACCCATGGGGCCATTGTCGGTTGCAAAAACAAATTTATACCCTGCCTCACCGGCCGTCTTTTTTACAGTTTCGTTACAGTTTCCGTATGGATAAGCAAAAGATGTAATTTCTTTTCCTGTTTTTGCTTCAAGTATTTTTTTTGATTCGGTCAATTCTCTTTTCGCTTCTTTATGAGTCAGTTTTGTTAGATCGGCGTGAGTGAGAGTGTGGGATCCGAACTCAATTCCATATTCCGCCATTTCTTTAATTTGATTCTCACTCATCATTTTCAGCACGGGTTCATCAGCCTGTTCGTCCCAGGTGTTGGATTCAAGTCCGGCAACCAGAAATATCAATGCCTTGCACCCGTATTTTTTCAAAAGCGGAAATGCAAGCGTGTAGTTATCCTCATAACCGTCATCAAATGTGATCATTACAAATTTACCCGAAGTTCCACTCTTTTTTACATTCAGGGCTTCATCAAATGAGATTGATTTATATCCGGCTTTTTTCAAAAAACGGAGATGATTTTCAAATTGCTGCTCCGTTACAAATATCCCGTGCTTCCCTGCATCGGAAATATTTTTTGCGATACGGTGGTAATAAATTATCGGAATTTCATTCCTGTAGAATCGTACGCTCACACTCTGGAAAAGATATTCCAGCCGGTCAACAATTTTTTCAATATCGCAGTCATTCACAACCCGTAAATAAACTTCATCCTCGCATTCAGTTAAATCAAGCGCTTTCTTCAGATCGTCAGTAATTTTATTAAAATCAAAATCCTTTTCTGTAACATTCATATCCCCGAAATTTGTTTCCAGGGCGAACCGGAGGTTCTTTTTAGTCACAAGTCCGATTGTGCACGCTTCTCCCATGGCAACCAGCGGTTTTTTATGGAGTACCGCATCTATGGCCACTCTGCCTGATCCTATGATCACATCGGCATTCTCTATTTCACGCGGTAAATTGTCTGTGTAGCCGGTGAATTCAAAAATATTTTTGAATTTGTCGAATTCGGGAGGAATTGATTGTCCGCCGATAATCTTGAATTTTACATTCTTAAATTCCGAAAGAAAATCGGAATTTGATACATGCTCCAGAAGTTTGTATGCAAGTTCTTTCTTTGGTCCTGACAGTCTTGTGATGAAAGCAACTGTTTTATGACTTCTGTAAATCGCTTTGCCGATTTCAGGAATATCGAAACCATTTCTCATTACTTCAACTTTACCAGGATCAACTTTAAACACATCGAGAAGCTGTTCTGAAAGTTTCTCGCAAACAGCGATTGTATAATCACCGAATCCGTGGACAAGTCTTCTCGATAAGAAAGTGGACTGTCTTCCGTGTATGAACACTATTAAAGGCACGTTTGCGAATTTGCAAGCCAGATTTGACACCCAGGCGCTCGCGCGCGAATGCGCATTTACAATGTGAATATTATTCTTTTTGATAAACCGGTAAACTGCTAATGTGTTCTTAATCCGGTTAGTTATATTTCTGTTTGAAAGGGGAAGAGAAAGGTAATTAGCCCTTGTTTTTTTTGTAAGGGTATCCGAGATGATAAAAACATTGTGACCGCGGTTAATCAATTTTTCTGCTTTGGAAACGCTGTACACTTCCGCACCGGTAACTTCCAGTTGAGAAAGCAGCATTAGTATATTCATCTGTTAACCCCGTTATTCAATATTTGAGCAGATACTGTCAGGCGTATCGCGGTAATAGATATACGTAGGAAAATCAACCTTAGCTATTCGAAACTTCTTTTCGGCCCGCTCGAAAAAATCAGAATCATCGCTATAACTCAGATCTTTAAACCCGCCGAGTTCCAAAAACACTTTGCGCTTGCCGAAAAAAGTACCGCCTATTACGCATTCATCAAGGTGGATCACGCGCGTCAGATCATTCTTGTCTTTCACATAGGGGTGACCGATAATTTCAACTCCGCCGTGAATGAAATCTATCTCAGGATGATCACCGAGATAATTTACACGTTCGCTCAGAAATAGCGGCTTCCATTCATCGTCGCTACCCAGAAAAGAGATAAGTTCTCCAACTGAAGCCTGCATTCCGGCATTCGTAGAGAGTGCAGGTCTCCTGTTTGAATGCTTCATGTATCTGATATTTTCGTGCGTTCTTATGTATTCATCGGCAATTAAAAATGTACCGTCGTTACTTCCGTCATCCACGATTATAAGCTCCCATTTCTGATAAGTCTGATTAATAACAGAGTCAACCGACCTTTTTAAATAATTATCGCGGTTGAATGTGGGCATTATTATGGAAACAATTGGCTCGTATTCTTTGTAAACCTGCATATATATTTATTCGATTCTGAATTCTTGGACTCCTAAATATAGTTTTTTATTGAATGATTTTTTGATTAATTTCATCAACTAAAATTGTAAACAGCTCAAGATTTCACAATGAGTTCACGCGAGCAGAAGAATTATTTCAGCATTTTGAAGCGGTACGAGCGGAAATTTGAGAACCGGGAACTTGAAGATTACAAAATGCTCCTAAAACGTCATAAAGATGATGAAGATTTAGATAAACTTTCGATGCAGAAACTCAAAGACATATATAATAAATATCATGTTAACAGAGAGAAGAAAAATTATGATCAATTCTTCAATCTGCCCCCACAAGATAATTCCGAAGATCATTCTTCATAATTCAAAATTTTTGGTGGAATAATGAACAATAAAGTATTACACAGATTATTTGGAGCATTAGTATTTATTATTACAGCATGGGCGTATTTTGCGACTGCTCAACCCGGTCTCTCATTTTGGGATTGCGGAGAGTTTACTGCTTCTGCCTATCTCATGCAGGTTCCGCATCCCCCGGGTACACCATTTTTCCTGATACTTGGCAAAGTCTTTACAATGATCCCCTTCGCTTCAAGCATCGGGTTCAGAATGAACACTATTTCAATTATATCGAGCGCATTCTCAGTCATGTTCTTATACCTGATCGCTGTGAAAGTTATTCAGAATTATAGAAAACGCGACTACGATAATTTATTTGATGCCGTATCGATATATATCTCCGCAGCTATCGGAGCTTTATCTTTTGCATTTGCGGATACGGTCTGGGCGAACGGAGTTGAATCCGAAGTTTACGCCAATTCGACATTTTTCATCGCCTTTGTAATTTGGCTGATGGTTCTATGGAATGAAAAAGCGGATGAACCCGATAATGAAAAATATCTGATCTTCATATTCTATCTTATCGGATTATCAACCGGCGTGCATTTGATGTCTGCGCTTGCGATTGTTCCTGTAGCAATGGCGGTATATTTCAGAAAATTTGCCTCGGATGAATTACTTCTTAAGAAAACCGCTGTCTACTT
>PGYS01000120.1 GCA_002839795.1 Ignavibacteriae bacterium HGW-Ignavibacteriae-3 | reverse complement strand
CTTACCGGATTTAAGCTAATTATCGGTTTTCTTACCGGAAGTCTTGGTATCCTTTCAGAGGCTCTTCATTCAGCTCTCGATCTGGTGGCGGCGGTCATAACATTTTTCGCAGTTAAATTCTCAGATACCCCCCCTGATGCAGATCACAATTTCGGCCATGGTAAAATAGAAAATTATTCAGCCCTTGTTGAGACGTTGCTTCTCGTGATCACATGTATGTGGATTATTTACGAAGCCGTCCGGAGATTGATAACTGACGAGGTGCATTTTGATGTTACGATATGGAGTTTTATCGTAATTATTACATCGATTATTGTGGATTATTCCCGTTCACGGGCTCTTTATAGAGTTGCTAAGAAACATGAAAGCCAGGCGCTCGAAGCTGACGCGCTCCATTTTTCAACCGATATATGGAGTTCATCTGTTGTATTGATCGGCTTGATTGGGGCGGCATTTAATTTTCATTATGCCGACTCAATAGCAGCGTTGATCGTTGCTCTGATTGTTCTGAGTGTAAGTTACCGTTTGGGTAAAAGATCATTCGATGCATTGGTGGACAGGGCTCCAAAAGGATTGCATGAAAAAGTGGAGAGGATAGTGAGGGAAATCCCTGAGGTCAAGAAGTTTCACGATATCAAGGTACGTGAATCAGGTCCTGATAAGTTCGTTGATTTGAACATTCATGTGGATAAAAAGATATCCATCGAAATGGCACACGAAATATCTCATAATGTAGAAAAAGCCATTACCAGTAGAATTAAAAATGTAAAAGTGATGGTGCATACCGAACCGGATAGCGAGTAAAAAAGCATTTTAGTGAACTATAGCTCTTTTCTCTTCGTTTTCTATCATGGCAATATTCACAGTCATACTGTTAGAATTCAAGCAGCGGAATTCTTAAATTGGATTCGTTATGCAGCGGAATTGAAATTTTTAACAAAAGTGTAAAGAATAGAATTAAAGGAATAAAATGGACGATAATAATAACAACGGATATACTGAGCTTGATGAAGTCGAAGTCCGTGAGTGGCTTGAATCATTGGAATATGTACTGCAATCCGGTGGTCCTGAAAAAGTAAAGGCCCTTCTTCACAATTTGGATACATATGCGCACGAGTCGGGTGTAGACCTTCCGTTTACTGCCAATACGCCAGCTATCAATACAATTCCTAAAGAAAATCAGGCGCCGTTTCCGGGCGGTAGAGAAATCGAACGAAGGATCAAAAGTCTGATAAGATGGAACGCTATGGCAATGGTAGTGCGTGCCAATAAAGAGGAACCGGGGATCGGCGGGCATATTTCCACATATGCCTCCGCGGCCACATTGTATGAAATTGGATTCAATCACTTCTTCCGTGGAAAAGACGGCAACGGGGAAGGTGATATAATTTATTTTCAGGGGCATGCCGCACCGGGAATTTATGCGCGCGCATATCTTGAAGGAAGAATATCCAAGGAGCAATTGGAAAATTTTAGACGTGAAATGAAACCCGGCGGGGGTCTTTCTTCGTATCCCCATCCCTGGCTGATGCCGGAATTCTGGGAATTTCCTACTGTATCAATGGGGCTCGGTCCAATTCAGGCAATTTATCAGGCAAGATTCAACAGGTATTTAGAAGACCGCGGATTGAAAAAAGAGAGCGATCAGAAAATATGGGCTTTTCTCGGGGATGGTGAAACCGATGAACCCGAAGCCCTTGGAGCCATTTCGTTAGCCGCAAGAGAAAATCTTGACAATCTGATATTCGTTATCAATTGTAATTTGCAGCGGCTTGACGGACCTGTACGCGGTAACGGAAATATTGTGCAGGAACTTGAAGCTAATTTCCGCGGCGCGGGATGGAATGTTATTAAAGTGATCTGGGGGAGCGATTGGGATCCTTTGTTTGAAGCGGATAAAACCGGAATACTTGTCAAACGTATGCAGGAAACTCTAGACGGCGAGTCCCAAAATCTTGTTGTTCGCGGCGGTAAATATATAAGAGAGAAATTCTTCGGGAAATATCCCGAACTTCTGAAACTTGTGGAAAAATATTCTGATGAACAGCTTGAAAAGATGAAACGGGGCGGCCACGATCCCGAAAAAGTCTACGCCGCTTATAAAGAAGCATTTGAACACCAGGGAGCACCGACGGTAATTCTAGCCAAGACTGTAAAGGGTTACGGACTCGGAGAAGCAGGCGAGGGAAAAAATATTACACACTCCCAGAAAAAATTAAATGAAGAGGAATTAAAAGAATTCAGATCGCGTTTTTCAATACCGATAAGCGATGACGAAATAGCAAGCGCTCCGTTTTTCAAACCATCTGAGGATAGCCCCGAAATCAGATACCTCAAAGAGAGAAGAAAAGCTCTTGGCGGTTATGTCCCCAAGCGGATTACTAAATCAACCTCCCTAAAAACTCCTTCCGAAGAATTGTTCGAAGAGTTTTATAAAGGAACCGAAGGACGCGAAGCTTCAACTACGATGGTATTTGTAAGAATACTGGCTAAGCTTTTACGGGATAAGGAAATTGGTCATCTAATAGTTCCAATCGTCCCGGACGAAGCACGAACATTCGGAATGGAATCCTTGTTCAGGCAGGTTGGAATTTACGCTCACAAAGGACAGCTTTACGAACCGGTAGATAAAGACAGTCTTCTTTATTATAAAGAAGCAAAAAACGGTCAGATCCTTGAAGAAGGAATTACAGAAGCCGGATCTATGTCGTCATTCATCGCCGCGGGCACTTCCTACGCTACACACGGAATCAATGCAATTCCATTTTTTACTTTTTATTCCATGTTCGGAATGCAAAGGGTTGGAGATCTTGTGTGGGCCGCCGCCGATATGAGGTGTAAAGGATTTTTATTCGGGGCGACAGCAGGCAGAACAACTCTAGCCGGCGAAGGTTTGCAGCATCAGGATGGAAATTCACATCTTCTCGCCTATCCGGTTCCCAATCTGGTTACCTACGATCCTGCATTTGCATATGAACTTGCGGTTATTATACGCGACGGCATCTACAGAATGTATGAGAAACAGGAAAATGTGTTCTATTATATCACCATCATGAATGAAAACTACGAGCAGCCGCATATGCCGGAGGGAGTGAGGGACGGTATTCTTAAAGGCATGTATAAATATAAAGCGAGTGAAAAAAAGGAACAGAAAATAAAAGCGCATCTGTTCGGCAGCGGAACAATTTTAAATGAAGTTATTAAAGCATCGGAAATCCTGGAAAATAATTATAAGGTTGCCGCGGATGTATGGAGTGTTACCAGCTATAAAAACCTGCATCTTGATGCCCAGGAAACCGAAAGATGGAATATGCTTAATCCCGATAAAGAACAAAGAATACCCTACATTTCAGAAATTACAAAAGGTGAAGAAGGTGTTTTTGTCGCTGCATCGGACTATGTTCAGCTGATGAAAGATGCGATGGCCAAATGGCTGCCCGGATCTCTTCATTCATTGGGAACATTCGGATTCGGAAGAAGCGAGGGACGTACTTCACTCAGGGATTTCTTTGAGGTGGATGCAAGGCATATCGCGTATGCGGCCCTCTACTCCCTGATGAAAGAAGGAAAAATAAAACCTGAATTAGTTAAAAAAGCTCAGAAGGAATTAAATATAAATCCGGATAAATTAAATCCGGCTAAATCATAAAAACAATAGAACGCGGATTTTTATGATGATCATGATTTTTTTGGATTTAGATCGTATTTGATCATAAATAATCTTGATGATCCGTGTTCCATTTCATTAAAATTGGAAAAAAGATGATTGTAGATTTTAGACTGCCTCACCTGGGTGACGGAATTGAAGCCGCCGATGTTATTAAAATTCCACTCAAAGTCGGTGATAAAATAGAAGTTGATCAGGTCGTGGTTGAAATTGAAACCGATAAAGCTACTGTTGAGGTTCCTTCCGATGTCTCCGGAATCGTAAAAGAAATATTTGTTAAAGAGGGGACTAAAGCTAAAGTCGGCGAACCGATTATTAGTGTTGATGCAAGCACTGAGCAGTCGACTGTCGGCAAGGAAAAACCGGAAGTGAAAATCGATAAAAAAGACGAAAAGAAACAGAAGGGTGATGATAAGATTATCGAAAAAGAAATCAGCAATGAAACGAAAGTTATTAGTGACTATAAGTTTAAAATTCCCATGCTTGGGGAAAACATTACCTCCGCGCAGATAACAAAAGTGTTGATTAAATCCGGGGATAAAATAGAAACTGATCAGATTGTTCTGGAAATAGAGACTGATAAAGCAACTGTAGAGGTTCCTTCGGAAGTTTCAGGAACAGTAAAAGAAGTAACAGTTAAGGATGGCGATAAAGTCGATGTAGGATCGGTTGCGTTTACTGTTGAGACCAGTTCTCAAGGAGTTGATAAACCTGCAGTTTCTGCACAGCCGGAAGAGAATAAAACCGTTGCAGAGCCAAAACCAGTTTCAGCTCCGGAAAAAATACCTTTCCAGAAAGTAGGACACAGTCATGCCCCTTCCGTTATTAATTTGCCGAAAGATATTATTCAGGTAGTTGTACCTGCCGCCCCCTCGGTTAGAAGATTTGCGCGGGAAATCGGTGTGGATGTCCATAAGGTTCGCGGCAGCGGTGCGCACGGAAGAATTTCTTTTGAGGATATTAAGACTTATGCTAAAAATTTAAATGAGCAGATTCAAAAAGGAGGTTTCTCCGGCGGTAGTGTAGGAATAGTCAAGGAAATACTTCCAGATTTTTCAAAGTGGGGCGAAATTGAAATCCAGCCGATGAGTAATATCCGGCGAAAAACCGCCGAGCATTTATCTTTCGCCTGGGCAACAGTTCCTCACGTGACCCAGTTCGATAAAGCCGATATTACTGAACTCGAAAAAATCCGTAAACAGTTCGGCAAACAGGTTGAAGCAGCCGGCGGAAAATTAACTGTTACATCTATTCTACTTAAAGTACTTGCCTCTGCTATAAAGGTTTTTCCGCAGTTCAACAGCAGTGTTGATATGGAGAAAAATGAAATTATCTACAAAAAATTTGTGAATATAGGAGTTGCGGTGGATACTGACAGGGGTCTTCTGGTTCCTGTAATTCGCGATGTTGATAAGAAAAATATTATTGAACTAAGTAAAGAACTGCAGGAATTTTCCAAAAAAGCCCGCGATAAAAAACTTTCACCGGATGATATGACAGGAGGCTGTTTTACTATCTCGAATCTCGGCGGAATCGGCGGAACATATTTTACTCCGATAGTAAACTCCCCTGAAGTCGCGATCATGGGTGTTTCCAGATCATCGTACGAACCGGTATATGCAGACGGAAAGTTTGAACCGCGATTAATGATGCCACTTTCTCTTTCTTATGATCATAGAATGATTGATGGTGCCGACGGCATCAGATTTTTAAGGTGGGTTGTTAACGCTCTCGAAAATCCGTTCCTCCTTTCTCTGGAGGGGTAAATTTTAGAAGAAGTTGTTTATTAAATATTTATTCAAGAACAATCTGTGTAAATCTGTTTAACCTGCGTTATCCGTGTTCTATTATATCCCGGCCAAGATCTACAGGGCTAATTTTTTTATATCGCTACATTCAATAATATTTTTGTCGTATCCGTTCAATGTTACATTAATCATTGCCTTACCGATCTCTTCCAGCGTGACTACATAGTTGGGAAATAAAGCGCTAAATAACGGATACAACGGTGCGATCACTTTATAGATTTTATATGTATTCTTCAATCCTTTAATCGGCTGAATGTACCCGGGTCTGAACATATAAGCGGCTTTAAAAGGCAGCTTCATCAGATCATTTTCGGTTTTACCTTTCACACGCGCCCACATACTTTTACCTTTTTCCGTGCTGTCCGTACCCGCTCCGGATACATAAGTAAAAACCATAGCCCGACTACGCTCACCATTAATTTTTACGAGGATATGAGCGAGGCTCATTGTTAAATCGTAAGTGATGTGTTTGTATTCTTCCTGATTTTTGCCCACAGATGAAACGCCGGCGCAAAAGTAGCAGGCATTATATCCCGCCAGTTTATCCTCAATTGAAGAGAGATCGGAAAAATCTTTATGAATTATTTCTGTCAGTTTGCTGTGATGCACACCGCAGGTTTTTCTGTTAATAACCAGAACAGATTCAACCTCGGGATTTCCAAGGCATTGGTGAAGAACGCCTTCGCCTACCATTCCTGTAGCGCCGGTGATTATTGCTTTTATTTTCATTTTATTATTTGCTAAGCCTAAATATTAATTCATGTATTATCTGCCCTGAGTTTTTTCAGGGGTCTTTGTTCCATCGTCAACCGTTGAGCTAATCGATAAATTCTTTTTCCTTAAATAAGAACCCAGCTGCTGACCCGTAAAAAACGCGGCTACTAAAAATATATATGTATAGAAAGCAAATCCGATATGGCCGATAATCCGCAGAAAAATTATAAAGGGAACAGGAATATGAACGGATAAAAACCATTGAAGAGAAAATTTTTTAACGTTTGCTCTCCAATACCCAAACGGAATGTTGATGAGTACAACGGCAAATGTTATAATTGTTAAATTCATTCTCTCTCAACTCAGAAATAATTATAATGCATTCTCTAAAATTTTTCGGCTGATTTCCAATGTCACATCCTTGTGCTCTGATAATTTTGTCATTCCCTTCGTTTCCAATCCCTTTATCACTTTATCAAAATCAGGCTCTTTAATACCGTAATCCGACAATCTGGTTTTAATCCCAAGACTTTCGAAGAACTCCCGTGTTTTATTTATGGCGAGTTCAATCTTCTTATCATCATCCTTTTCATCTATCTTCCAGACACGTTCAGCGTATTGAATAAGTTTTTCCCGCTTCTTGTCTTTTCTTATATTTAGAAGGGATGGAGTAATGATTGCCAGAGATACTGCGTGATCAACTCCGAAGAATGCCGTCAGTTCATGACCGATCATATGAGTGGTCCAGTCACTTGGAACGCCGGATCCTATCAGTCCGTTCAACGCCATCGTAGCATTCCAGACAAGATTGGCTCTTAAATCATAATCGGCAGGATTATCAATAGTCTTCCTCCCTATCTCAATCAATGTCTGTAAAATTCCTTCCGCGGTCCTGTCCTGAAATCTTGCTTCAACCGGATATGTTAAATATTGCTCCAGAACATGAACGTAAGTATCAACAACGCCATTAGCTACCTGCGCAGGAGGCAGTGTAAAAGTTAAAGAGGGGTCGAGGAAAGAAAATTGCGGGAAAGTTAAGGGACTGAAAACAACATATTTGCCGTTGCCGTAGCTTATTACACCGCCCGAATTCATTTCAGAGCCTGTAGCCGGAAGAGTTACCACCGTTCCAAAAGGAAGGGCTTCTGAAATTCCGGCGGATTTATATCCTTGATACAATATTTCATCTGGCTTATTCCCCTGATATTTGGAAGCAAGCGCAATAAATTTTGTTCCATCCATAACTGAACCGCCTCCAACCGCGAGCAGAAATCCGATATTCTCTTTTTTAACAATCTCAACTGCCTTCATCAAAGTTTCGAAACGCGGATTCGGTTCTATACCGCCGAATTCAAAAACCTTATAGCCGCTTAAAACATCGGTGACTTTTTGCAGCGTTCCGTATTTCTTCACGCTGCCTCCCCCATACAGCACCAGCACATTTTTATCTTTAGGTACAAAAGAAACCAGTTCATTTAACCGGTTTTTTCCAAACACAATCCGAGTGGGATTATAAAAATCAAAATTAAACATGATAAATTCCTTCGATAAATAATTATAAATTAAATTTTATTCCGGTCATTTTCCCGGAGATGTCCCACAATTTTGCAGCAATATTTTTATCGTGAGATAATTCATTCGAT
Organism: Ignavibacteriae bacterium HGW-Ignavibacteriae-3; assembly: GCA_002839795.1. Classification (GTDB taxonomy): domain Bacteria; phylum Bacteroidota; class Ignavibacteria; order Ignavibacteriales; family Melioribacteraceae; genus Fen-1258. The sequence goes on along the minus strand of PGYS01000120.1, from coordinate 2,183 downwards.
TCAACTTTAACAGGAAAACCTTTCCACTCCTGCCAGCCGTTGGGACCAAAATAATCACCAGTTTTGGCGGCATTATCAGTCGCGGCTCTAAGAGTCGGCAACGCGCCCTGCCATTGTTTCATCGGGAAGAATGGATTCATAAATTTAAAAAAAACATTGTGACGCTGAAGCTCTGTTGCCGTCCAGCCCGGATGAGCCGCGGTAACTTTTATTTCGGAATTAGTTGCATTGAGTCTTCGTGATAATTCGTACGTAAAATAGAGATTAGATATTTTACTGTCGCCGTATGCGTGCCATGATTTATACTTTCTTTTTTCCCAGTTAAGATCGTCAAAATTAAGATTGCCGTATTTATGAGCAGCGCTGGCTACATTTACAATCCTTGAATCCTTTGTGTTTTTTAACAGGTCAAGCAATGACGCCGTCAAAGCGAAATGTCCAAGATGATTTGTTCCAAACTGAAGTTCAAAACCATTTTTGGTTTTTGAGTATGGAGGAATCATTACCCCGGCATTATTTATCAGTAGATCGAGTTTTTTGTATTTTTCTTTGAAGGAATTTGAGAATGATTTAACTGAGTCTAAATCCGCCAGATCAAGCATCATGACATGTATATCGGCATTTTTATTTTCAGCAAGGATTTTTTGTGCGGCATTATTCCCTTTGTCGGAATTTCTTACCGCAATTATTACTGTCGCGTTTTTTTTTGCGAGTTCTTTTGCCGCTTCAAATCCTATCCCGCTGCTTGAACCCGTTACTATTGCTACTTTTCCCATCTGATCATGAATATTTGTTAAATCCCATTTTTTCTCATTCATCAGGAGTTCCTCATTTTATTACATATAAAAGAATAATCATTTAGTTATTAGATAAAAAAATTAAAATTTAATTGCGTCCCAGGCTAACGTAAAAGCCTGCTCAATGTTTTCATTAGATAATTCCAGGGTTTTACAAAGCTTTGGGTTTGAGAGAATCATCATCGGATAGAAAATAAACGCGGCGAGCATTTCGTGCGGAACATTTTTAATCACCTTCTGGTCTATTCCTTTTTGCAGTACTTTAAGCATGGGTTCAAAATGTTTTTCCACTTTTACATGATCCACGAGATCTGAATACGGAGAATTGGAAAATTGTTCAGCATACTGGTAATGTTTGATGTTTTTCGCAACGTATTCAAATCCATTGAGCCATACAGTTTTAAGAATATCCCTGAATGGTTTGGATTCATCAAAGTTCTTTAACAGGGCTTCGCTCAGTTTCTGTTTGATATCTACATAAGTGGAAACGAGAAGATCCTCCTTGTTTTTGTAGTAGATATAAATAGTCGCCGGCGAAACGTTTGCCTCCCGAGCTATCTTGGCAACAGAACTTGACACGAAACCAATCTCGTTCACAAGCTTAACAGTTGCTTGAATAATTGCATCCTGCTTCAATTCATCTTTAATTCTCATGGGTCTAAATTAAACGATCATTCATTTATTGTCAAGCTTTTTGAATAATTTTGATGCGGCAGCGTCATAAAACCTTTCTCTTGAAGACAGGCTTCTGGATTATTAATCAGAACCTGCCAGCACTATGTTCAATGCAGAACTTTTCTCGCTTTTGATTGAACATTAAAGAGCTAAAATACGTTTAGTAAATAAAAGCATTTATATGAGAAGCATACTTTTAATAATCTTAGCCGGAGTTCTTGTGGCAGGATGTTCAGACTCGTCAGCGCAGCTTAACACAGTTCAGGCATTTCCAAATTTAACTTTTCAGCAACCTGTCGATATTCAAAACGCGGGTGACGGCAGCGGAAGATTATTTGTAGTGGAGCAGGACGGAATTATTTCTGTATTCAATAACCATGAAAATGTAACGACCAAAAAAATATTTATTGATTTGACCGACAGAGTTGCAAGCGGGGGCGAAATGGGATTGCTTGGACTCGCGTTCCATCCGAATTATAAATCGAACGGTGTGTTCTATGTGGATTACACCGCCAATAATCCCAGAAGAACAATTATTTCTAAATTTAATATCAGCAGCGATCCGGATAAAGCCGATAAATTCAGTGAAACAATTTTAATGCAGATCGATCAGCCATACTCAAATCACAATGGCGGACAAATTTCATTCGGACCTGAAGGATATCTTTATATCTCCATGGGGGACGGCGGTTCCGGTGGGGATCCCGGTAA
>PGYS01000119.1 GCA_002839795.1 Ignavibacteriae bacterium HGW-Ignavibacteriae-3 | reverse complement strand
GAAGAAACAGATGCTCGATTTCAATGGAAATTTTGCGCCGGGAAGTCTGATCTATTTCGTACTGAAGGGAAGCACTCCCTCCGAAACAAAAAATCTCACGGTTTTTAATGACTAGCGCCGGATCGTCACCCACAGTCAGCGAAAGATTAAAATTATACCGGGAATTATTCTTCGGTCCATTTTTTGTGCTAAAACCAAAAATAATTTCCGGGAACTGTTTAAGAAGCCGGGACTCTATTATTTGCATAATTTATGTAAGAAATTCCCCCTCCCCTTATTCCGGCATTCATTACCGGAGAGAAGGAGGAAATTAAATGAGTAGTTATATTGCCTTGAGTGATTCATCCAGATCAAGAAGAATATCATCCGAATTCTCAAGTCCAATAGCCAGGCGAACACCTCCCGCGTCAATCCCGCGCTCGCATAAACTTTCAGCGGGAACTACAGAATGGGTCATGGACGCCGGATGTTCAATTAATGTTCTTGTATGGCCAAGAGAGACCGCAAGAGTCATAGTATAAGCGTTATCCGCTACATGATCCATAAATTTCCCGCCGAGATTTTTTGTTTCGGAGGGAGTGCTTCCCTTCAGTACGAAATAGATCAGACTTCCCGGCGCAAAATTTCCATTGAAATCGAGCATCTGTTTCTTCGCAATTTCGTAGCCCTTAAAACTTGACAGGCCGGGATAATTTACGAAATCAACTTTTGGGTGGGCAATTAGATATTCGGCAATTCTCATAGCGGATTTGATCTGGTGTCTTTGTCGTAAAGCAAGTGTAGGTAAACCGTAAGTAAGAATTGCCCACGCGCTTTTTGTATTCAACACAGCTCCGAAATCTTTTCTGTAAAGGAGAAGCAGGTCGCGGTATTTTTTCTTGCCAATAACTACACCGCCCATATCCGCTCCGAAACCGCCAATGCCTTTTGTAAGTGAATGAACTGTAAAATCCGCTCCCAGCTCAATGGGTCTCTGGCAAAACGGAGTTGAGAATGTATTATCCACCACAATTTTAATCTGGTTCGCTTCTTCCCTGTTCTTATTAATTTCCTTGACTATTTCCGCCAATGCGCCAATATCAATTATATCAAGATTAGGATTGGCCGGTGTTTCGAAATATATGACCTTGGTTTTTTCTGTAATAGTATCTTTAATGCAATCAAGATCAGTCAAATTAATTGGTGAAACTTTTATATCATACTTAGGATACCAGTTATTAAATAATGAAATAGTGCATCCGTAAAGAGTGTTGTGAGTAATAATATGGTCTCCGCTCTTGGTTAAAATTCCAAGTGCGGCGGATATAGCACCCATTCCGCTGGAATAGCTTACTGCCGTCTCTCCTTTTTCCACATAAGCCAGATTTTCCTCGAGCATGTCTTTATTAGGTTCTCCAAGTCGGTCGTAAATAAAAATTGGCGCCTTATCGCCGAATTCTTCCGTGTTGGCAAACTGCATAAATCCTTGTGCTCCTCTCTCAACAGAATCCAGTCTGAAGGTAGTGGAAGAGGAAATTGGTGCTGTTACATGGTGAGAATAGTCCCACTTATCTGAAACATCCTTGCCATAGATAAGATGCGTATCCATCGAATATTTGGTGTCTTCCTGATTATTTTTTTTCTTTTGAATGGTTTCGTCTGACATTTTAAACTCCCTGTAATTACAGCCTAAAATTACAGAAATTAAATGAGGGATTCTATCACAACTGATATTCGCGGGATTGCATCAGGAATGTGGTTTGGAGATAAATCAGGCTTTGTAATATTTGATAACAGACGGATGAACAGTCAGAATTATTATTGCAACCCCGACTAATCCGTAGACAGTTTGAAGTGCCGAATAATCGATATAAATCATCTCGACATCTATCCATAACACAAGAATTATCCCTAAATAGAGAGAATTGGACCAAACAGATTTTTGATCTTTATAGATATTCACAATATTCATGAATTTCCAGGAAGCGGTTTTGAAAAAAGAAATGAAAATTAAGAGCGGATAAATTCCGAGGAGAAAAAAAAGAATCAGCCCCGGAATTAAAAAATCATTAAAGGGAGAGTTTTGAAGAGAATGCAAAGGGAATTGAAGTAAATGTCCGTCCGGGTAAAGAATTAAACAGATTCCGCCGAACAGACCTCCAATTGCCAAGAATAAAATTACATAAACTAATAAATGAACTGCTAAAGGTTTGATATAAGATTGGCCCATGATAAATAATTCCAAAATTTAAAAGAAACATTTTTAGCAGAAAGAAAATCACAAAAGATTATTTGCTGAAAGCCATTCATCATTATAGATAGTACTGAAATATTTGTACCCGGAATCGCAAATAAGTGTAACAATATTTGCCTCTCTGTCAATTTCCCGTGCAAGATGAACAGCTCCGAAAATGTTTGCTCCGCTGGATCCGCCCGCCAGTATTCCCTCTTCGAAAGCTATTTTTTTAGCCCACCCGAACGCTTTTTTATCTTCAACCTGAATCATATCGTCAAGCAGTTCAAGCTGAGCAGTATTAATTAAAAATTCGTCACCCATGCCCTCAACCAGATAATGCTTCGGTTGTATCATTTTTTTATTTTTGAACCAGTCATAGAATACGGATCCTACAGGATCGATACCTATTAATTTAATATTCGGATTTTTTTCTTTCAGATATTTGCCTGCACCGCACAATGTGCCCCCTGTTCCGACCGCCGCGATGAAATAATCAATTTTACCGTCCATCTGTTCCCATATTTCCGGTCCGGTGGTCATATAATGGGTTTCGTTATTATCAAGATTATTATGCTGATCTATATAGTATAGAGAAGAATCTTTTTTAGAAAGATTAACTGCAAACTGATTATATGATTCCGGGTGATCGGGAGGAAGTGACGCATCAACCATTAAAACATCAACTCCAAGAACTTCCAGCATCTTTATTTTTTCCTTGCTCGTTGTATTCCGGATTACAATCTTCAGATTATAGCCCTTCTGTCGGCAGATAATTGCCAGTCCCATCGCAGTATTTCCTGAAGAATTTTCAAGAATGGTATCACCCGGTTTTATCTTACCCTCTCTTTCGGCTTTTTCGATCATGTATTTCGCAATCCGGTCTTTTATACTTCCGCCCGGATTCATAAATTCCATCTTCGCCCAGATTGTGGACTTGAGACCTTTAGATAGATTACCAAGCTTGACAATCGGTGTCCGTCCGATTGAATCCATTATACTTTCATGACGGTTATTTCTCATTATAATTCCGCGACTAGATTAAGGAGTAACCTCTTAAAAATTCTTCAGAGGTCATTCGTTTACGACCTTCGGGCTGAAGTTCAAATAATTGTAAAATGCCGCTTCCGGTTCCGGCAAATAATTGAGAATTGAAAGTTGAGAACTTGCCTTCCTTCAGGCAAGATTGAGAATTTTCCTTTAATAAAATCTCGTTTATCAAATCAATGCTATCAACAATAGAAGTTTTATAAACTTTATAACTTTTTCCACCGTGAATAAAATACGCACAGGGGTATGGAGAAAGCCCTTTGACCAGATTATGAATTTCCAAAGCTGATTTGTTCCAGTCGATCCTGCAAATCTCTTTGGTAATTTTGGGCGCCGGCGATGCAAGTTCATTATTTTGTTTTGAAACGTTCACATGCCCGTTTTCAATCAGTTCCACTGTTTTAATGACAACATCAGCTCCGGCAATCATCATTTTATCATGCAGAGAACCGAAATCATCATACTCATCAATTTCCATTCTTTGCTGAATAATAATATTTCCGGTATCGACTTTATCTTCGAGGAAAAATGTTGTTACACCTGTTTCTTTATCACCGTTTATAAGCGCCCACTGAATTGGAGCGGCTCCCCTGTATTTGGGAAGAAGAGAACCGTGAAGGTTAAAGGAACCTCTTTTGGGAATAGAATAAACTTTTTTAGGAAGAATTCTAAATGCCACCACAATAAATAGATCCGCGTCAAGCTCCTTTAAACGACTGATGAATGATTCATCATTGAGATCGAACGGTGTAAGTACTTCAATATTATTCTGAACGGCAAACTGTTTTACAGGCGTTGACGAGATCTGTTTTCCCCTTCCGCGCTCTTTATCGGGTGCGGAGACTACAGCAGCGATTTTATGGTCTGATTCAAAGAGTCGTTTGAGCGAGGGAATTGCAAATTCCGGCGTTCCCATAAATACAATTTTCATTATTGACTCCGCTCAGCCGTTCCGGCAGGAAATTTTGGACGATGATTATCCCTCGGTGATTGGATATTCAATTTCAACTTCCCTGTTCATAATGCTGGTAAGCTCTTTGGTAAGTTTTTTCTTTACATCATCGGCAACACGGTCGGGTATCATTTTACCAATCAAATGATCGTATTCATGTAAAATAACCCGTGCGAAAAAACTATCTGCTTCGATCTCAACTTCTTTTTCGTCAGTATCAATATAACGGACTTTAATAATTTCAGAACGAAGAACATCCGCACGAAGCTGCGGGAGGCTGAGGCAACCCTCTTCACGCAGGACTTTTTCTTCGGATTCCAATACGATTTGCGGATTTATCATAACAACAGGTTTATAATTCTCGTATTCTTCCAGTCCTTCAAGATCGATAACAAAGATGGATTCGCGGTAGCCCACCTGATTGGCGGCTAAACCCACTCCATTGGCATTCCGCATGGTATCATACATATTTTTTATTTTTCTTATGATATCGTCGGTTACCTGAGCAACCGGCTGCGCTTTTTGCCTTAATATTTTATCGCCATATATGGTTATAGGAAGTATCGACATCGCATCTATATTATAAATTAATGCGCTTCCGCCTTAACAACGTCTGCGCTCAAATCCTTGAATATGTTAACTTCTGTTGAATAAAAGAGCATTCTAACAAGCAATCGAAAGATAATTAACATTTGCTGAAGAAAAAAGGAGAGGAAAAGAAAATAGAAAGGTGTTCTCGGAATTAATCTTCCAACAATATTGTAGAATACCGAACCGAGAGCGCCTATTATAGCCACGATCAGAAAAATCGTGAATACCTTGCTGAAATTATTTAGAATGAAGCGGACGGCACTAAAGCATTCGCGTAATATCTCGGTTTTATCCTTTACTGCAAGCGATACTTTAGAATAATCAGAGATTATTGTCACCAGGCCTATAAAGAAAATAAGTAAAACATACTTCAGCGCTTTAAGAACAAAATCAATTGTAACATGCTCGGTATTTTTAAAAAAGTAAGAGATCAGTTCGCCGCTGTATAAATTAAGCTGAAAAGCGACCGCGAATAAAACCAATATTAACATTAAAACTTTTGTAAATCGGAAAAAATATTTAACTCCGCCGTAGAAAAAATCAACTATATGATTTTTATCCGGTGTATTAAAAATTGTAATCAGGCCTCCAAGAAAGAATGTCTGTATTAATGCATAGATTCCAACAACAAAATAAATACTGAGCGGAAGCTGATCCAGCTGAATGGTATAAAGATTACGGAATTGAAGGTACCAAAGGTAATCAAAATGAAGTGCGAGCCGGTCGCTTGTGAGAGATGTCCCCAGATTGTCCAAAAGAATATTATAAACCGGAACAGTCAGGACCAATGCAGAAGCCGCATTAAAGGCCCACATCAAAAAAACAAACTTCGCATTTTGAAATACCGATCTGGCGCCGTGAAGAATTATATGTTTATTGCTTAAAATCATCCGACGCTTCCCAGAACCATGAGAGCATTTTGAACCCAGAAGAAGAATCGGATGGCAAGCGATAAAGAAGCCCAAACACGGTGTTCAACAGTAAATGAATTATTCGCAAAATTAATATCGAGAAGATTTTTTCTCATAGGATCTATTTCTGCAGCTATCACAATATTATCCGTTTTGAATTTCAGGATTTTCCATCTCTCAGTCCCATCCCATTTCTGGTAAAGAATCTCTTTATCAGTATAGAGCGCCACATCATTTTTGAAAATACCGTCACCGAGACGTTCCAGAAACACTTCGTACTCATTTCCCGAATTTCTTTTGACCGAAGCCACTCTGTAATCAAAGGATTTGGCAGTTCTGTAAAATTCATCGAAGAACCAGGTCATATTCTCACTGCTGTGTTTTTGTACAACTCTGATGAAATCTGCCGCGTTCGGGTGGCCATATTTATACCGGTTGTAATAATCCTTCAGAATATTCATCATCTTTTCATACCCCAGATATCTCTCAAGTGTATGAAGAACAAGTTCCGGTTTATTGTAGGAATTAACTACGTAGGATAATCTTGTGGGAAGCTTGTAGGAAGTATCTGCCAGAGCGCCGATTGTTAAATTCTTATAATAGTTATTCAGACTGCGTGCTCCTTCGGGTACATTGATATCAACCAGAGTGTATATCAGAGGAATTTCATTATAAGAGAGAAAATTGATGCCGAAAACCGGTATGTATGAAGCAAACTTAAAAGTCTCCAGAATTTCCGGCTGATAGCGGTACATTATCTTTGTCGCGATGTAAGAAGTAAATCCCTCGTCCAGCCACGCTTCGTAAACTTCGTTCGATGCAATCAATCCATGAAAAAACTGATGCGAGAATTCATGCGTAACGAGATACTCGGGACCTCCGGTTTCCTTTGGAGAAAATAATTCCGCACTTACAGTGAAGAGGGTTGGATATTCCATTCCTCCGGATGCAGAAGTACGGGGTACATCCACAAGAGTTACATTCTGATAAGGATATATTCCGATATTATCTTCAAAAAATTGAAGGCAGTTTTTTACACAATCGAAATATCGTTTAAAATATTTTTCCCGCTCGGGCTGAACATATGCCTGAATAATGACCTGTGATCCGTCTTTTCGATTATAAATTTCATTACGGTAAAGAATTTCATCTGATGCAAGCCATACAAAATCATGAACACCTGACTGAATAAAATGAAACGTAGTAGATTTATTTTCTGACAGCTTCTCAGTTTGAACTCCGGTTGCGGCGACCACATAGTTTTTGGGCACATTGATTTTGACAGAATAGTCCCCGAAATCCGAATAAAAATTCAGGTATGGGTGATACTGGCTGCATATCCACTTTCCATTTTCAAAAACTCCTACCTTGGGAAACCACTGAGAGACAAAAAAGAAATTTCTTCCGGTGGCATATCCCATTCTTTTCACTGAACGGGGAATCTTCATCTGATATTCAAAATAAAAATGAATGCTGTCGCCCGGCTGAAGGGTATTTTCTAATAAAACTCTTGCTACAGTACTATCATACGGGTTCGGAATTTCGGGCTGAAAGTAATCCAATCTTGCTGATTTTCCATTAACAAGAAATGATTTTAGATTAATCCAGGTTTGTGCATCGGGAGTTAATGAATAGGCTTTTGAAAAAAGTGTTTTATTGCTTTTATAGCCATTGGCGTAAAAGTGAAATTGTACTTCGGAGGTAGGAAATGCAGTCTGATTAATCCAAATAATTTTCTCTTTTACATTAATCAGTTTATTGTAAGCATCGAATTCAACATCAAAATCATAACTAACATGCCTGGTCACTTTCGGAATTTCTGAATTTAATATTCCATTTGTGTATACGCCGGATGATTGGAATTCCACCGGCGGACCGTCAAATGAATCATTTCCGGAGAGGTAGATCAATCCGCTGAAGACGATTAATAGTAAAAATGCAGTAAGTCTTTTCATCACACCGATAAATTAATCAGTTTAAAAACAAAAATCCCGCCGCAGCGGGACTTTTGTTTCAAGAAATGAATTCAAGAAAGACTAATTACTTAATCTCAATTGTCTTGGGTTTCATTCTCTCGTGCTTGGGAAGCTTAACATTCAGAACGCCATTTTCCAGTTTGGCATCAATTTTTGCTTCATCGATGCTATCTGAAATTTTGAACCTTCGGTAGAAATTTCCTGTCTCAGTTTCTTTAAGAACATACTTACGATTTAAGACTTCATCAAAAGTGATTCTTCCCATGATTACCAGATGTCCCTCTTCAAGTTTGATTTTCACATCTTCTTTGGAAACACCCGGCATTTGAGCCATAAGGAAATAATCGTCCTGTGTTTCGTAGATATCGATCAGCGGAGCAACCCAGGACTCTTTTTCCAGAGCTTCATCCCAGCTTCTTTTATTTTTCACTTCTACCATTTCTTTATGATCAGTCATAAATACCTCCATTTATTTTTATTTATAATAACGTTTATTTTTTGTCATCATCTACAACTTCATAGGAAGCATCCTCAACATTACCGTCTGCTTGTTTATCGGCGGAGGATTTCTTCTCCGGTTCTGCCTGCTGCTGACCTTCAAATGGCTGCCCGTCTGCGCCGGGTGCAGGACCCTGCTGCGCGTATAATTTCTGAGCAATTTCATTCCAGACTTTTGTCATCGATTCAGTAGCCGATTTAATTTTATCGGTATCATTCGTAGCCAGGGCATCTTCAACTTTTTTAATCTCACTCTCAAGCTGATTCTTCTGCTCGGAAGTTATTTTATCTTTCATGTCCTCAATCTGTTTCTTCGTCTGGAATATCAAGTTATCCGCCTGGTTTCTTACTTCAACGGCTTCTTTTTTCTTTTTATCCTCGGCCGCATGTTCCTTGGCAGTCTGTTTCATCTTCTCGACTTCATCTTTGGAAAGGCCGCTCGAAGAAGTAATTCTAATACTCTGCTCTTTACTGGTTGCTTTGTCTTTAGCGGCAACATGCAGAATTCCATTTGCGTCAATATCAAAAGTTACTTCTACCTGGGGAATACCTCTTGGTGCCGGCGGAATTCCATCCAGGTGAAATTTGCCGAGTGTTCTGTTATCTACAGCCATCGGACGCTCGCCCTGAAGAATGTGAATTTCAACGGAGGGCTGATTGTCTGAAGCGGTTGAAAAGACCTCGCTCTTTTTTGTGGGAATAGTAGTATTAGCTTCAATCAATTTTGTAAAAACGCCGCCGAGAGTCTCAATTCCAAGCGAAAGCGGGGTTATATCGAGCAAGAGAACATCTTTAACATCTCCTGCAAGCACTCCGCCCTGTATTGCAGCTCCGATAGCAACAACTTCATCAGGATTGACGCCTTTATGCGGTTCTTTCCCGAAAAGTTTTTTTACAAGTTCCTGAACTTTTGGAACTCTTGTTGATCCGCCGACCAAAATAACTTCATCTATCTGAGATGTTGAAACGCCGGCGTCTTTTATAGCGCGTTCACACGGTTCAACTGTTCTCTGAATCAGGTCATCAATCAACTGTTCAAACTTGGCACGTGACAGGTTGATATTCAAATGTTTCGGGCCGTCCTGTGTCGCGGTAATAAACGGAAGATTGACATCTGTGTGAACTGATGATGATAATTCGATTTTGGCCTTTTCAGCGGCTTCTTTCAATCTCTGCAGCGCCATCGGATCTTTACGCAGATCTATTCCTTCAGACTTCATAAACTCATCCGCGAGGTAATCAATCAATCTCTGATCAAAATCATCACCGCCCAGATGAGTATCTCCATTAGTAGATTTTACTTCGAAAACACCTTCTCCAAGCTGCATGATAGAGATATCAAATGTTCCGCCGCCAAGATCGTAAACGGCTACAAGTTCTTCTTTATGTTTTTTATCCAATCCGTAGGCGAGAGCGGCCGCAGTCGGCTCGTTAATAATTCTTTTTACTTTTAATCCGGCTATTTCGCCCGCATCTTTAGTCGCCTGGCGCTGGGCATCGTTAAAATACGCAGGGACAGTAATTACTGCTTCTGTAACTTCCTGTCCAAGATAATCTTCAGCCGTTTTTTTCATTTTCTGCAAAACCATCGCGCTGATTTCGGGCGGAGAGTATAATCTTTCGCCGATTTCAACTCTTGCCGATCCGTTATCACCGCCAACGACTTTATATGGAACTTCCTTGGTTTCTACCTCAACTTCATCTCTTTTACGCCCCATAAATCTTTTAATAGAAAAGATAGTATTCTTCGGATTAGTTACCGCCTGCCGTTTACCCGGCTGACCGATAAGTCTTTCCCCGGATTTTGTAAATGCAACAACAGACGGAGTAGTTCTGCCTCCCTCGGAATTTGGAATTACTACCGGTTCGTTTCCTTCCATAACCGCTACGCACGAGTTCGTTGTTCCAAGATCAATTCCAATAATTTTTCCCATTTCTTTTTCCTCTTAG
>PGYS01000118.1 GCA_002839795.1 Ignavibacteriae bacterium HGW-Ignavibacteriae-3 | reverse complement strand
ACTGATTATAATATCTATAGCTATACTCTGAATGGAGTGGCTGATTTCGATGATTTGATTAAATTAATTTATGCTATTGAGGAGAGTAAACAGCTTAAAAAAATTGAAGATGTTGAGCTGTCGAATAATATAAAAGTTGACTCAGACGGCACACCGCATTTTCTTGTCACTTATAAATTCAGGGCAAAAGTTTATTTCTCCAATGATGACCGTTTTTACGTAAAGAATCAAAAAGAGAATGCGATTATTCCTAATCCTGCTTATGATTTTTTCTATCCTTTAATTCGTAATGAAATTCCTCCTAATATAGATAAGTTGCTTGATGTTCAGACGGCACAATTGCTTGCGCTGATCCCTGACGGAGCTTTTCTTGTCGATGCCAGCGGAAATACATACCTTCTGTGGGAGGGCGACAAGGTTTACTTAGGGTACCTGACAAATATTGACTACCAAAATACCAAGGTAAATTTTGTCTTAAACAAAGGTGGCATCATTGAAAATGTCACTTTGAAACTCGAAAAAGAAAAAAAACCGAGTAAATAAAATGAAAAAGCTAATAATTATTTTAATTCTGTTAGGCCTGTCTTTTCCGGTTAACGGCCAGATTGATCTCAAAGAGAAATTGAGCGGTTACACAAATCCGGATGAACTGGTTACTCTTTCAGAAGCCATAACGTTTGATCAGGCAGTTCAAATTCTCAGCAAGGTAAGCGAAAAAGTAACCGGCAAAAAAATCGTTTCCATGGTTAGTATTGCTGCGCCAATAGGGATTGAAATTCCCAAAATGATATATAAAAAAGCTCTTTACATACTTGCGCAGTCTCTTGATCTTTCTTTGCAGGAAACCGAAACAACAATATTTATCAGGAAAAAAGCAGACGCCCTTGCCAAAGCAGACACATCGATGATCCACGTTGATGAAAGAGAAGTTAAAATTTCCGCAGTTATGTTTGAGGCAAATGTTGCCGCAATGCAGGAGAAAGGTGTTAACTGGCAATTTGTTTTATCAAAGGCAGGTCTGAGCATCGGAGGTAAATTAGTTTCATTTCAGGATCAGGCTCAAACGCAAACAACAACCAATACTGCAACAACTCCGGAGAACACGCAGTTTTCTCTTAACAGCAGTTCCGATTTTATGATGGGAGATTTCGATGGCACGGCGACATCGTTATTCAGATTTTTTGAGAATGAAAATCTTGGAAATATAATTGCCCGCCCGGTATTGAGCGCAATTAACGGAAAGAAAGGAAGAACCCAGGTAGGTTCGGATTTTTCTATTAAAGAAAAAGATTTCTCCGGAAATCTTGTTGATAAATTTTTTCAGGCTGGAACAATAATAGAAGCTACCCCTCGCATTTTTAGTGAGGATGGAATAGATTATGTTTATTTGAAAGTTAGAATGGAACGGAGCTCGGTAATTATCGGTACCATTTCTACAGAAAAACCAAAGACTGAAGTTGAAACAAATTTACTTTTGTTAAATGGCGAGGAAACTGTTATAGGCGGGTTAATTGTGAATGAAGAATCCTCAAGCCGTGCCGGAATTCCGTTTCTAAAGGATCTGCCCTGGTGGTTTTTCGGATTACGCTACATCTTCGGTTATGAACAGGAGAAGATTACACAGAAAGAGATAATTCTCCTTATAAAGGCAGAAATTCTTCCTTCGCTTAAAGAAAGAATGGCAAGACCAAAAAATCCGGCCCTCCTGAAACAGGTTATTAATCAAGAGAGAAATGATATCGAAAAATATAAGGAGCAATCAAAGAAAAAGGAAGCAGATCAGAAATAATCTGTTTGGTGTAGATAATTTAATCTATTAATGTCTTCTGCGGAATTAATTTCTTTCCACGTCCAAATTCAACTTGATTTTGGGTGTATCGTAAAATTTTCTTTCCTCTTTCATATTTTTTGATTTTGGAGGTCCTTCGGGATATGAAACTTAAATACCGGCTGATTCTTATAACATTTCTCATTGTTCTGCTCATATCGGTTACCTCCACCTTTATCTTTTATTCATTAGCCGGCCGGCTGATCAATCAGCAGCAATCGAAGAATATTCTTAACTCTGCCAATGACTTTGCTTTTTCATTTCAGAATGAACTCGTAAATGCCGATGAAGACTATAAAAGAATTGCCCCGTTCGTAAATAATTTCAATAAGATACGATTAGATTCAACTGCTATAGACTATTGTTTTACACTCGTAAATGACTCTCTTATAAATTACAGGGAGTTAAAATTTAAGACCGAGTCCAATCTGAAAATAAGATCATACTCATTCAGGCAATTCTTTGCAGACAATCCCAATGTTATTCTTCGCTATAACCAGTCCGAAGACGGTAAAACCGTTTATTTCGGTAATCAGATTTCCCAAGAATTCTTAAATAAAATTTCTGAAAAAATACATTCGGAAGTCGCCCTCGTTATAAATGATCTGCCGGTTGAAATATCAAATACTGAAAAGAATCACGCCGTCTTCTCCGGAGTTATGAATGCCGCCAGAGATTTGAAATACAAAAATAGTTTTGATATCAGCTCGAAAGAGATTGATAATATTGATTTTGTCGCTGCGTTATTTGTGCCCAAACAGATTATCACGCCCGGCGGTAAAATTAATTTTATTGTCTTCAATGTATTTAAAGAAGGAGTTGAATTCCGGAACACTCTTCGCCTTGTGATGCTGATAATTGTCTCTGCAGGAAGCGCGATAACATTTCTAATTGTAATCGGATTTACCATTAAGCTGAGAAAACAGATTTCGCTATTGAGCGACGTTGCCGAAAAGACCGGTAAAGGAAATCTGGAACATCGGGTGGAAATAGTAACTAAAGACGAGCTTGGACTGCTTGCCGGTACTTTTAACAACATGCTTGATCAGCTGTCTCTCAACAAAAAGAAGGAAAAGGATTACTCCGAGTTTATTACTCTTATAAACCAGAACCCCACGATGAAAGAAATATCCGATGCAGCACTTTCTAAAATTATTAAATCGACCGGGCTTACGTTTGGTGTTTTGTATATAGTTGAACAAAAATCACTTAGACTGATCTCGTCTTTTGGTGTAAGTAAAAAATTTATCGAACTTACTCAAAATGCAGAATTGTACAGCAATGCCATTGAGAAAAAAGAAAGAATTGAATTTAATTTTCAGGATAATTACCCGGAAATCAAAACCGGAATTGCGTCAATTAAAATAAAATATCTATCAATATTCCCCATCATTTACAATAAAGAAACAATAGCCATTTTAGAAGTTGCCTCCGAAGCTACTCCGCTGGAAGATGTGAAGGAATACATAGGCAGTATACAGGAGCAGCTGGCCATTGGGTTAATAAATGCAAAATCGTTCGAGCAGCTTGAAAATTTTATAAATGAACTTAAAAAATTGAATGAGGAATATCAGAAGCAAAATCAGCAGATTATAGAACAAAATGAGCAATTGATGCAGCTTCATTCTCAGCTCAGCGAAAAAGCCGAGGAGCTTGAAAAACAGAGAACAAAAGCGGTTGAACTTACAAGAGTGAAATCAGATTTCCTTGCGAGCATGTCTCATGAATTACGCACGCCGCTTATTTCCATACTTGGATTAACAGAATTGCTTTTGAAGGATGCCGTTGTCGCCGCAAGAACAAAGGACCGGTTAAAAATTGTACACCGTAACGGAAATAAACTTCTGGGCTTGATAAACAACATCCTGGAATTTTCCAAATTCGAATCCGGCAAAATTGAAATTAAAAAAGAAAGTTTTCTCCTTAGCGATCTTATTGAGGATCTCCGGCCGAATATTGAACATCTTGCATCAGAGAAGAATCTTAAATTCATTCTTGATATTGAAAATAATGTTAATGCGCTTATAAACACTGATCGCTCAAAATTGGAACAAATTCTCCTCAATCTGCTCGTTAATGCGGTCAAGTTCAGCGAGCAGGGATCAGTCGGTCTTTCCGTAAAAATACTTGACTCTAATGACATCCAATTCGAAGTAGCAGATACCGGGATAGGTATCTCGGACGAGAATAAAAAAAATATATTTAATGAATTTCATCAAATTGACGGCAGTACTTCGAGAAAATATGGCGGCGCGGGATTAGGGCTTGCAATATGTAAAAAATATATTGAATTGATCGGAGGCGTACTTACGCTCCGGAGTGAGCTTGGGATGGGATCAAAGTTTTCTTTTACGATCCCGGAGTCTGTCCTCGATTTATTTGATGCGCACGATTATAAATTTTTAACTATTAATGATGATTTAACTGATGATAATTCAATTAAATCAATTCTAATAATGAATGCTCATACGGATTCCCTCAAATTGACCAGTGATTATCTTGCCTCATATAATTATAAAATATTGTCTACTGCAATCAGCAGCGAAGGAATGATCCTTGCAAAAGAACAGACGCCTTCGGCTATCATTCTGGATCCGTTTATTCATAATCAAAATGTCTGGGAAATTATACTCAATTTGAAAGAGGACGGATCAACAAGAAAAATACCGATCATTCTAACAATGATACTTGAGGAAAAGAAAGTAGGCTGGCAGCCGCCTATTTTCGACTATGTTTCAAATGACCTCTCTGAATTAGATTTTACAATCGATAAGATTAAAACGCATTTCGGTAAACCGGTGAATAAAATTGCGGTAATGGATAAATCCGGTTCAACATTTTCTGAATATGAGAAAGCATTTAATAATAAATATGATATTAAATACATAGCCTCAAAAGATGAATTAATTCAATTAACGGCCGGGAATGTTCCGCAGCTGATAATTCTCGATATTGAATCACTATGCGAAGGTCTGTTCCAGATTCTGGCGGATATTTCGGCAAACAGATCAACTAAAAATATTGCCATCGTGTTAAAACTGCCGGAAAAATTCACGGATTCTCAGATTCAGATATTGAATTCGAGACTTATGGAAACCGCACTAAAAATAAAAGCTCATCCCCTTGATGTATTAAAAATGCTCAGGGACCGGTTGAAGATTGATGATGAAATGACTAATAAAAAAGTAAATCTCATTGAAGAGACACTTCATCAGGAGATAATATATTCAGCTGAACCCACCAGAACAAAGGATGGCCGTATAAAACCAACAATTCTAATAGTGGATGACGACAATGATGCTTTGTTCACTATCGGTGAGTACATTAAAGAGATGGATTGTGACACGATATTTGCGCATAATGGAATGGAATGTTTGTTAATGCTGAATCATCTTGAACCGGATTTGATCCTTCTGGATATAATGATGCCTCAAATGGATGGATTTGAAACAATAAAGAGGATAAGAGCCGACAAAAAAGTATCGCACATTCCTGTTATTGCTCTTACAGCATACGCGATGCTCGATAATAAAAATATTATTGAAAATAACGGGTTTGACGATCTTGTAACAAAACCGATAAACTCTCAAGCCCTGGCTTCGAAGCTCGAAATGTTCCTTAAAATAAAAGTTAATTATACACGATGAAAAAAATTCTGGTAATTGATGACAACCCTGACAATGTGTTCCTTCTTCAGGACAGACTAGAGCGGGAAGGATTTGAAGTTATTAAGGCTTATAGCGGTGAAACAGGCATTCAGAGGGCAGTAGAGGACAAACCCGATCTGATACTTCTCGATATCATGATGCCCGATATTTCAGGTTTTGATGTCTGCAAAACATTAACGGCTCATCCCGAAACTAAATTAATTCCGATAATTCTGCTGACTGCGCTGACAGAGGCTGATAATATTAAAGAAGGATTGCTGGCGGGCGCGTTCGATTATATCAAAAAACCGTTTAATAAGGTAGAATTGATAGCAAGAATTAATTCTGCCGTCCGTTTCAGCGAGACCAATAAAATTCTCCTCGAGATCGAAAAGATAAAAACTTACGCCGCCACCGTTGTAACGGCTAATCACGAGATCAAACAGCCGCTGACATTAATAAATCTGTCTACAGCCGCAATCCGCCGGGAGATCTCCAAAGAGGATCTTGACAAGAGCGTTATTCTAAAGCGAATAGAGTTTATTGAAAACGCGGCTAAAGAGATTATAAATGTTCTGGATAAACTCGGCTCAATTAAAAAACCGGTAATAACTCCGTGGGTTAATGATTTGAATCTGATCGACTTGAAGTCCGAAGAAGGTCCCAAACTACCCAATTAAATCGCGTACAAGCGAAAGCAGCTCTTCAAAATTATATGGCTTCTGAATTATTCTTCTCGCGACAAGACGTTCTTTCTCCATTTCATCAAGAGGAGAGCCCGAAGCGAATATCACAGGCAAGTCCTTATTCGAAATGGACAATTCATTTAAAAATTCAAATCCGCCCATTTCAGGCATGTTCTTATCAATAATCACCAAATCCGGCTGACGGACCTTCAGCATTTCAAGCGCTTCAAGCCCGGTAGAGCATGAGAGCACGGTATAATTATATGATTCCAATAGTTCGGCAAGAAGTTCCCGCAGTATATCTTCATCCTCTGCAATTAAAATAGTTTTTCCGGCATCAGAAATCTGCGGATCCAACGCGGGTGCGGATTCGATAACAATTCTAAATTCGGTTCCCTTGCCCTGTTCGCTTGCTACTGTTATATCGCCGTTATTATCACCGATTATTTTTTTTACTATTGAAAGCCCGATGCCGGAATCAGTTTTCTTCGCCTTAGTTGAAAAATTCTCTTCAAAAATTAAAGGCAGGTTTTCTTTTGAAATACCAGAACCGGTATCTATAATTATTATTTCAACCTGTGTCTCATTTGTAATATTTGCTGTGTAAAAAGAAATTATTCCGGTGCCGCTTATCGATTCGATCGCGTTGACTACCAGATTTAAAATAACTCTATAGAAATCCGAATACCTGCCCATCACTAATTTCAGATCCGGGTCAAGTTTCAGATCGAATATAATTTTTTCTTTTTGCTGGCTTGAATAGGAGCGTACTACGTCAGAAATAATGGAATTAAGATTTATTCTTCTTTTATTTTTGCTTAGGGATGTTTTGTTGAGATTCTCGCCTATCATTTCGGAGGCGAGATATGTCCCGGCTTCAATTGTGTTGAGAAGGGGAATTATTTCCTGAGAAGCGGGGACTTTCCTTTTCAGTAATTCTATACTGCTTAATATGCGTGTGAAAATATTGTTCAAATCATGTGCAAGATGTTTGGAAGCGTTGTCGCTGCTCATTCTATTTTAGATTATACTTGATGATCTTTGAGTAAAGAGTTTTCTGGCTAATTTCAAGAGCTCTGGCTGTTATTTCGCGATTCCAGTTATTCAGATCGAGCGCGCGTTTAATATGAATGCGTTCCATATCCTCCATTGTCATAATCTTCCCGTCGTCTTTTACGTAATTGGCAAAATCAAAATCATCAGACGGCACATTCAAGTCTTTTGGCTGAATGGTATCGCTTTCGGCAAATATTATTGCCCGTTCAATCATATGCTCAAGCTCTCTTACATTGCCCGGGAAATTATACCTCTGAAGCTCATTTTTTGCTTCCTGCGAAAGTTTTTTAAGGTTCCGGACAGGGGATTTTTTCTGCAGAAAATATTCCGCAAGAAGAAGAATGTCGCCATTTCTGTCGCGCAGCGGTGGAATTGTTAATGTAATCACATTTAATCTGAACAGAAGATCACGCCGGAAATTTTTTTTCTCCGCTTCTTCCATCAGGTTTTTATTTGTGGCTCCGATTACTCTTACCGATGAGGTAAGATTTGTAATACCGCCGACTCTCCTAAACTCACCATTCTCAAGAAATCTTAAAAGTTTAGGCTGAAGAGCCAGACTTAATTCCCCGATTTCATCGAGGAACAATGTTCCTCCGTTGGCAATCTCAACAAGTCCCTGTTTGGAAGATTTAGCGTCGGTAAACGCGCCTTTTTCATATCCGAAAAGTTCACTCTCAATCAGTTGATCAGGCAGTGACGCGCAATTGATTGCGACAAACGGTTTATCGGCACGGTTGGAATTTTTATGAATAAATTCCGCAAATAATTCTTTGCCTGTTCCTGTTTCTCCCTCGAGCAAAATATTTGATTCAGATTTTGCGCCCCGTTCTGCAAGTTTTAGTACATTCTTAACTTTTTCGCTTTCACCGATAATTGTGTTGGGGGCTGTCTGATTGATTTTAGAAGTGAGGATTTTATTCTTTATGAGTAGATCTTTGTGCTCAAGTGCGCGCTCTATTGTTACGCAAAGCTGACCGAATTCATAGGGTTTTGTGATAAAATCGTATGCACCCTGTTTAATGCAGTCTATAGCAGTTCGGATATCAGATTTTGCGGTTAGCACTATCACCTGCAGAGAAGGATGATTATCACGAACGTAGTTTAGAACCTTTTCGCCATGAATCTCCCTCATTTCCAGATCTAAGAGGAGAACATCGTAATAGCGTTTTTTAAGATTTTCTATGGCATCTTTGCCGTCATAAACTACATCAACGCCGTAACCCTCGTTAACAAGCTCTTCTTTCAGAAGGTAACAGAGAGTCTCGTCATCATCTGCAATGAGTATTTTAGAATCTTTCATCTATGGTAATAATTACTGGTTGTTCAATATATGAAAAATAGGCGAGAAAAATAATTCTTGAAATCACTTCAAAGTCTCTTTGGAATTTAAAGCCGAGAGAATTATATTTACGCCTCAAATTTATTGAAGCGGGCGCGTAGCTCAGTGGTAGAGCAACACCCTTTTAAGGTGAAGGTCGGTGGTTCGAGCCCACCCGTGCTCACAAAAGCTCAATTCTCAGGAATTGGGCTTTTTTGTTTTAAAAAATTGGGTGGGCCCCGCCAAAGGTTTACAGCCGGAGGCAAGGCGGGGAGCCCATCCCGCCGCAGGCAGGACTCACAAAAGACTAATTCTTTGCGGAATTAGGCTTTTTTAGTTAAAAAAATCAGATGGGCGAGACGCAAATCCATTCCAAAACGGGCATCTTGTCCCGGATGAATGGAGGTGGGATCCCTTCTTGCAAGGCCTATGTTTTCGGAGTTGTTTTTTTTGTCCGCAAAAAGCCTTTAAATAAAAATGGGTGTGGGGCCGTACAAACGCAGCATTATCTTACAAAATACATGTGCAAATAGATTCCAAAAAGCATATTCGAACAACCTCGTTGTAACAGACGTAGTTCCTTTTTCATTCTAATGGACGATTGATGTTATTCGCGATATAGCTCTATCTTAACAATAGCCCAATGCGCCAGCAATTGTTTTCCACAAAAAAATAAATCTTTGGGAAATCTGAAAAAATGGTTAAAAAAATATTATTGTTTGCACTTTGCGTTTATTACAATGCCTCAGCACAAAGTTCCTTTATTGACTATGCACCATTTTATCCGATTGGAGAAGACTCAAATATTCGGCTGATGACCAGTTATACAAAGCAGGAAAGTATTCTGTTCGAAGCCAATCCAATGGTCAGGTTTAGTGTGTATAACAACTTCGTACATGGACTCATGAATAATTATAGCCATGCACAAGCCTGGTATATTTCAATACGGTCTCAGATCAGAATGTACTCGGAAAACTCATTGCCGATAAAGACCCCCTCTTACAGGGCCTTTTTAGGCACACAACATTTATTCAGACTATTCCCCGATAATCCCTCATACAAAATTGAACATTTCTTAGGATTTTCACTTGAAAGCGGGCACTATTCAAATGGACAAACCGGTTGTGCTTTTTCAGCAGATTATGACGACAAGACAGCTGGTTGTGATAGTATATACAGTCTGATCAATCCATCAACAAACCTATCTGAAATGCTGAATCGCAGGAATGGAAATTTTTCAACCAATCTAACCGAACTAGTTATAAATTACAGGAAATATTTTCTAGACGTGAACAATATCCCGCAAGTAATGCATTCGTTGAGTTTAGGTTTGGTTCTTTATCATGACAAAATTTTTGGAATCGGGAATATCGGCGGTTACTCTGCAAATGACATAAAGATATACGGGCGCTACAGATATTCACTGGGTTATGAATATTTGAGAGTGCTGGGTGACGGAGCTATGGGAAGATTCTCTTTCAAACAAAATATTGAGTTGATTAAAGGGGCTCACAAATTTGTAAATCCGGTTCGATGCGAATCAACATTTACATATTACCCCTTTATCAGTTCTGAATCTCTTGGATTTTTTATAAGCTATGTCTTTGGAC
>PGYS01000007.1 GCA_002839795.1 Ignavibacteriae bacterium HGW-Ignavibacteriae-3 | reverse complement strand
AAATCAATCCCAGAAATTCTTCGGGAAGATTAATTAACTTCCGGAACCATATCAGAACTGTTTGTTCGAGTTCCGTAGATGCAGGAGCCGATTTCCAGACCATCCCGTTAACATTAAAAACCGCGCTCAGCAGTTCTCCGAATATTCCGGGTCCGGCGGCTGAGGAATTAAAATATGCCATAAAGTTGGGATGCTGCCAGTGTGTTGTGCCCGGGGTTATTATCTTATCGATATCTGCAATGATTTTATCAAAGGATTCCGGTAGTTCAGGCGCCTCGGATGGTAAGTGAGATTTTATTTTACCCGGTTTTATATCAGGAAGAACGGAATAGGAAGAAACATTCTCCAGATAATCCGCGGCCCAGTTTATTAATTCATAACCGTATTTTTTAAATTCTTCCACAGGCATATCACCCATACTCTTGCTCTTGCTCATGATCATACTCATTCAGTTACTAAAATTTAACGTCTTTTAACCAGTCAGATATTATTCTCGCAAGTGAAACCCGCTTATCTGAGAATGAATGACTGGTTTCGAGAATAACCTCTTTTAGATTTTTTGTACCGTTCGCATTTAATGCACTTACAAGTGGGTTATGATGAATTTCCATTGGCGCTGTTGTATCATACATGGCTCCGATAATTAAAAGATTCTTTTCCGAGAGCCTTTCCAAATAATTAAGCAGATTCCACACCTTCTTATTTATAATCAGCTCATCAAGAAGAGCTTCGGTGGAATCACATTTGACAAAATCCATTGAGGGCTCCAAATGCTCAGCGCTGAAATCATAAATCATTTTGCTCGATTCAATCAGTTCTCCGAACTCCCCGGCGTTGAACCCGGCAATCGAGACTACATTTTTTATCTCATCATAACGAACAGAGTTGAACAAAGCCGCAAATCCTCCCAGACTATGCCCGACCAGAATAATTTTATCTGAATCCAAGCGGAACATCTTGCGGGAAGAATCAGTTTTTACAAATTTCAAAGCTGCCGGAACATCTTCAACAACATTGCCCCACAAATGGTCTCCGCCGCTGCCCCAGCAGCCGCGGTAATGAAATACAAGAACATTGAAACCCTGTCTCCGGAAGACCTGGGCGAGATCGTAATTAACCTCATTGCCGGGAAATCCGTGCAATAAGATTATAAGAGGATGAGGCCCTTCACCGGACGCAACAAACATGGTTCCTAAATATTTAGAGCCATATTCCTCAAAAACTGCGGGCATCATTGTCGATGGGAAATCCGGATCGTAGGGCAGATCATGAATTACCGGATCAAACTCGGTCATAGTTTTTCCTTTTTAATACTCACTTTTATATTCAAAGATAAGCAGAAAAAGATTTGTCTGAAATTCTTTTATTGGATTGCCGAGACGAAAAATAAGGGCTGATTGCTCAGACCTGAAGTTGACTACGAGTTTACCTTAAACTTGCGGCGGTAAAAAATTCCATGATTCTTAATTGACTTTTTCTTCCGTACTTGAAACAGAGTTTGTAAATTCATTTTTTTGGTTCATAAAATATCCTTTGAAAAACCGAAACCAAGTTTAAGTATTCCGTTCAATTTGTCTTCTCTTACACCATTCTTCCAATAATATATCAGATCAAAACTTAATCTTGAGTCCTTCTGAAAACCAATTCCAACCCCATTGTAAAGCAGATCATCATGCCCGCCTTTGATATGATCATTTACACCTGCGATAATGTAAAATCTTGATGGAAGAAGATTAAACCGCACATATCCTCCCAATTCAACCCACATGTAATCAGTGCTTCCGATAAATATTCCGGGACGTGTTTCGATATTCAACCAATTTATTGGAGCGACTAATATTTTCAAGTCCGCACTAAATGGAACGAATGAAATTGAAGATCCATCCATTCTTTCATAAGATATAAATGAGGGTTCAATACTGAAGCCAAGTTTTAGCGTTTGAGCAAACATAATCCTGCTTATCAGTATAAAAGTATAAAACAGCAGAATAACTATTGATTTTCTCATTTTACAAACTGTTGAATTGATTAATAGTAATGAAAAAGTTTAGTTTTTAGTATCCTAGTTTATTCAATTGAATCCATCTTCCATATAATCTTAAAATAAGGGCTGATTGCTCAGCCCATATACAGAAAATTAGAGATATTTTTTTTCGCAATAAATTATAACTCAATACAATATGCAATACTTACTTTGATCATAGCATTAATATAAACCGGGCTATGCGATCCCTCTATCGTTGGTGCATTAATCAATTCATAACCAATTTCCCTTGCTAATGGCGGAAGATACTGTAATTCAATATCAAAGGCTCCAGTCATGTATCCGAGTCCAATAACAAAATATAAAAAATTTTTTTTGTTCACTGATACAGAGTTGGCGTGGTTCCCGCTGGTATATAAATTATTATTTATACCACTCAAAATATTTAAGCCATACTTCCAGTAATGTTTAAGATATACTCCATATTGCAATCCACCAAAATATCGCTGGAATGGTGGAATATAGCCACCGCGAAGACTTAAACCCCAGCGATCGAAAATTTTATATGAATATGATATGCCTAAATTTATTGGCAAGAAATAATCTACATCATTCGAATGGCGACTCACACTTGTCCATATTGGTTCGTAGTGAAAAGAAAAATAATGTACTTGCGCAAAATTTGTTTTTTGAGAAAAAAGTAGAGCAAGAAATAAAATATAAAAAAACGAAAAGGATTTCATACTCAACATTGTTTCATCCTCCAATCTTAATAAGTTCTAACTCTCGTTTCATAGGTAGGATATTTATCAACAATAACCCATTCTGAAGTAATATGATATGGATCGCAATCGCATGGGTTTTGATGCTGACATTCATAGACATAAGTCCATTTTCTCTCAATTCTGCTTAGATACCCCCATCTAATACAATTAGAGATGTCCAACTTTGGCATGGATTACAAAA
This sequence comes from Ignavibacteriae bacterium HGW-Ignavibacteriae-3, assembly GCA_002839795.1. Lineage (GTDB taxonomy): Bacteria > Bacteroidota > Ignavibacteria > Ignavibacteriales > Melioribacteraceae > Fen-1258. The sequence goes on along the minus strand of PGYS01000007.1, from coordinate 41,622 downwards.
TATCCCAAGACAAATCAATTCCTAACTTTAGAATACCATTCATTTGTTTACTCACAATATTGGAGTAGGTTAACCCGTCTCGAATGCGAGAATAGGCATATTCCTTATCGCTTGTCCAGTAATAACAAATGTCAATACAAAATTTTGAATCAGCCTGAAATCCCAAGCCTATACTCTTATACAATATTTCTTTTCCATAACTCCCGCTTGTGTTATGCCCTGTGTCTTTATTAGAATGATTATTCAATCCGATAATTGAATAATACTTTGTATCGAACAACATTAATTTAACGAACCCCCCAATTTCAAAACCAGAATATTGCTCATCGACAAGTAAAAATCCCGGTCTAACTATAAAACTTAACCATTCATTTGGTTGGACTATTAAATTGATAGATAAACAAAACAGAACCGGAATTATTTCATTTCTGGAATTTTGCGATGTAAACATTACTCCCGGTTCATATCGCAGACCGATTTTGAATGACTGAGCCGAGGCAAACCGCCCGGTCGGAACAAAAGCTACAAGCAATATCACTGTTATTATTCTTTTCATTCAATAATTCCCACTATAGCAATTGAAACAGCAATATTTTGTAATAATTATAAAATATCCCAAGCAAGACTAAAACCAACTTTTAATATTGCATTCATTTGGGTGTTGACAGTTCTTGAGTAGGTGAGAAAATCTGTTTGTCTTGAATATTTATAATCTTTATCGCCTGTCCAGTAATACATTACATCAAAGCTCAATTTAGAATCCTTCTGAAATCCAACGCCGACGCTTTTGAATAACATATCTTTGGCATAACTGCCACCGCCATTATGGCTACTAGCAGTGTTTGAATGATTAATTATGCCAGTTATTATATAAAATTTTGAAGAGGATATTTTTAGTCTAGCAAAAGCTCCCAATTCATAACCGCGATATTCTTCTCCAATCAAATAACCCGGTCGAACGTCCAGACTTAACCATTCTATTGGTTGAACTAAAACATTTGCATAAAAACTGAACGGTGTAAAGCTGAAAGAATTTTCATCTAGAGTCTGGGAAATTAACATAGCCGGCTCAATCCGAATCCCAAGTTTTATTGTCTGCCCGATTGTAATTTCTAATATTGGGACAAGAGAAACTAAAAGAGTTATCAATATTTTCTTCATTTAATTCTCCAGCATATTTATATATTTAATAATCCGCCTCTAAAAATGAGCGTATTATTTTAAAATTCTATCTACAAGATGAATGTAAATTTAATTTTATCGTTGGACTGTTCCTTGATAAGATCTATCATATTCTTCCCAAATACAATTGTCTGGATTATTGGGATCATGAATATGATTAAGAAGACACCGATATGTTACTAAAAATAGTTTATCATACCTCCTTAAAAGACCTTCTAACCATGCGGCTTGGCAGTAACTGGCTATTATTTGGTCGGTATTATCAGTCCCATCCTGCGCTTGAAAAAACCAAGGGGCTAAATTATTGTCTCTACAAGTACCTAATAGATTTCTAAACTCATTTATATCTTCATCGGCAGATATCCAAGGTTTGAATTTATTACTGTACTTAGCTATAAAACCATCCCATAATGTTCTTTGATCGATTCTTCCTAATAAGTCATCATATTTAGCACACATTGCAAAATCTACATTAGTTGGATAGTAGTTTATGTGGTATTGCTCTGCAAGAAAATAGGGATTATCAGTGTAATAACCAGCTTTAACTTGATCGGTTTCTCCAAAAATAAAATTTGAATTTGGATGATATTGTTTCGAAACATTTCGTGCATTTTGAAATTGTGCTTGAGTTATTTTCGGGAGTGGTGGACTATTAGTAATTCTTGAATATGGTTCATCAATATAATAAGACCAAAAAGAACCATATTGCATATTCATAATCGCATTTAATCCAGATTGGTTCGCATCAACCAATGCCATGTAGTTCGAAGTTATTGGAAAACCTGCGTTAACTATTGCTGTAACATTCTGTGCATCACCAATGTTCGCCGCAATATAGTTAAACCCCCACTTTGACTTCAATTCATTTAGCTTCGTGATTCTATTGGGATTCCCCGAACTACCGGCATATTGTCTATATTCTGTAGGCCATATCCCAAATTCACCATTTGCTTCATAGCGGTCAAAAACATATTCTGTTTCATATTTCCATCCCGATTCTAGGCGATAAGGTCCAATTCCACCTTTTTTTCCGTCTTTATCCTTATCCTTAATTTTATTTGAATCGGAGGTTACACTGAAACTTGCACTTGAGTTGGTGTTAACGGATTTCGACAAAGTAGTTTCCATCTGCAGTTCGGCTGGCTCGCTGGGCTTTTTGTCTGCACAGGAATTAAAAAGAAAAATTAAAGCAAGAATTATAAATGAATGAATGAATGAATGAACTGCTTTTAAAAATAACTCGGTTCATATGAACCCCCTTGAGTTTAGTTGGATAGATAGTTTAATTCCCCGGAGTAAAGTGTAATATTTTTTATAAACTTGCAACAACAATAATTTAGTTTATAAAGAATCTTTTAGAAATTCAGAGGTCCCGGTTTTCATTCTTTTCTATTCGCATATTCATTTCTTATCTTTGCCAATCATTTAATAACAAAACATACAACTAATGAGACTAAGCAAATCATTTATACCGACATTAAAAGAAGTTCCTGCTGAAGCTTCTATTCCCAGCCATATTTTAATGATCCGTTCAGGATTAATCCGGCAGGTATCGGCCGGAATTTATACATGGCTTCCGCTTGGATATAAAGTGTTAAGACAGATCATGGAAATTATCCGCGAGGAAATGAACGCAATCGGCGGTCAGGAGTTTCATTTTCCGGGACTTAACCCTAAAGAAATTTGGGAACAGACAGGAAGAGTCGAGGCTTTCGGCGATATTTTATTTCACATTAAGAACCGTGATTATGTTTTAGCCCCGACGCATGAAGAAATTGTAGCTTATCATGCAAAAGGCTCCATAGTTTCGTATAAAGATATGCCGCAGATCTGGTATCAAATCCAAACAAAATTCAGAAATGAACCTCGTCCCCGCAGCGGAGTTATACGCGGAAGACAATTTATAATGAAAGACGCTTATACTCTTGATAAAGATAACGATGGGCTCGATGTTGGATATGCGCTTCACGATAAAGCGTACCGAGCAATTTTCGACAGATGCGGCTTGAATTATTTTATAGTAGGCGCTTCCAGCGGCGCAATGGGCGGAAGCAAATCGGAAGAATTCATGGTTAAGAGTTCCGCAGGTGAAGATACTGTAGCCTACTGTGAAAAGTGCGGATATGCCGCAAACGCAGAAGTTGCTCAGTCGGTTGCCGAACCCGCAAAACATCATGTAGAAAGCAAAGCAGTTTATGATATCTCAACACCCGATGTGAAATCGATAGATGAACTGTGCGAGTTTTTAAAAATTGACGAAAGTGAAACCGCCAAATCAAGAATTTATATTCATGACGGCCAGCCGGTACTCGTGTTGATGCTCGGCAACGATGAAGTTAATGAAACAAAATTGGGATCAGTGCTGGGAGGCGTTGTAAGACCGGCTCATCCCGATGAGCTTAAAGAAATCTCCGGAGCGGACGCAGGATCAATTGGCCCGATCGGTTTTCCTCACAGAGTTTTAGCCGATGCACTTCTGGCAGACGGTAATAATTTATACAGCGGGGCAAATAAAAATGATTTTCATATCGGCGGACTGGATTTAAAACGCGACGTCCCTAAGATCGAGTATTTTGATTTGCGGACATCTGAGAGCGGCGAAAAATGTACGAGATGCGGTTCACTTCTCGAAGTTTTTAAGGCAATTGAGCTTGGACATATTTTCAAACTCGGCACAAAATATTCTGAAGCGCTTGGGGTTAATTTTCTTGATGAAAACGGAAAAGAGAAACCAGTGGTTATGGGTAGTTACGGAATTGGAGTCGATCGTGTGTTTGCCTGTTTTATAGAACAGAATTATGATGAAAAAGGTATAGTGTGGAAGGAACCTCTCAGCCCGTTCGATATTCATCTGATAGGATTGAATATGAAAAACGCATTGGTTTCCGAAAATTGCGAGCGTATTTATATCGATCTGATCGCCGAAGGATACGAAGTGTTGTTCGATGATCGATTGGATGCAAGCGCCGGGTTTAAATTTAATGACGCGGATCTCCTTGGATTCCCCGTGCAGGTAATTGTAGGCGAGAAGAATCTGAAAGACGGCAAGGTTGAGCTGAAAAACAGAAAAACCGGACAGAAAAAAGTTGTTGAGCTTGCAAAACTTGCAGACGAACTGAAAAATCCGTTTTAGAACCAAAACACAGAGACACAAAAACTCTCAATGCCGTTGCAGTAAAAAAATTAAAAGTATACTAAAGATTTAATCGTTTGCGTTGTCACCCCGAACTTGTTTCGGGGTCTTGATTATGAAAAATTATTACGTTTATATAATGACTAATAATTCAAGAACTCTTTACATCGGCGTCACCAATGATTTAAAAAGACGCGTTTATGAGCATAAGATGGAATTGATCGATGGTTTTACTAAGAGATATAAACTTCATAAACTCATTTTTTTTGAAACTTCAAATGACATTAATTCCGCCATCCGAAGAGAAAAACAATTAAAAAATTGGCACAGACAATGGAAAATAAACTTGATAGAGACTCAGAACCCGGAATGGATTGATTTAGCAAAAGAATGGTATTTAGATGCTGAAACGAGTTCAGCATGACAAATCAGAATAGACTATACATAGTTTCAACACCGATTGGTAACTACGAAGATATAACTCTCAGGGCTTTGGAGATTCTCAAAACAGTTGATTTTATTATCTGCGAGGAATTTAAAGAAGCCCGCCGCCTATTATCCCGATTTAAAATTGAAAAAGAACTGTTCTCTCTAAATGAGCACAACCGGGAGGAATCATCCCGCGAACTTTTCGAAATAATCTCTTCCGGAAAATCAGCGGCTTTAATCTCTGATTGCGGCACTCCCCTTTTTTCCGATCCGGGACATCTTCTTGTGCAGATGTGTATTAACACAAATGTTGAGGTAGTACCGGTTCCCGGCGCCAGTTCTCTGATGCCTGCCTTAGTGGGATCCGGATTTAATCTTGATAGATTCTATTATGCCGGATGGCTCTCTCCCAAAAAAGAGCTGCGCAAAACCGAACTGTCTAAATTAAAAAATATAAAAGAGCTGATCGTATTAATGGAAACCCCATACAGGTTAAAAGCAATTTTAACCGACATTTCTAAAATATTCGGTTCATCCTGTCAGACAGTCGTTGCATTCGACCTCACACTTCCTTCCGAAAAATTTTACAGGGGTAAAGCCTCAGAAATTCTTAAAATTGTAGAATCTAAAAATCTCAAAGGCGAATTCGTTCTGCTTATTAACAACAGGTAAAAATCCTTTTATAATTAAAATAGAAAGGACAAATAATGGCGTACGATGAAATGCTTGCAAACAGAGTCAGGGCCGCTTTCGCCGGCATAAGAAATATCGAAGAGAAGAAAATGATGGGCGGACTTACATTTATGGTAAACGGCAAAATGTGCGTCGGCATTCTGAAAGACGATCTAATGTGCAGAATTGACCCGGAGATTTATGAATCGGCGCTGGAGATGAAAGGCTGCCGAGAAATGGATTTTACAAAACGTCCTATGAAGGGATTTGTTTTCGTCAACAGCGATGGTTTCACAAAGAAGAAAGATTTCGACTTCTGGATAAACAGTTCGTTAGAGTATAACAAAAAAATAAAATCCACCCCAAAAGGGAGAAAGAAATAATTAGATTAATTTTTTTGGAACTCGCATGATGAAATCTTTATTTCAGGAAGAGACATTAATTTAAATAAATGACAGGATTGAGAAGTTGTCACTCTAAAATTCAAAAGAGTTGGGTAAAGAAGAGTGGGCACGGCTGATGTATAAACCTGCCGGCCACCATTTTCAGCAGTTCGGAGTCTAAATCAATGCTTCCTGTCCTTGAATCACAGGCCAATTTTTGATATTGTTGCGGTGTATCAGTTTTTGAGTTTTAGAACTATTCCGGTTTTTTTTCGGTTTAGAATAAAAAGGAGAAAAATATGTTACAGGTTCAAGATGTGGACCTTACGCCAAATCCACAGGCCCTTAAATTTGTTATAAATGAAAAACTTTTAATTAAAGAGACCAGGAATTTTAAATCTAAAGAAGAGGCCGCAAACGATCCTCTTGCATCGGGAATATTTGAAATTCCCGGAGTGGTTTCTGTTTTCTACATGGATAAATTTATCACAATCGAGAAAGAAGCTAAAGTTGCCTGGGGACTTATTCAGCGCCCGTTCGTAGAATTCATAAAGAATTTCGACAAATCTTTAATTCCTGCAGAAAACGTTTCACCTCAGGTATCCTCAGAGGAGGAAACCGTTCTTCTGAAAAAGGTAAATGAAATTCTTGACCAGCGTGTACGCCCTGCTCTCGCGGGAGACGGCGGCGGACTTGAGGTTACCGGAATGGAGGGACTGACGCTTAAAATACGCTATCAGGGCGCCTGTGGGAGCTGTCCCAGCTCAATCAGAGGCACTCTCGTTGCAATCGAAAATCTGTTAAGACGCGAAGTCAATCCTGCTATTGAGGTTGTATCTGACTAGTTATTAACTATTGGTTTTAAAACAAAAAGGCTGTCTCATAAGTACTTGTTAAGTTAAAAATAGAACGCGGATAACACAGATTGAACGGATTTTCGCAGATTTATTTTTGAATGATTACTTTTGAGACAGCCTCTTTTTTGCGGCAGGAAAGTTTTATTTAAGCGTTGTTACTTTGCTAATATCGTCCAACTTTACAAACTTCTCATGAAATTTATAGCTGTTACCGGTTTTTACTGTCTTTATAAACTTTACATTCACAACCGTCGATTTAACTTTACCTTTTGCCTTGTCTCCGAATGACTGGGTTTTTGCCATTGCTTTTCTCCCTTAATTTTGAGTGCAAATTTAAGAAAATTCTATATAACCGCCAAAGATGACCAATATCAGATAATATCGGTGAATTCGGCCTCTATTAAAGCAGCCAGATCAGCAGGAGATAAATTAACCTGCATTCCCCGGACCCCGGCGCTGCAGTAAATATTATCGTAAAGTTGTGCAGTTTCATCGATAAATGTCGGATATAATTTTTTCATCCCTATCGGCGAACACCCGCCCCTTATATATCCGGTTAACGGCTGCAGTTCTTTTACTTTGATTAATTCAACTTTTTTACTTCCGCTGGCAGAGGCGGCTTTTTTCAGATTGAGTTCGAAGTTTCCTGGAATGACAAAAACCAGAAAATCGTTATTTTCATTTCTGGCAACAAGAGTTTTGAAAACCATTTCCGGCTCGGCGCCGATTTTATGAGCTACCGAGATTGCGTCTATTTCATCTTCGCATGATTCGTATTCGATTGTCGTATGAGGAATGCTTTTGGATTCTAATATCCTTATGGCATTAGTTTTCATTGATCTGTCGTTTTGTAAAGACTTTATTTTCTTATACTAAAGTGGAATAGATATTTTATCCAACCTTTGATAAAATTAGATCAGCTAAAATCCTTCCGCTCTCCTTTAATTCATAATCACTTATCTTACTTGCCGGCGGATCAACTTCCTTCTTTTCTTCTAATTTAATACCCAGAGATTTTGCACGCTCTTCCTCCCGTTGCTTTCTTTTTGCCTCCGCATCGTCACGCTCTCTTTTTCTTACAGCCTCATTCAATGATATCTCTTTTCTATTCCGGTTTCTGTTGTACTCCTGGATATCTTCTAATAAATACTGGAATTCTGGATCATTCTTTATGCGTTCATTATGATTTGTTTCAAGAAGAGAAATTGATTTTGGAAGATCGGAATATCTGTTAAACTGTGTTGCGGGAATCTGATCCCAGGGTAATGCGCTTTCCTGACCGCCCTCACCAAACTCTTTACTTATAAATTGCGAAGGAAAACTGATATCCGGTTTAACCCCTAAAAGCTGAGTGGTACTTCCTGTAATTCTGTAAAACTTGGCTATTGTTAATTTAAGCTGTCCCAATTTTTTATTGCCGATAGTAATTGCACGGTTAAGATCTATCATATTTTGAACAGTGCCTTTACCGTATGAATTAGAGCCGACTATTAATCCGCGTCCGTAATCCTGAATAGCAGCCGCAAAAATTTCTGATGCTGAGGCACTGAACCGGTTAATCATTACTGTTAATGGTCCATCGTATACTATTTCCGGGTCCTGGTCCTTGTCTATTTCAACATTGTTGGCAGAGTTTCTAACTTGAACAACTGGACCCTCTTTAATGAACAATCCGGTGAGTTGAATAGCTTCCTGAAGCGAACCGCCGCCGTTATTCCGCAGATCAAGAATAACACCGTCAACCTTTTCCTCTTTGAATTTGTTTAATATCTTTTTCACATCACGGGTTGTACTTCTGTAATCAGGTTTTCTTTTTTGCTGTCCCTCAAAATCTGTATAGAATGACGGGAGCTTAACAACACCGAATTTAAAATTTGTACCTTTTTCTTGTACGTTTATAATCTCATCTTTGGCTGCCTGTTCCTCAAGTTTTACTTCCTCGCGCAAAATTTTAATTTCAACCGGGGGTGGATTCGGTCCGTCCTTTGCCCTTAAGAGCTGAAGCCTGACAATTGTTCCCTTTTTACCTCTTATCAACTGAATTGCGTCATCAAGTCGCCAGCCAATTACATCGACCATTTCCCCCTCTTCACCCTGTGCAACCCCAATTATTCTGTCTTCCTCATGAATAAGCTTGCTCTTGTAAGCCGGGCCGCCCGGAACAATTGTAGCTACAGTAGTATAATCACCGTCCTGTCTCAATGTTGCGCCTATTCCTTCAAGTGAAAGTTTCATTGCGATTGCAAAATTCTCTGAATTTGAAGGCGAAAAATAATCTGTGTGAGGATCGTAAACCTGCGTAAAAGAATTCATAAAGAGGGAAAAAACATCCTCAGCTTCGTACTGTAAAATAATTTTGTGATAATTATGGTAACGCTTGGTTAATATGCCGGGAATATCCTTCAATTCTTTTCCGGAAAGTAATTGATTTAACTCATCATTTTTAATCCTCAGCCGCCATAATTCATTTAAATCCTCAACGGACACAGCCCAGTCTGCTTTTGTGCGGTCAGGTGTGAATGATTCATCTGTATTGAAATCCATATCCTGCTTAAGAAGAAAATCAATATATTTTATTCTCTCGGAGAGACGCATCTTAAAAACATTAAATATTTCGAAGGCAGGGTCCAGATTTCCGGTTCTGAGGAAATCATCAAACTCATTAATATATTGTTCAAACTTATCGACATCACTTTTCAAAAAATAGAGCTTGCTGTTATCCAGAGTATTCAAATATTCCTTGAAAATAAAAGCCGAGAGCGAGTCATTAAGCGGCTGCTTTTTATAATGATAACTTGAAAGAAAGTTTGTAATAACCTGGCTTACAAGTTTATATGTCGCGTCAGGCAATATGACTTTATTAGAATCTATTGAATGATCTTTAGATAGAACTTCGCTTGGATTCTGAGCACTGTTAACAACTGTGAACAGAAATAGAATAATTAGAGTAAACGCTTTCTTCATTTGTTTTCCGATCCCATAGGTTTGGATTGTCTTACACCAAAATAACAGTTTAGTTTCACAAAAATAGTGTTAAATTTATGGCGTATTTAGAGATAGAACAATAATGAACATAGAAAAAGTTCGCAAACATTGTCTCAAAAAGGATGCAGTAACCGAAGGATTCCCTTTCGGAAATGATGTACTTGTTTTCAAAGTTATGAATAAAATGTTCTGCCTGGTTAGTCTAAAACTGCCGATTTTCATAAATCTTAAGTGCGAACCGGAGCTCGCAGTAGAATTACGGGAAAGGCACAGTGCCGTAACCCCGGGATATCATATGGATAAGATTCACTGGAATAGTGTTCAGCTGGACGGGACCGTTCCCGACAAAGAAATTCTGAAGTGGATTGACCAGTCTTATGAGTTGATAGTAGCCGGCATTCCTGCAAAAAAACGTCCCAAATTATAAGCCGGATTTTACCATCAAACAGCAGCAAGATTTATTCATCGTAAAGATACCGTTTAATTTTTTGAGTCGGGGTTTTTTCGAACGGCTCACGCTGTTCTACCAGTTTAGTTATCCTCGAAAAAGTATTTACTCGCTCATTAATCTGTATAAGAAGTTCAGACATAATTCTATTCTTTATCTCGCGGGCTTTTTCTTCAGTAAGCTTTTCTATTTTATATTCATTATCGATTTCATCATAATTAAGAAATACTTTGGCAATAAGCTGATCTCCTCTCAAAATAATAAGCGATTCAAGCACATAAGGGAACTCGTTAATGATCGATTCTATTTCCTCGGGATAAATGTTTTTTCCGTTTGAACCGATGATAACATTTTTCAATCTCCCCTTAATAAAAAGATATCCGTCCTTATCAATTACTCCAAGATCACCGCTTTTAAACCATCCGTCCTCCGTAAAAACTTCCTTGGTTTTTTCGGGATCTCTATAATATCCCTTCATAACGTTCGGGCCTTTTATTAAGATTTCCCCTTCGCCATTCCGTGGATCCGGGTTATCAATTTTTACCTGCATCCACTTCATAACCTTCCCTGCCGATCGAAGACGTACTCCTTCGGGACCAGTGCCGGTTACAAGAGGTGAAGTTTCTGTTAAACCATAACCGATGGCGTACGGGAATTCAGCTTCCATCAGAAATTTTTCAACTTCAGCAGAAAGTGACGCGCCTCCGATACAGAACATCTGCAATTCACCGCCGAATGTCTGCATCAGTTTCTTGCCGGCTATTTTATTCAATTTTTTTCTTATAGCCGGAATTTTATATAATCCCCTTACAACAGCTTTTTTATTGAATTCCGGAAATATTTTAGCTTTATATATTTTTTCAATAATCAAAGGGACAGCCAGCATCACAGTTGGTTTAACTTTTAAAAGCGCAGGCAAGAGCGCGGCTGCTGTCGGCGGTTTATCAAGGTAAGTTACCGATGCGCCTCTCATAATCGGAACAACAAGACCCAGGGTAGATTCAATAGTGTGAAAGAGAGGAAGCATAGAGAGCATTCTTGTATTGGAATCCACGTGAACCATGTTAAGTGTTGACAGCGCATCCGACACAATATTTTTGTGAGTTAATACTACCCCTTTCGAATGACCGGTTGTTCCGCTTGTGTAAAGGATCAGAGCCGGTGTGTCCTCTTCAACTTCACCCGGTATCAATCCTACAAATTTGAATGCAGCTTCCTTAATTTTAGCAAATTCCTTTTTTCCTCCCGTTATAACATCTTTGAGTATATCATTCTTCGTGTTCGGCGGAATAATTGTAAAATCATCAACTAAAATTCTTACATGAAACGAGTCGTTCTCCACGTCTTCAACCTTGCTAAAATATTTAGCTGAAACAAATATTGCCTTACTTTCCGAATGGCGGAGAACATGATGTACTTCGGAAGAGTGGAATTCGGTCATCACCGGAACGGCAATGGCTCCCATAGTTGTTATTGCAAAGTAGACTATTGCCCAGTTCGGCTGATTCTCGCTCAGTATCGCAACTTTATCACCGGCAATTACACCTTCATCCTTTAAAAATGTTGAAATGGAATTAACCTTGGACTTGAATTCGCGGTATGTAATTTTAGGCTGATCTACAAATGAAACCGCGGGGCGATCCGGGAAATTTTGCGTGCTTAATTCTAATGCGTTTAAAAGAGTAAGTTTTTTTATTTCATCCATCTTGTTCTCTATTAATTTCGGTTTGAAAAATACAAAATAATTATTGAAAGCGGATTTAAACGGAGCAATTCAGAAAAGGAATAAAGGCTATGTTTTCAGATTATTTACACGGGATCAACATGAACAAAGACGGTTTGAACTTCTTCCATCTTTTCAAGAGCGTATTTAACATCGGTACCGATATTGTGTGACACCGAGGTTAAACAATCCTTGTCTACTTCTATATGAATTTCAATATGGAATTTATCTCCTACATAATGCGAACGGAGATCATTGATTCCCATAACTCCATTAATATTAAGTGTAATTTCTTTAATCTTTTCCGTAATCTTTCCGTCCGCAGACCGTCCCATCAGATAATCCAGATTTTCTTTTGCGACTTCATAACCGGACTTGAAAATAAACATCGCAACCATGATTCCCGCGATACTGTCAATTATGCTGAAATCAAATGCTGCGCCAACCACTCCTATCAAAGCAATGGAAGAAGCAAGCACATCATTTAAACTGTCAACTGACGCGGCGCGTATCGCCGGACTATTAAAGATCCTTGCTATTCTGACCTGATAACGGTTTAACGTTACTTTTATTATGATATTAACTATCAGGACAATATATACAGCAGGAATGGAATGAATTTCCTGAGGAGAGATTAAACGTTTTACAGATTCTTCCACAATGTTTATTCCAACAACAAATGCAAAGACCGCGAGCATAAAAGCCGCTAGGGGCTGAGCAGCATTATGGCCAAACTGATGTTTCTGATCCGGTTTATCGCGTGAGACTTTTACGGCAACTTTAATTCCGATTGATACTATAATATCAGTAAAGGAATTAAGCGCCTCTGAAATTACAGCTATTGAATTGGAGAGTATCCCGGCAATTGATTTTATAACAAACAGAAAAATATTTACGGCAAGAGCAATATTCGCCGCCTGGTTCAGTTTTTGTTTCATAATGGCTTTGAAGTAAAAACGGCAACTATCTACTCGATAGCTGCCGTTTAAAGTATTTTAGTTTGTTTATAGGTTTTTATCGGTTATGATTTTTCCTCCCAGACATTTGCCAATGTTACAATCATTTTCACGGCGGCTTCCATATCCTGAACAGCTACATATTCCAGAAATCCGTGAAAATTATGACCGCCCGCAAATAAGTTAGGTGTCGGCAGGCCCATAATACTTAAACGGGAACCGTCTGTGCCACCGCGGATCGCGGATTGAATCGGTTTAATACCGAGCCTTTTGAGTGCTTCAAGTGCATTTGCCTCCACCATTGGATTCTGATCCAGAACATATTTCATATTACGGTATTGCTCAATCACTTCAAATTCCATAACCGATTCCGGGAACTGCAGAACGGTTTTTTCTCCGAGTTCTTTCAAAAAACTTTCATACTCTTTCAGTTTGGCTGCGTCGAAATCCCGGATGATAAATTTAATGACAGTCTGTGTTTCGTTTCCGTTTATCTGAGTGGGGTGAACATATCCTTCCCTTTTTTCAGTTGTTTCCGGGGAGAGAGTATCTTTCGGGAGCATTTCTAAAAACCGGGCAGCAACTTTAACCGCATTGACCATCTTATCTTTAGCGTAGCCGGGATGTACATTTTTCCCGTTAAATTTAATAACAACGGCATCAGCGCTAAACGTTTCGGTCTCTACTTCACCGCGCGTGGATCCGTCGATAGTATAGGCATATTTAGCCCCGTATTTTTTAAGGTCGAACTTCTCTGTTCCGCGTCCCACCTCCTCGTCAGGTGTAAAACATATTCTGATAGTACCGTGTTTCACTTCGGGATGTGTGATAAGATAATTCATTGCATCCATAATTTCTGCAACACCCGCTTTATCATCGGCTCCAAGAAGTGTTGTTCCGTCAGTAGTGATGATATCAAAACCGATCATATCTTTAAGTTCTGGATTGCCGGCGGCATCAATTATTTTAGACTTATCGGCCGGAAGAACAATGTCTCCCCCCTGATAGTTTTTGTGAATTACAGGATTAACATCCTTGCCTGTAACTGCCGGGGAAGTATCTACGTGCGAAATAAATCCTATTATCGGTACATTCTTTTGTGAATTAGACGGAAGTGTCGCCATGACATAGCCGTATTCGTCCATTTCGGCATCATTCAATCCCATTTCCTTTAATTCGATTACAAGAGCCTTGCTCAGTTCAAGCTGTTTTGGATCGCTGGGGAAAGTAGTAGAATCTTCATTCGATTGAGTATCATATTTTACATATTTTAGGAAACGGTCTACACAGGTGAATCTGTAATTAGAATCGAACATTTTTGCCTCTGTCCTATTTTGATTATAATTTTAATTGTAAGTTAATAGAAATTGAACTTGAGATTCAATTAAGAAATGACTTTTTGGCCTTTAACTTAATCAATGATAGTTTTAATTTGAATCATAAATGCCGGTTAATTGAGAATTGATATTGCTACCTCAATCTGCGTTTGGTTTTTAATTATATGGAGAATAAATGAACACAGTCGATTTAATAAGGAAAAAAAGAGAACATAACACTTTATCCGAACAAGAAATTAATTTTCTGGTTACTGATTACACAAAGGGAAAAATTCCGGATTATCAGTTTTCGGCTTTTCTTATGGCAGGCTACCTCAACGGGTTCAACGCAAAGGAAACTGCCTCTCTTACAAAATCCATGTTATACAGCGGCCGGGTAATTAATCTTGATATGATCAAAGGTAAAAAAATTGATAAGCATTCCACAGGCGGTGTCGGTGATAAAACATCGCTTATATTGGCTCCGATTGCCGCAGCAGCGGGTGTAATAGTTCCTATGATTAGCGGACGCGGATTAGGGCATACCGGGGGTACATTGGATAAACTCGAAGCTATCCCTGGTTTTACAACGAACATCGGATTGCCCAAATATATTTCCGTTTTACAAAAATGCGGTGCCGTTCTCGCCGGACAGACAAAAGAGATAGCTCCTGCTGATAAACTTATTTATTCATTAAGAGACGTAACCGCTACAGTGGAATCAATTCCGCTGATTACCGCGAGCATAATGAGTAAAAAACTTGCCGAAGGAATAGACGGACTTGTTCTTGATGTTAAAACCGGTTCGGGTGCTTTTATGAAAAAATATGATGATGCTCTTGCCCTCGCCGATTCCCTGACACGTACAGCAAAAGCATTCAAGAAAAAAGTAATAGCGTTCATTACCGATATGAATCAGCCCCTGGGCAATTACATCGGCAACTGGCTTGAAGTTTATGAATCAATAAAAATTCTTCAGGGCGACACACCGGGCAATCTCGGAGATCTTTCTTTTCATTTGTCAGGGGCGATGATTTTCCTCGGAGGGAAATCATCCTCCATCCAGGAAGGAGTTGAAATATCGAAGCAAATGGTCTCCAGCGGCAAGGCGTTCGATAAGTTTTTGGAAATAGTTAAACTTCAGGGAGGCAATACAGAATTGATTAAACATCCCGATAAATACACTAAGTCGAAGATCCGCGAGACCATTTTTGCCGAATCGTCGGGGTATCTTGAGTCTACGGATAATTTCCAGATAGGTATGGCATCATTGGAACTCGGGGCAGGCAGAATGACAATGGCCGATAAAATTGATCCGAAAGCAGGAATTATTTTCTATCCAAAAATCGGAGATAAAATTAAAAAGGGCGAAATAATTGCCGAAATTCTTACCGACAAAAAAGAAAAAGTTGATAAGGTAAAAATACAATTGAAAAGAGCTATAAATTTATCTAACAAAAAAACTCCGGTTCCTAAATTGATAAAATCGTCAATGTCGCTCTGATAAAAGACACTTTTTAGTATATTGCTATCAACCAAAGAGGGACAACAAAAATACGTCCCTTTTTGATATTGGAGAATATCTCTTAGCGCCAACATACCCTTAATATTCATTTGGCTAACGCGATAATGTAGTAGTGTATTCTAATTAATGAGAACTATGTGCGTTTTCCATTCGACAAATTCTTATACAAAGAAAAGCTGCTCAAACTTTTCTATTCCCTTTTTTCATTAAAAAAGTGGCAATTACTGGCAGGGACCATATTCTCGGCTGTGTTATTTGCATTTATTATGAACAGCATTCAGAGTTTTATCTGGTGGAATTATTGGTCCGCAGATTTAATCTTAATCGGAACTATCGATGCGATTTTTATTGCAGGCATATTGGGACCCATATTAATTGCACTCGTGGGGCAAACTGTAAAATACACTGAGTATAAAAGAAGAGTTGAAGAAGAGGCCAGAGCAAATGCCAAACTGAGCGTTGAAGAGAAAAAATTCAGATTATATATTGAGAATTCTGTGGACGCGGTTACAGTTGTAGATACCAAAGGAATTATTATTTATGAAAGCCCGTCCGTAACCAGAATTTTCGGTTATGCCCCTGGTGAATTAATTGGAAGAAGTGTTTTTGAGTTTATCCATCCTGGCAATCTGAAGAAAACTTTGGATCTGTTTAAAAGAGCTTCCAAGGAACCATTTTCAGTCAATATAATTGAACTTCAATTTTTAAAACAGAACGGAGAGTGGGCATACATTCGGGCTTCCGGAAAGAATATGATTCCTGATCCCATTATTCGCGGTATCATTTTAAATGTTACCGATATATCAGAAAGAGTGGAAATGGAATCCCGCCTCAAAAGAACAATTGATGAAAAAGATATCCTTATGAAGGAGATTCATCATAGGGTAAAAAATAATTTCATGACTGTTTCCAATTTGCTTTATCTGCAGGCCGACCTTGTTAATGATCCGAAAGTAACGGAAGTTTTTCTGGAATGCCAAAATAGAATTAAATCTATGGCTCTGATTCATGAGAAACTCTACCAATCGGAGACGCTTAGTGAAGTGGATATTCATAGTTACGTACAAAGACTTATAAGCTATATACAATCGAGTTATATTAATACTTCAGCGAACATATTAATAGATCTTGATATTAATCCCGCCATTAAATTCGGAACGGAAAAAGCAATATCAATAGCACTGATTATCAACGAACTTTTAAGCAATATTTTTAAATATGCTTTCCCGTCTAATCAAAACGGAATTGTACAGATCCGGCTTTATAAAGAAACTGACAACTACAGATTAACTGTCAAAGATGACGGCGTTGGCTTTCCCGAAGAATATAATGCTGCCTTATCAAACTCACTTGGCTTGAAATTGGTTAAAATGATGTCTGAGCAGATGCGGGGAAATTTTACAATAAATAGCAACAGCGGAACAGAATTTAAAATCGATTTTCCCGACTGATCTTTATTTAAACGATTTAACAATCATAGCCCGTCAAAATAAATCCATTCCCGATTTCAATAAGTACAGTCAATAATTTTTAATTGCACATATCGTATAGTTTCCGCAGTTTTTTTAATTAAATGGCGTTTATGTTTCAAGGTTGCCCGCATAATTCTTATCTTACGTATATATTACAATAAAAGAACCAGGAGGCAGTATGTTATTTTTAGTAGCTCTTATATTATTGATTGGATCGATCACCGTCTATTTCAATTCTAAAAAAAGCGGAAAAATCCAAGAAGCTAAATTTTCTCTCATAGGGATTGCAATAGGTGGAATTCTCTCCTTCATTCAATTATTCACGGTCGTCCCGGCCGGAACGGTTGGAGTTGTGGATTTTCTCGGGAGCGTAAGCACAACTACTTTAAAATCCGGGGTAAATTTTGTCAATCCGCTGGCAAATGTCGTTAAGTTCAGCATTAAAACCCAGGAATTGAAAGAGGCAATGAACGTCCCTTCAAAAGAAGGAATGAGCGTTCAGCTCGAAATAAGTTTGCTCTACAGCCTCGATCCGGATAACGCATCAAAAATTTATAAATCTGTCGGTGAAAATTATGAAGAGATCATTATTATCCCTCAATTCCGTTCAGTAGTCCGCGGGGTTACATCCAGATATGACGCAAAAGCATTATACACCGCGTCACGTGAACAACTCGCTACGGAAATGAAAGATGAATTGGAAAAACTTGTAGGACCCAGAGGCATTACAATTGAATCGGCGCCGATGAGACAAATTATTTTACCGTCGGGCTTAACCGCGTCAATCGAGGAAAAATTAAAATCTGAACAGGAAAGTCAGAGAATGCAATTTGTTCTGAAAAAAGAGGAGCAAGAGGCGGATCGTAAAAGAATCGAAGCAAAAGGAATTGCCGACTTTCAGGAGATTGTAGCGCGTGGAATAAGTCAAAATTATCTTCAGTGGAAAGGAATTGAAGCAACAGAAAAACTTGCCAATTCAACCAACGCAAAAATAGTTGTAATTGGAAGCGGTAAAAACGGATTACCGCTTATTCTTGGAAATTAAATAGATTATAGGATGGAGTGAAGGATTTCTTCCATCTCCTTCACTCCGATTTTTTTAAACATATTGATAACACGTTGGTAATAAAGTCAATCAGTCATTATATTTAATTTGTGAAAAAAATACTTTATATATTATTCATTGCTGGGTATCTATTTCTAAACACAGGTATCGCAATAGCAACCCACTACTGCGGGAATGAAATTAAATCAGTTAGTTTGGCTACAAGTTATACTACCGAGGAGCCGGAGGACTGCTGCAGCGTTAAATCCGTTGCTTACTGCTGCGAAACAATTTATTCTTTTGTTAGAATTAGTGATTCTCAAAAACCAACTGCAGTACAAAAAATTAATTACACACCTGTCGCCTCTTTTCCAAATTATAATTTCCGTAACAATATAATTAAAGCCCCAATTCAATTATCCCCGCCTGTGATGCATCAGTTTCCCGAGGGTTCAGTAATTTGTATTTCCAACTGTACATTTCTTATTTGATTAATCTCCTCTCCATTTCTTGACATATTTCGGATAATCCGGAGTTATACATATTTATTTAATCAGGAGATTAATAAGATGAAAAAAACAATTTTAATTGCGATTGCACTCTTCATGAATACGGTTTTATCAGCACAGGATAATAAAGTTACCGAAGCTAAATTTAATGTGGATGGGGTCTGCGGCATGTGTAAATCCCGTATAGAAAAGGTACTTAAAATAGAAGAAGTGAAGCTTGCAAAGTGGGATAAAGGTGCTAAAATAGTAAAAGTCGCTTTTCTCTCATCCAAGATCACACTCGATTCTCTTCAACGGCGGATTGCATCCATTGGTCATGATACAGAGAAATTCAAGGCCCCCGATAGTGTTTACGCTAATCTTCCCAAATGCTGTTTATACAGAGATGGTCAACCGACACATTAATTTGCGAAAACAGTGAAGGGAAAACTAATCATGATCAAAAAAATAATTTTTGTTTGGATTCTTGTCCATGTTCCAATTCTTGTAGCGCAAGAATATTTAACTGGAACCGTATTTGAAAAAGACAGTTCCGGTAAACTCATATCTCTGGTTGGAGTAAATGTATACTGGCTGGAAACTGAGATAGGGACTTCAACCCGCGAAAATGGAGTCTTCAAAATTCCTATTGTGAAGCAATCTAACCGGCTTGTATTCACAATGGTTGGCTATACCTCGGATACCTTATCCATCGAAAAAGAACAAAACCTAAAAATTGTATTAAGACAGAAAGACATTCAATTTGGGGACATTGAGATTGTTGGACAAAAAAAATCAACGTATGGCGATTATATAAGCATTGAGAATAAAAGTGTAATAACAACCGGTGAATTGAAGAAGGCCGCATGTTGCACTCTTTCGGAAAGTTTTGAAACTAATCCTTCGATAGATGTCTCATTCACAGACGCAATTACAGGTGCACGCCACATTGAAATGCTTGGACTGAGCGGAATCTATACTCAATCTACTCTTGAAGCGTTGCCGTACATACGCGGCTTGATGTCAAATGTGGGCTTAACCTTTATTCCGGGACCGTGGGTCAAAACCATTAATGTTGCTAAGGGCATTGGTTCGGTTGTCAACGGATTTGAGTCGATCACCGGCCAAATTGACGTTGTCTTACATCAACCTCATGAGGTTGATGAAAAACCATTTTATGTTAATCTGTACGGAGACTATGACAGACGATTTGAAGGCAATATCAACTACCAATATCGGCTAAATGATAAAATTTCATTCGTAACATTATTTCATGCAAGCACACGGCAGAGCAAGTTCGATCTGAACAATGATCAATTTACGGATATGCCTGCTTTCTCGATTTTCAATTTGATGCAGCGCTGGCAGTTTGTTTTTGACAACGGTTGGGAAAGTCAGCTTGGGTTTCAATATGTAAACGATTCTAAAGATGGCGGTTCTTTTAACGTCAACTCCTATAAATATGCAACAGATGCCGAACAGATATATGTTTACGGTAAACATGGCTACGTTTTGCCGGATGAAGAATTTAAGTCTTTCGGAATTCAGTGGTCTTTAAACAGCTACAAGAGCACATCTTTATTTGGAATCCGCGATTACAGGGGTAATCAAAAAACCGGCTATCTGAATTTTATTTATCAATCTGATTTTATTTCCAGTCTGCATAAATTCAGGACCGGATTCAGTTTTCTGTTCGATCAATACAGCGAACGGTTTATGAAACGGGATTTTAACCGAGTTAGCCGAATCCCCGGCGCTTTTTTTGAATACACATATAATGACGGTGAATCCATCTCGGCTGTGGCCGGTATAAGGGGCGATTATCATAATCATTTTGGATTTAACTTGACCCCGCGCTTGCATATTAGATATGCGCCTTCGGAAGATTGGGTAATTCGCGGAGTATTAGGCCGGGGTTTCAGAGAATCAAATATCTTTGCAGAGCATTCGTCGCTGTTTGCCAGTTCCAGAGATCTTATAATTAATTCCACAACTAATTACGGATATGGTCTTCAGCTGGAAAAAGCATGGAATTACGGTCTTAATCTGACTCATTATTTTTATTACGATTACCGCGAAGGAACAATTTCAATTGATCTATACCGCACGGATTTTGAAAACTTCACAAGAGCCGATCTCGATTCTAATCCTCAATCAATAATGTTTTCTTCTGTCCCGAATGGAGCATATTCCAATAGCGCCCAGATTGAATTGAATATGTCGCCGTTGGAGCGGCTTGAGACAAGATTAGCATACCGTTTTCTGGATGTGAAGCATAGTCTGAATGATATCTGGCTGCAGAGAGCCCTCAGTTCTAAACACCGCGCTTTAATTAATTTGGCTTATACAACTGAAAAGGACGATGACAGCAATCCAAGTATGGCGTATGATCTAACTGTAACATGGTTTGGTCCTAAAAGGGTTCCATCAACATCATCGAATCCGGCCGGACTTCAATCCGTTGAGCAATCTCCATCATTTGTAATTATGAATATACAAGTCACCAGAACATTTGCCGAAAATTTTGAAATTTATCTCGGTATTGAGAATCTTTCTGATTACCGTCAAGAAAATCTGATTATCGATCCGATAAATCCGACCGGAAAATATTTTGATGCATCCTTAATTTGGGGGCCGGTAAACGGGAGAATGATTTACAGTGGTCTGCGTTATAGATTGTAATACTTGAAATATCTTGTCATCGGGAATCCGACGGATTTTTTAGATTTTCTTGTCACCTTACTAATTCATATTTTTCAGTGGGAAAAGGAAGGAACGTAAATGGCAACACCGGTAAAAATAAAATTGAATCAGCAGGAAAATATTGAGATAATATGGGATAACGGTAAAACAATAAAGTATCCCTTGAAATTTCTAAGAGATGAAACTCCGGATGCAGGCAATAAGGGAGAAACAATATTATGGAAACATTATGCTCCGCCGAAACGGGCGCCCCTTACTCCCCGGGCATATGAGATCGAAAAAATTGAAATGGTTGGAAATTATGCCATACAGATTCAATGGAAAGACGGTTATAATTTCGGGATTTACTCGTGGGATCTGCTTCTGCAGTTTGCCGATTATTTAGATGTGAGAGAAAACCTTCATCAGGATTTTGATCACGATCATTAATTTGGCTCCGCTAAAACAAAAAACCCCTCTGCTAAGAGGGGTTTTTTTATGGAGGAGATTTATTAACTACATTAATTTTTTAATATGGTTTTCGTAAGTCTCCACCGGAATCAGACCTTCATAGGTAGCAACGATCTTTCCTTTTTTATCAATAACAAATGAGGTGGGAATTGCGCGAATTCCGCCATACTGCTGATATACATTCATATTCCCGTAAACAACAGGATAATTTATTTTCCAATCTTTAATAAACGGAACTACCTCATCTTTGGTGTCTGTATCAACAGATATACCTACTATTTCAAAACCTTTTGCTCCGTATTTTTTCTTAAGCTGAATCAAATCCGGGATTCCTTTGCGGCAAGGAGGACACCAGGTCGCCCAGAAATCGATTATCACAACTTTTCCTTTAAGATCAGACAGCGTTATTACCTTGCCGTCAGATGTGGGTAATGTAAAATCCGGTGCAAGTGCGGTGGATTTTTGAGATGCCGGAATATAATTTGGCGGATAAGGGCCGTTTTCTTCACTTCTTCCGAACAGATAATCCGAGTTATTGAATATGAATAGCAATAAAATTACTCCAACAAAAAAACCGGTGTATATCCAGCTTCTATGTTTTTTCGAAATTCCGCCGAATTTATTTTTCTTCACATGATTTTTCTCTGCCATTTTTTCCTCTTTTTTATCGTTTTCAAGTTAAGAATTATTTGCTAATCTGTAAAACTAATTTGTCTTCTCTTTCTTTTTCTTATTGAATGGAATAACCCAAATTAGACCTAAAAGCGAGCCATAAATTGTGGATACGTATGGATTACTCGAAATTGGACAGGAACCGCTTCTGCAGCCAATAAAATAGTAATACGCAAATCCAAGCATGGCCCCGCCGACTACAGGTAATATTTTTTTAATTGTCATATTTTGGTACCCGTACTATTAACAATAGATATGATGAAAAAGTGCTCAGAAGGGTGCAGACTTTTTTATTTTTTCCCTTTTCCCCACTCAAGCACCTCAACTCTCACCTCCATAATACCTGCATTTACCATATCAAGTTCCATCGCACAACCGAGAGAAAGATCAATAATCCTGTCCGGGCGTAGAGGCATTCGGTCATTAATCTTTATTACTACACTTTTGTTATTGGATAGATTTGTCACGCGAACCACTGTTCCCATCTGATATGAAGGATGTGCGGCGCTCAATCCATACATATCATAAACTTCTCCGTTATACGTAATAAGTCCGTGAAATTTATCCGCATAATAAGAAGCCACGCCAACTATTGTTTCCAGAGCCTTGGCATTTGCATATTCTGAACGATCTTCAAATCTCGTATTCGATTTTTTTTCGAACCTCGATTTATCAGTCGTAAATCGGGGAGAAGACGAGCAACCATAAAGCATCAACAACGAGACCAAAGCAATAATATGGCATTTTTTAACTGTCATTTTCGGACACCAGAAGTTGCTTGTAAAATAACAAAGGGAGCGTTAAAACGCTCCCTCTGTCATTCTCTATGCAAAGGAATTACCAGCCGAGGCTTTCCTTTGAACAGAATCTTTAAAAAGAAAATAAAGGATTCGCTGAGATAATTATTTGATCCCCATCACTTTAGCAAAAACCCGGTAATAAAGACAGAGATTTAAGACCAGAACTGCTCTTAACTTTGATTGACATACTCTGTTAAGCGTTGGGCTAATATAAAACAACTTTTAATCCAACCAAAAATTTAAAACGCTTTGTAACCGTATTTCACAATATATTCCGGTTTGATCGGAACATTGATATATGTTGAATTAAGCGTTCCGAAAATACCCAGTCCCCCATTAATATTTGTAAATTCAGGCTGGGTTACTCTAACGGAAAATTCATCTAAAAAAGTTTTTTGCGCGGCATAATAAACCGCCAAATTTTTGTCAGTAATTATCAGCCTGAAAACAGCATTTCGAATTATATAATTCTGCTTGTTTGCATCGCCGGCGGAAATTTCTTCCAGTGATCTCCTGATTGTAAGTGTATCAAAATTTACACTCGTAATATTACTCTGAATAGAAGGGTAAAGCGGAAATTCACCATTTTCGCCGGAGATATAATATAAAGGAACTTTCTTTTGAAGCTCAATCGGTGTACCGCCTTGAATCTTGGCGTATTTGATAATCAATTCCGGAACATAATATATTTTTTCATCCTTAACGGATGGAGTTGCCGCTGTCCAGGAAAATCCAAGATATTTTCCTGTGGTAGTGCTGGGAATTGTATATGACCGGTTCTCAATCGCAAATCTGGAGATAAACAGTACAGTTGATTTCGCACTGAGAACTTTTCCGTTAGGTAAAACTGCTTCAATGCTTACCGGGCTTTCGTAAGTCGGTCTGAAATTTTTAATATAATAATAACTCATAGGCGATGTATATCTTGAATTATCCGTCCTAATTAGAGTGGTGTCCCGGAAAAAAAATACTTCTCCCGTACCATGATACGTCAATTTTATTTTTGCGCCTTTTATGAAAGGATCTGCTGTATTCGAAAGAGGATCAAAACCGTTAACATCATACGCACGTGAAATTGTGGCAACCTGCAAGGATGTATCTCCCTTAATAACACAGTTCAGTGCGTACAATTCTCTGAAGTCAGTTTTCGGATTAACCTGATCATCGCAAGCTAAGGAAGTTATAATAATTGTTGTGACAAATAGCATGAAGATTAATTTTTTCATAATTCCACCTTGAAATTAACGGAGGGCAAAAACGGAAGCATGTTAACTCTCTCTCCGTTATCTCGTCTGAAATAAAATAAATTATTTCTGTTATAAACATTCAAAACGCTCAGGTCAATATACATTTTCAGTCTGTTGATTTGAATTTTCTTTGAAAGACTTAGATCCAGACGATGATAATCGGGTAGTTGTCCGGTATTTATTTCCCCTAATAAAACAAAAGGATTATATGAATCAAGTAAAAACTGGTTGTCTGACAGCTGATCGATCGTAAGCCTGTCATAATAACCTGCGATCTGTGTAAATGGTAGTCCTGACGTATAGCTCCATACGGCGCTTGCTACCCAGCCGCCTCCGAGTTCTGCTTCCAGCGAGAGATTGATATTGTTGCGGCTGTCATAACGGGGCGAGTAAACCTTACCCCTTACATCTTTGAATGCCCGCATCCACGCATATGAACCGGAAAATCTGAATGGATTAAACATATACTTCATTTCAAATTCAATACCGTAAGATTTGCCGGATCCTGAAATAAGATCCCGATCGCTTTCAAAAAATTTCTGATCGTTCACAATGGCAAGATTGTGCATTATCTTATAATAACTTTCGATATTGAAAGAAAGATTAGACGTGGGTGTAATCTCAAGCCCGCCGATATAATGTATGGCATTGGAAGGATCTAAGTAGAGCGGAGTAATTATCCATGGTTCAAAAATTGATACAACTTCATTCTCGTCGGAAACAGTCACAATATCCTGCATATAAATTCCCCAGGAGCCCTTAAGTGCAACCTCAGGAATAAATCTTAATGTAAAACTTGTCTTCGGTTCAATAAAGACAGATGAGCCGCCTCCTGCAAATCTGGTTGCGTGTGCTCTTGCACCGATATCAGCGCCGAAAATGGGACTTCTTAAAATTTTATACTTGGCGTAGGCGCTTACATTTACCCCGCGAGTGCTTGTATTAGTGGCTTGTCCCCTAAAATTTTCCAGAATCAGGTCCGTATGAACTTCGGTAATCTTAAACCCTCCGGCCAATTCATCTTTGCTGTCATAAACGTAATTGAAATCCACTCTCATCGTAAAATCGCTTAGTTCGTTTTTCAGCCCTTTTGCGCCGCTGAAGTTTGGAATTTTCTCTCCATTGAAGGTGCTGTATGAAAGATCCAATTGATAAAATAACGGGGAGTCCGAAACTTGAAAATAATTAAACGCGAATGTGCTGTTGTCCCATGTAAAATCCTCCCGTCTGGGATTATCGTTCAGTATTTTGTCTCCACTTTTAAAAAAACTCACGGCGAATTTTGCATCCTGCATAAATTCGTTATCGGAATAATTTACCTTCGCGAAGAGGTCGTAAAAGTCAGCCGGAATTGAATTATTATTCCTAAATTTTTTCAATATAACATCAGAATAATTTTTCCTGCCGCTGATTATAAACGAGCCCGATGGAATTGGTCCCTCCAAAAGCAGTTTGGCGGTCAATAAACTAATCGCCGCCTTTCCACCGAAGGAATTTTTATTACCGTCTTTAGTAACGACTTTCAAAACAGAGGAGAGCCGGTGAGTATAATCTGCCGGGAATCCTCCTTTGTAAAATTCCATCGAACTTATCATATCGGGATCTATCGCGCTGAAAATACCCAGAGCGTGGTAGGGATTATAAATGGTAGTATTATCCAGCAGAACAAGATTTTCGTTGCTGGGACTGCCGCGTACATAAAATCTGGCTGAAACGTCGCCTCCGGTCTGAACTCCGGGTAATGTCTGTAATGATCGGAAAATGTCCAGCTCAACTCCTTTAGGCAAATTTTCAAGATCACGCATGGCTATTCTTTGCAAACTAAGATCCGTTGCATTTTCTTTGGCGACTCGGCTGCCGGTTGCTTCAATAGTTTTCATCTCGATATTCGTTGATGAAAGAAGCGCGCGAAGATCTGTAACAATATATGGCTCAACATCAACAATAAACTGTTTTGATCGATAGCCTATGTAAGAAATTACAACCGTCAGCCTTCTATTCGGCAGCGATGCCATCACAAAAAATCCGCGGGAGTCAGTAGTAGCGCCCCGGTTTAATTCTTTTATTAATACGTTCGCATAGGGAAGCGCTTCGGCAGTCAGAGAATCCGCTACAAATCCACGAAGCATTCCTCTCTCCTGGGCATTCAAATTTATTCCCATTAAGAGAAAGAGAACCATCAGGAATATTAAGTTGGATATTGAAAATGATTTTTTAACTGAGTGGGATTGTCTTGGTCTGGTAGAAAAATTCAATCAATTCTCCGAAATTTTGTTCTCAACTTATAGTATCAACTGTAAATATTCAATGGAAATTATTATGGATATAAATTAAAATGAAATAATTATCGGAATGGAGACACATTAAAATGGATTCTATCCCAAAAGCCTGAAATTTAACTGCATAAGAGCGTTACAGAAATGTATAGTAGACGCAAAGGTTCCTTTTACCCTTTTAAATCATTTTGCGTGTAGAGAAAATTTTTATACCTTCACGCATTGCATTTAGGTTCTTCCCCCCATTTATTCTCAAAAGTCAGGAGTTCAAAAAGTTTGAATATGAAAAGCGCCCCAAAACAAACTGCAAAACTTACGCTTAAAGATGGAAATGTTTTTGAAGGGATAGTTTTTGGTTCGTCAAGATCCGTCTCCGGCGAAGTTGTATTTAATACCGGTATGGTTGGATACCCTGAAACATTGACGGATCCATCCTATCGCGGACAAATTCTTGTTATGACCTATCCCCTGATCGGTAATTACGGAGTTCCTCCAACCAGCTTTGGAGATAAACTTTTAGTATCTAAAAAATCCTCAGTCCATAAAACAGGAACTGAAATAAACGAGCGTCACGATAATACACTTCCAAACTATTTTGAATCTGACCGCATTCAGATACAGGGATTAATTGTATCCGAAGCATCAGAATCTTTCAGTCACTGGAACTCAATAGAAAGTCTTGATTTCTGGTTAAAGCGTTTTGCAATTCCGGGAATTTCCGGGATTGATACGCGGCGGTTGACAAAAGTTCTTCGTGAACATGGAACAATGCTTGGTAAAATTGAAATAGGAAAAGATGTTGTTCAATACTACAATCCGGATATTGAAGATCTTATTTCGAAAGTGACAATCCCTAATGTTCAGAGATACGGAACCGGGAAAAAGAGAATTTTATTAATTGATTGCGGCTGCAAAAAAAGTATTCTTCAAAATTTAATAGACAGAAAAGTATCCGTGTTGAGAGTACCTTATGATTACGATGTTGAGAAAGAGAATTACGACGGCGTCCTGATTTCAAACGGACCGGGTAATCCTGTCATTTATAAACAGCTGGTGGCGTCTGCAAAAAAACTCATTCAAAAGCAGGTTCCTACTCTGGGAATATGTATGGGCCATCAGATTCTCTCACTTGCTGCCGGAGCCAAAACATATAAACTTAAGTACGGCCACCGGAGTCAAAACCAGCCGGTAAAACAGGTCGATTCAAATAAATGTTATGTTACTTCGCAGAATCACAGCTTTGCTGTAGATACCAAATCATTACCGCGTGGATGGGAGCCCTGGTTTGAAAATCTGAACGACTATTCAAACGAGGGAGTAAGACACGAAAAGCTGCCATTCCGCAGCGTGCAGTTTCATCCTGAAGCAATGCCGGGACCTGTAGATTCGGGTTTTATTTTTGATGAATTTTTAAGAGACCTGAAATAGATTTTGTTCATTGTTTTAATTTATGTAGCACCAGTCAATCATTTATAAAATAATTATTCCGGAAATAATGAAACATAAAATCAAAAAAGTTTTGATAATCGGTAGTTCCGCGCTTAAGATCGGCGAAGCGGGAGAATTTGATTATTCGGGTTCCCAGGCTATAAAAGCCTTAAAAGAAGAAGGTATATATACTATTCTCATTAATCCGAATATCGCAACAATTCAGACCTCGGATTATCTTGCAGATAAAGTTTATCTCCTCCCTATCAACACAAATTATGTTGAAAAGGTAATAGCAAAAGAAAAACCGGAGGGGATTATTCTCGGATTCGGCGGTCAGACTGCCCTTAATTGCGGATTGGCTCTGAACCGTGATGGGATCTTAAAGAAATATAATGTCCAGGTTCTCGGAACTCAAATCTCAGCCATCGAAAACACAGAGGATAGACAATTATTCTGCAATAAGCTTTCGGAGATCGACGTAAAATTTCCCAGAAGCAACGCTGTTACTTCAATTGAAGAAGCATATGAGTTTGCCGCAATCATAGGTTATCCGGTAATCATAAGAATCGCGTACGCTTTGGGAGGATTGGGAAGCGGGATATGCCGCAGTAAAAGTGAGGTAAAAAAACTCGCAACAAAAGCTCTCTCCTATTCATCCCAGATTTTAGTGGAAGAGTATCTTGAGGGATGGAAAGAGATTGAGTATGAAGTTGTTAGGGATCGTTTCGATAACTGCATCACTGTTTGCAATATGGAAAACTTTGATCCGATGGGAATTCATACCGGCGAGAGTATTGTTATTGCGCCGAGCCAGACATTAAGCAATAATGAATATCATATGCTTCGCGAAGTGGCCATCAGAACTATCCGCCATTTGGGAATTGTGGGTGAATGCAATATTCAATACGCCCTTGATACTAAATCACAGGATTACCGCGTTATAGAAGTGAATGCCCGGCTTTCCCGCAGCTCGGCGCTCGCATCCAAAGCAACCGGCTATCCGCTCGCATTCGTAGCGGCAAAACTGGCGCTTGGCTACGGACTGCATGAATTGCCAAACTCAATAACTAAAACTACAAAAGCGTTCTTCGAACCCGCTCTCGATTATATAGTAATTAAAGTTCCGAGATGGGATTTGAAAAAATTCCGCTTTGCCAAAAAACAGCTCGGATCCTCAATGAAATCTGTCGGGGAAGTGATGGCAATAGGAAGAAATTTTGAGGAAACAATTCAGAAAGCCATGCGGATGCTGGATATAGGCGTGGAGGGTCTTACCGCAAGCAGAGTTAAAGTGGAATTCGATGAACTTGAAGAAGCCTTGCGCAATCCTACTGAGGAAAGAATCTTTGCAGTTGTACAGGCCCTTAAACAGGGATACTCCATTGAATGGGTCCATTCTCTCACACATATAAATAAATGGTTCCTGAGCAAGATTCGTAAAATTGTGGATATTGAAAATGAAATCGCCTCTTCAAAAAAGAAACTCACGCGAGAATTGCTGCTGAATGCGAAAAAGCACGGTTTTTCCGACAGGCAGATTGCAAACGTAATTGGTAAGGACGCGCATGATATATATCTGCTGAGAGAAAAGTACAATATCCATCCTTTCATTCAACACATTGATACTCTTGCCGCAGAATATCCGGCAAAGACTAATTATGTTTATTTGACATACAATTGCTCGTCTCACGATTTTGATACCAATCTCAGAAAAAGTATTATCATTCTCGGCTCCGGCCCCTACCGGATAGGAAGTTCCGTTGAATTCGACTGGTGCTGCGTAATAACCGGCAAAACACTAAGAGAATTGGGCTACAAAACGGTGATGATAAATTGTAATCCTGAAACAGTCAGTACAGACTATGATCAGTTTGACACTTTGTTTTTTGAAGAGCTGACCACGGAAACGATCTGGGAGATTTACAGGAAAGTTGATCCGCGCGGTGTAATTGTTTCAATGGGCGGACAGACGCCGAACAATTTGGCGTTGAAACTTCATAACATAGGAATAAAAATCCTGGGCACTTCTCCCGATTCTATTGATAAAGCCGAGAACCGGAGCAAGTTTTCAGCCATGCTTGATGAGCTTGGTATAGAACAACCGGAATGGAGTAAACTGACTAAAATAGATGACGCTTTACAGTTCGCAAATAAAGTCGGGTACCCCGTACTCGTGAGACCGTCTTATGTCTTAAGCGGTGCGGCAATGGCAATCGCAACCGATAATATTGAACTGACACGCTTTCTGCAAAAAGCGGTGGATGTTTCACCGGAACATCCGGTTGTAATCTCAAAATTTTTAGTGAACGCCAAGGAACTTGAATTTGATGCAGTTGCCCAGAACGGCAAGATTGTCTGCTCTGCTATTTCCGAACATGTTGAAAACGCAGGAGTCCATTCCGGGGATGCCACGCTCGTTCTTCCCGCGCAGCGCACATATCTTGAAACCATGAGGCAGATCCAACACATCTCTGCTGCCATAGCCCGCTCATTAAAAATAAATGGTCCGTTTAACATCCAATACATTGCAAAAGATAATCGAGTTAAAGTTATCGAGTGCAACCTGCGTGCTTCAAGAAGTTTTCCATTTGTTTCAAAAACACTGAAGAAAAATTTTATAGAAATTGCTTCTAAAGTAATTGTAGGGATAAAAGTGCCTTCGTGGGATTATTCAACATTTTCTTTTGATTATGTCGGCGTAAAAGCCCCGGAATTTTCTTTTACACGTCTAGAAGGAGCCGATCCGACGACAGGTGTTGAGATGGCATCCACGGGAGAAGTTGCCTGTCTGGGAAAAGATTTTGACGAAGCATTTTTAAAAGCTCTGATATCGGTTGGCTACAGATTTCCGATAAGATCGATATTGATTTCTTCCGGAACAATCGAATCCAAATCTGAACTGCTTGAGCCAATGCGACAGTTAGTGAATCTTGGAATTAAAATTTATGCAACACCGGGAACAGCAAGATTTATGCAATCCAACAGAATTGAAGTTGAAGAAGTGGAATGGCCCTCAAGCGGGAAGAAACCCAATGCGGTAGATCTTCTCACATCCAACAAAATAGATCTTGTAATAAATATTCCGAAAAATTTTCAGCAGGACGAACTTGCGAATGATTATCACGTCCGCCGAACAGCTGTAGACTATAAAATTCCCTTAATTACAAACCGCCAGCTGGCAATGAGACTTGCTGAAGCAATTTCCAACAAAGATCCCTTAAACCTTGAGGTAAAGAGCTGGGACCTCTATTAACATTATAATTCATTCGTTTCAAATGGTTTAAATAATTATTATTTTATGCCTGAAATTCATTATTAACCATTAAGGAGTTCCTTTTGGCTGAAGTGAATGCAAAGCCTAAACTGCTGATAGTTGAAGATGATAAGGAGAATCAGAAATTCTTAAATATCTTTTTAAGAAAAATCTATGAGCTTGACTTTTGCGATTCAGATGAGACATTTAACGAAAAACTCAAAGAGAAAGTTTACGATATCATTTTAATGGATATTACTCTCAAAGGTGTAAAGGACGGTTTCCAACTGGCAAAAGAACTTCGTCAAAATCCACAATATTTTACCATTCCAATAATTGGCCTTTCTGCACATGCTTATCAACGGGATAAAGATCTGGCATATGAAGCAGGTTTCGATAGATTTATTACAAAACCGGTACAGGGGCATATTCTGCTGGAAAGCCTGAGCAATGCTCTTGAAAAAAGATCGGGCTCTAAAATCAATTAATTACAAGCACAGAAGTTTTTCGGCAAATTTGTGTAACCAACCAAATAATAAATCGTCTAAAAGCTCAAACAGAATCAGGAGTTTATATGTTGCGAAAATTATTATTTTGTGCCACAGTACTATTTTTTTCAGTAAACATTAATCTGCTTGCTCAAATCGAAAGGGATTCCACCGGGGGAAAAGAACGGAATAATAATTTTTATGATTGGGATAATTACGAATGGTTCGGGTGGGAATTTCACGGCAAACCATTTATTGAATTGAATTACGGAATCGGGTCTGCAAAGCATGATAAACTGAAAAGTAAATTTGCCGATGTTGGCCTCGCTGAAATTAAATTGGGCTATGCTACACAGGAGTCATTTTACAACGATAATATTATCGATTTTCATGACAAGTATTCATTCGGGTCAAAATTATCTGCTGATTTAAAATCCTCCTCGGCAAAACTTGGCGAAATGAAATCCGAGCTTTGGCGATTCGGATTCGCCAACAGAAGCGGTTTCGGATACAAAATCGGAGCTATCTCAATTTTACCTTATCACGGCAGCGGATTTGTCTGGTCGAAACTTGACATGAATGATTATCCGGCAAAATTCTATTTTCTGCTGAATCCTCCGATGGATATCCTGGATGCTCAAAAAGATACAGATATATTAAACCGGTACCATGATGCATTCAGATTTGGAACGTTATCCGAAGGAGGAGTAAGATTTGAAGTGGCTTCCTTTGCTTCCTTGGATTTTGCGTACGAAGCTGCCGTAATTTTCCCCCGATATGTCTTCTGGAAACATGCCGGAAGTTTGATTATAGAGGAAGGTACCATGGGGGTTTTAAATCATTTTATCGGAAAAATTGCCGACTCCTCCCCATACGCTGCACCAATCGTGAATTTCTTTCTGAAAAATGGTTTATCATACGCCTTCTTTTCTCTGAAAAAAGCAAATATGAATTGGCCATTTGCAACAGAAGCTCCGCTTACTTATGAAACTATTAAAGTTGGCTTTACATTTACGTTCTAACAGAAAAAGGAAGATCCCTGCTTTTAAGAAGGGATCTTCCCTGGTTTAATAAGCAAAAATGTGGGATTGATAAGGTTTTAACTCTATAAATAATCCGGTATGATATACTTCCTCTGCCGATCTCGTATAAGTCTGATCATTCAAAATGTCTTTGATTACAAATTCTTCCTGATGGCCCAGGAGATCAAGTTTCACTCTGCATGTAGAAATTGAATCCGAATAATTTACTATGACAATTCTGTTCTCTGTCTGTAAACTCCATTGCCAGGTAAGAATGTTCTTATAGGTGTCATTAGTTCCCCATGAATTAGCGGGGTTCAACAGCTTCCATTCACCCTGTTTAAATATTTCATGCGAAGATATCTTAAGAAGATTATTGTAGAATTCCGGCAATCCTAATATGGCAGCTTCTTCCGGTTCGCGTCCAAGCTGAACAGGAAGTTTAATTTTTTTACCATCGAACTGACCGTCATAATAAAAACGCATTCCCAATATTGTGCTTATAATAACAGCTGCTGCTTTGGATTTTTCTTTGCCGAGTGCCGATACAGCTCTTTCTTCATCGTGATTTTCTAAGAACCGAAGAGATTTATTCTGATATTCCTTATCAGCAAGCAAATGTTCATATACAGCGCGAGTATTGCCGGATTTTAATCTGTCGGTAAGTTTTTTATCATATGTATAATCGAAACCAAGCTGCTGAAGATCCCACTCCATGTCCCAATAAGCTTCGGCTATGAACAGAAAATCTGCCCTTTTATTTTTGGTTTCCTCAATCGCATCTTTCCAAAATTCGGTTAACGGTTTTTCAAATCCGCTTTTTGTTAATACGCCGCCCCAGGTATTTTGAAATACATTATTCAGCGCCAGCATGGCCATATCGCATCTGACGCCGTCGCAGACTGCGGTCAATTCCAGCAGTATATTCGTCAGGTATTCTCTTGCCTGACGACTAAAAAAATTAACTTGGGCCGTATCCTGCCAGGAGGGAAAGAACGGGTCGCGCCCGTGCGCAAAATATTTCTGATTCTCTTTGAATGGCTGATAAAAAGTGTGAGGATCGTTATCAAAATATTCTTTATTAACGGAAAGAAATATTTCAGGATTGCTTTTGAGCAGACTGCTTTCAGCGCTGAAATGATTAGGGACAAAATCTAAAATCAGTTTAATTCCCTTTTTGTTTAATGCTGATTCCAATTTAATAAGCGACTGTCTGTCCCCCAGAGCGGAGTTAATTTTATATTCTTCCACCGCGAACGGGGACCCAATCACATCTTTTTCAGTCCAATCTTTAAGTGCACGTTTATAAGATTTCACAAGTCCATTTTCAAAGCAATATTTTTTAATTACAGATTCAGATGTCTGCCAGACACCCATCAGCCAGACATAATCCATTCCCGCTTCAGTAAGACTGTTCCAGTATGAATCCGGGATTTCTCCCAAAGACAATATTCCCATATCTCGTTCTAATTTCTTAAGCCAGACTCTGGAATTAATTTCATATATGGACGGATTATAATTCATCTCAATCAAATTTATTTTTAGGTTTTATTTCAAGCAGCGATTTTTTCTCCTCGTACAGCTCCTTATTTCGTTTCATCATCTCTAAATGAAGACGTTCGTCTTTCGAATCAGAAATAAACTTATTATTCAGTTTAATCTGCTGATCGATCTGAAACAGATGGAAATTTCTAACGATCTCCGCCGCGTGTTCCAGCGTATCTTTATCAATTTTTCCGGAGTAGGACAATTCATCCCACTTTTTACTTATTGACTCATCAGACAATGTTAAGTCAAATATAAAATCGCGCGCTTCCTCTTCCGGAATTTTATCGATCAGATCAGCAGGTGAAAACTTCTCCTCTTCGTATCCATTATAAACTATCTCCGCCAGTTTTCTTAATTTGTGATTTGAAAAGTTCTCTAATGAAAGGCTGGAAAGTATATGCGAGATGACTTCTTTATCCCCGCTGTATAACAGTCTCAACAATTCCTTTTCATATGGATTTTCATTTTCGGTCTTAGGCGAAAGCGCCAATTGCGAGGCGGATCTCTGTTCTACAATTCTCTTATCCGGCCGGTCGCCTATTATGCCGCTTCTATTCTGCTGCTGGTTCAGAAATGCGTTGAGTTCAGATTCAATAAGTTTTTCCCTAAGATTAAACCGCTTGGCGATAGTCTTCATCAGTAGATTTCGTTTCAGTTCATCGCTTACCAAAGAAAGAGTTTTAACGAGTTCACGGATTGCTTTGGTCATATCGGCGGAGTCTTCAAATAATCCCTGCTCTTCAAATTGGGCAGTTTGATACTCAAGAAAATTTTTCCCTTTAAGAATTTCCTCTTCAAACTTCTCTTTTCCGAATTTTATTATAAACGAATCCGGATCTTCCCCTTTTGGAAGCGTGATGACCTTTACTTCAAAATCCTGTCTAAGCAGGATCTCTATACTCCTCAAAGCTGCTTTCTGTCCGGCCGGATCGGCGTCAAAAAGTATAATTATATTTTTAGTAAACCGGGAAAGAAGCTGCACCTGTTCTTCAGTTAATGAAGTTCCCGACGAGGCCACTACATTTTTCACTCCGGCCTGGTAAAGTGACACCAAATCCATGTAGCCTTCCACTAAAATAGCCCGGTCAAGTTTTCTTATATCGTCTTTGGAGTGAAACAATCCATATAATGAACGCCGCTTAGAATAAATCATTGATTCCGGCGAATTCAAATATTTTGCCGCTTTCTCACTGTCTTCCAAAACACGTCCGCCGAAAGCGATAACCCTCCCATTCGGAGAAAAAATCGGGAAGATAATTCTGTCTCTGTACTTATCGTAATATTCGCCTTTATCATTCGTGTCTATAAGACCCAGAATTTTAGCTTTACCGAGATCCGCTTTATTTTCTTTGGCATGAGCGAGGAAATTATCCCAGCCGTTGGGTGCATATCCGATCCCGAAAATTTTCTGGGACTGAACTTTTATATTCCTGCGCTTCAGATATTCACGTGCCGCTTCACCATTTACACTTTTTAACAGATGATCGGAGAAAAAGCGCGCGGCAACAATATTCAATTCATATAGTTCTTCTAACTCGCTCTGTTTCTCGTCGGACTGAGCAGATTCTGCTTCAATCTTAATTCCAAGATGATCTGCTATCTCTTCAACGGCTTCTACAAATGATATATTCTTGAATTCCATTAGAAACTTAAAAACGTTACCCCCGACGCCGCAGCCGAAACAGTGATAAATCTGCTTATCTTCGCTCACGGTAAAAGATGGAGTTTTTTCCTGATGGAACGGACATAATCCGATAAAGTTTTTACCCCGTTTTTTCAGATGGACATGGGCAGAAATTACGTCAACTATATCTGCAGCGTTCCTTACTTCGTCAATTTTATGTTCGGGTATTCTCATTTTGAGGACTAATCTGCCAATTTTCTTTTTTCTATCTTTAGACAGACGAAATTATAGATTTATTTAATCAAACCAAACTTCCGGCGGATTGTTCGTCATCCTTAATATTTGTATTTTGTTAACGTAATAAGAATGAGATTTTTTTGATTAAGAAAAGTGTCCTGCTGATCATTCCCTCTAAGAATTTTAATGAAGAAGAATTTTTAATCATTAAAACCGCTATTGAAAAAGCCGAGGTAAATGTTTTTATTGCTTCGGATTCCAATTTTCTATGCATCGGGTCCAACGGATTAAAAATTAAAAGCGATGTTCAGTTTTACAATATTCATGAAAGTAATTTTGCCGGGCTGATACTTATTGGCGGAAGCGGCATGAGAGAATACTGGAATAATAAAGTAATTCAATCCGTTTCAAAGAGATTTGCCTTGAGCAAAAAACCGGTAGGCGCCATCTGCAGCGCTCCTGTAATTCTGGCCAGAGCCGGCCTGCTATCCGATGGGGCTACTTGTTACCCCGATGACAAAGTTGAACTCGAGCGTGAAGGAGTCAATTACGAAGATATTGCTGTGGTGGCTAAAAAAAACATAATCACAGCAAAAAATCCAGCATCCTCAAATGAATTTGTGAAAGCATTCTTGTATGAACTTGGCAAAAGATAGTTTCTCCAAAGAACTAATCCCCTTTATAATATGTTCTTCATCCGTTAACAGTACCACCGGAAGGCCGAAATTAATTAATTTGATATGAATCCCCGTCAGAAAAAATATTGCAACAGTTTAACAGAATATTCGCGCTATAAAACCAGGGAAGTTTTTGTAGGAGATGTACCGCTCGGCGGAAATAATCCGATACGAATTCAATCCATGACCACAACCGATACAATGAATACAATGTCTACGGTGGAGCAATCAATCAGGATGATAGATGCCGGATGTGAGTATGTCCGCATAACAGCCCCGAGCATAAATGAAGCTCAGAATCTTCTCAATATAAAAAATGAATTGCGGAAGCGCGGGTATAAAACTCCTTTGATTGCCGATATTCATTTCACGCCGAACGCGGCAGAACTTGCTGCCAGAATTGTTGAAAAAGTCAGGGTTAATCCCGGCAATTATGCCGATAAGAAAAAATTTCAAAATATCGAATACACAGATTTGGAATATGAATCCGAATTGGATCGAATCAGAAATAAATTCTCACCTCTTGTGAAGATCTGTAAAGAGTATGGAACTGCCATGAGAATCGGGACAAACCATGGATCTTTGTCTGATCGGATAATGAGCCGCTACGGGGACACGTCTCTTGGAATGGTTGAGTCCGCCCTTGAATTCCTTCGCATCTGCCGGGAACTGGATTATCATAATATTGTTCTCTCGATGAAGTCAAGCAATACGCAGGTGATGATTCAGGCTTATCGCCTGCTCATTCACAAGATGGAGCTGGAAGGGATGAATTATCCACTTCATCTGGGAGTAACTGAGGCCGGCGATGGCGGCGACGGAAGAATTAAATCTTCGTTAGGCATCGGAACTCTTCTCGAAGACGGAATAGGCGATACAATACGTGTTTCTTTAACAGAAGAACCAGAATTCGAAGTACCTGTTGCGATTGCTCTTGCGAACAGATACAAGGACAGACGTAACCACGCTCCAATTGAGCCTCTGGCTGAACCTGCAAAAGATCCTTTCGCTTATATCAGAAGAGATACTTTTGAGGTAGCCGGAATAGGAGGAGTAGCAGTTCCCAAAGTTTTTGCTGATTATAGCGACCAAGGAATTTTTGATCACAACAAATTGAAAGATGTCGGTTATAATTATAATGCCGATACCGATAAATGGAACATGAGCGACCTGGCGTGTGATCTTATTTATCTTGCCGGAAATATTCTCCCCTTCGATCCGCCTAATAGTTTAAAAGCAGTTTATGATTTTGATACGTGGAAAACTCTTAAAGACAGAACCGCGGGCTTTCCTTTCTATAAAACTATTGAACAATTCAAAGATGCTGAGGCAAAGTCATTCATTTTAAATTTTATTGAAATAAATGCGCGTTCCGTTTTTAACGGAACCCTTTCTCTTGTTCAAAATGACGAGACGGTTGTTTTTATACTTACGACAGAGAACCTGCACGGAATGGCAGAGCAGCGCCGGATTTTCTTTGAACTTATGGCGCTCAATATTAAAAATCCGGTAATTATAAAACGTTCTTATAAGGAGACTCTGCCGGAATTAATTCAATTGTACACGGCAACTGATTTTGGGGGATTATTGATCGACGGGTTTGGCGACGGGGTATGGCTCGCCGGAACGGATAAATCATTTATCAACAGCACCATTTTCGGCATACTTCAGGCGGCGCGGACAAGAATCTCCAAGACGGAGTATATCGCATGTCCCTCGTGCGGAAGAACTTTATTCGATCTGGTAGAGGTTACAAACAACATCCGCAACCGAACTAGCCATCTCAAAGGAGTCAAAATCGCAATAATGGGGTGTATTGTTAACGGTCCCGGAGAGATGGCAGATGCTGATTTCGGATATGTTGGAAGCGGACCGGGCAAAATTACTTTATATAAGGGAAAGGATATTGTCCGCAGAAACGTGAATTCTGAAGATGCCGTAGAGGAATTAATTGAGATTATACGCGAAAATGGCAGTTGGATACAACCTTTATAAATTTAGTCAATTGGAGGATTGTATATGATTAGTGTTTATGGTATATTTTGGCACGACATATGAGAAAATTTTTAATCAAATTAGCTAGAAGAAAAACTGCAGAGCTTGTAAATAAAAGTTTCTGAAGACCAAATGCACTCTTAAAAAACGGAGTGCATTTTTTTTATATATGACTGTTGGAGAATTGACAAAATATCTGGAAGATTGGGCGCCGCCTGGTGCCGCCTGGGAAAAAGACAATGTTGGACTTCAGGTCGGCTCAAGTAGAGCAACAATCTCAAACATCATGCTCTGCCTTGAGCTGGATGATGAAGTCCTAAAGGAAGCCCTGAAGAAAAAATGCAACTTCATTTTTACTCACCACCCCTTAATATTCAAACCAATACGAAAATTAGATACCGGAAAAGATCAACAGGCAAGACTAATAGAAAAAATCCTTAAAAACGGGGTCACAGTTTATTCCGCCCATACCAATCTTGATTTTACAAAAGACGGCATTTCATTTGAACTGGCTAAAACATTAAAACTTAAAAACATCCGGTTTCTTGAATTGGAAGAGGGAAATCAATATAAAATTGTTTCGTTCGTTCCGGCCGGCGGATTAACAATAGTTGCAAATGCTGTCTTTGAATCAGGAGCAGGCATAATCGGCGAATATGAGAACTGCGGTTTTACATTAAGCGGCGAAGGCTCCTTCAAGGGCTCCGCGAAATCGAAACCGAGCGTCGGCAAGAAAAATACTTTCGAGAAGGTTGAAGAGATTCGTTTTGAGTTCATAGTCGATTCATGGAAATTAAACAAAGTAGTTTCCGCACTTGTCAAATCGCATCCCTATGAAGAACCGGCTTTTGATATTTATCCTTTGAAGAATAAAAATGTGAATTTCGGCGCGGGTACAATCGGGGAATTGGAAAAAGGAATGAATGAAAAAGAATTCCTTTCCCACATCAGCAGATTGCTGAAAACAAAGTGTATAAAATATTGCTCCGGTAAATCAGTCCAGATAAAGAACGTGGCAGTCTGCGGCGGATCCGGATCCGAATTAATCCAGTCCGCTTTAAATAGCGGCGCTGACGCTTTTGTAACTGCCGATCTGAAATATCACGCTTACCAGGATGCAAAGGGAAAAATTCTATTGGCCGATGCGGGTCACTATGAAACTGAAATTATGGGTCTTAGTCCCGTTGAAAAAAAAATAAAGATGTTTATCGCCGATAAGGCCAAAATAAAAATTTTGAAATATACGGGAAGCACAAACCCGGTTAAATTTTATAAACAATAAGGAGTACAACTTGATCGAGAAACTCTCAGTACTTTATGAACTCCAGCTAATAGATAATCAGCTTGACGAACTGGAGGAATTACGCGGCGATCTTCCCGCGGCTGTTAACGATCTTAAACAGCAAATAGATACAATTAAAAACCAGGTTGACGATAAAGAAGCCGAAAAGAAAAGTTCTCTCAGCAAGCGAAAACAGAACGACGAAGATGTCGAAAGGCTGAAAGCAAGTTTAAAGAAATTTAAAACTCAGCTTTATCAAGTGCGCAACAACAAAGAATACGACGCACTAACCAAGGAAATTGACCATTCCGAAGAACAGATTTCAAAACTGGAATCTGAAAGCGCAGCCCTCGAAGACCTCGGTCAAAAACTTAAGAAAGAGATTAATGAAATTGAGCCCCAGCTGGCGGAATTAACAAAAGAATTAAAGGAAAAAGAGACTGAGTTAAAGCAGATCATAAAAGCAAACGAGCGTGAAGAAGCCCGCCTTCAGGATAAAAGGGATAAAATTGCGGCGAAAGTGAAAAAGCCGGATTATAATACCTATTCCAGAATCAGAAAAGCATTGGGCGGCAGAGCGGTTGTAACCCTTGTGCGTGCGGCTTGTTCGGGATGTCACAATGTGGTTCCTCCGCAGAGACAACTCGAAATTAAATCAGGCAAGAGATTATACTCATGCGAATCATGCGGAAGGATTTTAATTTCACCGGACGTGGCGGACGAAGTCCAGAAAAAAATACAATTCTAATTTGCTGATAAAGCGAATCCCGAGAAATCGGGATTTACTTTTTTAAACCACAATATTTTTAATTGATATTCGTACTTCATCTTCAAGATCAATCATTGCATTAATTAAATAACAATATTCGAATTGCGATATATCTACTAATCGAATTACTTCTTCACGAATTTTACCCGACTTCAGCAGTAATTCTCTCTTGGTGCCTTTGAGAAGAGGCGTCGACGGTGTAATAAAATAATTGGAGTAACTGAAAACCACATTTGCATAACTGCTGTCTGTGATATATCCGTTTTTTACTATTAGAATCTCTCCGTCCCCGGCTTTGCATAGCAGTTTCTGGATTGCGCTGCGATTCTCATATTTGTGATCATAATTAATTCCGTCATCATAAACCGCATATAGTTTATTAACTGGAGTAATAGTGTACGGGTGGAATTCCACGTCATGTATATTATCTGAATATAGAACTCTGCACTTAAATAAATTATCAGACAACTCTGCCGGGAATTTTATAAAGTTATTTAAATCAATTTCATTTTCAAGGAATTTTATGTCGTCTTC
>PGYS01000243.1 GCA_002839795.1 Ignavibacteriae bacterium HGW-Ignavibacteriae-3 | reverse complement strand
CTCGGTAACGGTCACGTCCTGCTGGAAGGTGTTCCGGGTCTTGCCAAAACTCTGGCAATAAAATCTCTGGCCACGTCGATGAAAGCGGGATTTCAGAGAATACAGTTCACACCGGATCTTTTGCCCGCGGATCTTATAGGTACATTAATTTATAATCAGAAGGATGGCAACTTTGCCATTAAAAAGGGGCCCATCTTTTCCAATTTTATACTTGCCGATGAAATAAACCGGGCTCCCGCAAAAGTTCAGAGCGCTCTTCTTGAAGCGATGCAGGAAAGACAGGTCACTATCGGCGAGAAAACTTTTCAGCTGGATGATCCATTCCTGGTTCTTGCGACCCAGAATCCTATTGAGCAGGAGGGAACGTATCCGCTTCCTGAAGCTCAGGTTGACAGATTCATGCTGAAAGTTAAAATTACTTACCCGTCACGCGAAGAAGAACAGAAAATTATGCGTATGAATACTACCGGCGACAATCCTTCGATAAATGCTGTAATAGATCCTGCTGATATCATACGCGCGAGAAAATCTGTCCAGGAAATTTATGTTGATGAAAAAATCGAGAAATATATATTGGATATTGTCTTTGCCACAAGAAATCCGAAAGATTTTGGTCTGGATGAATTAACTGATCTTATCAGCTACGGTGGATCTCCGAGAGCTTCTATCAATCTCGCGCTTGGAGCAAGGTCAATGGCATTTATAAGACGCAGGGGTTATGTGATACCTGAAGATGTCCGTTCAATATGTGCCGATGTACTGCGGCATAGAATTGCGGTTACTTATGAAGCTGAGGCGGAAGATATAACTTCCGAGACTATTATTTCTAAAATTTTAAATAAAATAGAAGTACCTTAATAGTTGTTAGCCCTTAGAACGAGGCTTATATCTGATAACTAATTGCCAAAACTATGCTGACTAAAGAATTACTAAAGCAGGTAAAACAGATAGAGATACGCACCAGAGGAATAGTGAATGATGTCTTCTCCGGAGAATACCATTCCGTTTTCAAAGGAAGGGGAATGGAGTTTTCTGAAGTGCGTGAATACAATTTCGGTGATGATATCCGCAATATTGACTGGAACGTTACCGCGCGATTCGGACATCCATTCATAAAGATTTTTGAAGAGGAGCGTGAATTAACCGTAATGCTTCTCGTGGATATGAGCGGGTCGCTCGATTTTGGCACATCAGAAAAAACCAAACAGCAGATTGCGGCCGAGTTGAGCGCGATTTTGGCATTCTCTGCATTGAAGAATAATGATAAGGTCGGACTGATTCTTTTCACCGATGGAATAGAAAAATTCGTGCCTCCCAGAAAAGGAAAAAGCCACTCGCTCAGAATTATAAGAGAGGTTCTTTCATTCGAACCTCGCGGAAAATCCACCAATATCAGACAGGCGCTGGAGTACTTTAATCATACAATAAAGAAAAAAGCAATCG
>PGYS01000242.1 GCA_002839795.1 Ignavibacteriae bacterium HGW-Ignavibacteriae-3 | reverse complement strand
ATTATTTTCTTAATTGCTCAATTCTTCATTAAGCGAATACAAATAAGACCAGTCATTTTCTAGAGATGCGATTGCTTTTGCTCTCAAAGCATCTGTTTTTTTCTTTCCATTTTTATTTTCATAAAGTTTCCAAACACCATCTCTGGAAATGTCCAAATCCGCATAGCCTTTGTATGCTGTTGAAACCATATATTCGGGGGAATCTGGTCCACCGCCCATAAATGAGTACCAAGTTCCTCTTGGCGTGCCTTCAACTGATCTAATCGCTGAAGAAATTTCTTTAACAACTTCTCTAAAACTATTTCCGTCAGTTGTTCTGAAGAAACTGACCCAAACTAATTTAGTGCCTTCGGAAGTTGTGGTTTTGCTAAATTCCGGCATCGTACGCGCAATGCTGTAATTGATTTTTTCAACGTGTGGCATAATAAAATCGAGTACTTTTATGCGACATCCTTTTCCGGCGGCATCTTCTTTGTCCATCTCTGCCCAATTGTCCATTAAGCCTGTTAAAACATACAAAATTCCTTCCCCTTGCACGCGCCTCCAAACATTAAATTTATCGGTTCCCTTGTTTTCTAAATAGCACTCTTTCCACATTTTTACACCTGCGATAAATTGAGATTCGTGACCTTGTTTTACGGTAA
This sequence comes from Ignavibacteriae bacterium HGW-Ignavibacteriae-3, assembly GCA_002839795.1. GTDB lineage: Bacteria > Bacteroidota > Ignavibacteria > Ignavibacteriales > Melioribacteraceae > Fen-1258. Next base: position 812 of record PGYS01000242.1, on the reverse strand, counting down.
TTTCACTCATACTTAATAGTTTACTCCCATCATTTTGTGATAGCGCCAACATTGGAATAAGGACTGCCAGTAATATTAATTTTTTCATAATTTTTGAAATTTAATTGGTTAGTGGCTCAAAATTAAGCTGTAATCCACTGAAAAAATTGCACATTTCTTGCAAAAACATGGACTTTTATAGCAAAAGAAATTGTTTAAACAGGAAAAATTATTATTTGGAAATTAACGTTAGATTTTTGTTATGATAAACGGGAAGCGTTGTCTTTTTTGTAGGCAGATGGACTGCACCCAAATTGGTTTTTAAAAGCTCGTGAAAAATAAGTTTGGTCGCTAAATCCTGTTTGGAAGCAAATATCCGCCAAGCTTCCTGCGTTTAGTTTTATTAATTCTGCTGCGCGCTGCAATCGGATATTGCGAATCAATTGGCCGGGAGCTTGGTCAATTAAAGCCTTGAGTTTTCTGTTTAATTGGGACGGACTTAAACATAATTTATCGGCAAGCATTTCCACACTTAAATTGGTGCTTTCCAAATTGTCATTAATTTGTTGAATCGCTTTTTCCAAAAACTGTTGGTCAACCGACGCCAAAGGAATTTCATCTGTGGAAACCACAAATTTGTTTTGATATTTTTTACGGAATTGCTCTCTTTGCTGAATGAGATTATTGATAATAATTTGAAGTTCTTTTACGCTGAAAGGTTTAGTCAAATACGCTTCTATCCCTGTTTCCAACCCAATCAATTTATCTTCAAGAGTTGCTTTTCCCGAAAGAATAATAATGGGGATATGGCTTGTTTTTTCATCATTTCGCAA
>PGYS01000117.1 GCA_002839795.1 Ignavibacteriae bacterium HGW-Ignavibacteriae-3 | reverse complement strand
GTATGTTTCCCTGACTTTCTTTCTGAAAACCGCCGTAGCATAGATTAACACCGGCAGCACGGCAAGTGTTACAAGTGCAAGATCCCACGACATTGTAAACATGAAAATGAATATCCATATTATTACAAACACATCGCTGAAGATATTCACTATTCCTGAAGAGAACATTTCATTGAGGGAATCAACATCATTTGTAACACGGGTAACTGTTCTGCCGACAGGAGTTTTATCAAAATATCTCAAGGCAAGTTTTTGAACATGGGAAAAGATCTGTATTCTCAGATCATATACAATTTTCTGCCCCATCAGTTCTGTATAAAATGTAAGAAAGTATTGAATAACTGCCTGAAGAATAAGAGTCCCTAAAAGAATCGCGCATATAACTAATAGCCCTTGAAAATCTTTATTCTGAATGCTGTCATCAAAAGCGATTTTTGTCAGTACGGGACGAAGAGGACCCAATCCCGCAACGATTATATTCAACAAAATCGCACCGACTACATATTTTTTATAAGGCTTTACATACTTTAGCAGACGCCGCATAAGTTTCGAGTCGTAAGCTTTGCCTAATATTTCATCATCATTAACTTGACTTGCCATATTTCTTCTTTCTAATTCATCTCTGAAAGTTCTTTTTCCAGCAATTGCTTCATATGAAGTTCGGCGTATATTCCGCCTTTTTCTACTAATTCATCATGCGTCCCCTCTTCAACGATACTTCCCTTATCCAGAACAAATATTCTGTCAGAATCTTTCACAGTGGATATTCTGTGACTTATCAGAATACTTGTTCTGTCCTTCATAAATTCTTTAAGTTTTTTGAGTATCTCCTCCTCTGTATGAGTATCCACAGCGGAGAAAGAATCATCGAGTATCAAAATTTTTGGATTGATGGCAAGGGCGCGCGCCAATGATGACCGCTGTTTCTGGCCCCCGGAAAGAGTGATTCCCCTTTCGCCAAGAATAGTCTCGTACCCGGAAGGAAATGTAGCAACATCTTTTGATAATTGAGCAATTTCGGAAACCTGGCGGACTGTACCATCGGCTCCATCATTTACGCCATAGAGTATATTATTGAAAAGAGTATCGGAAAAAAGGAAGTTTTCCTGAGGAACAAGACCTATATTCTTTCTCAAAGTTTTTAGCGGTATTTCTCTTACATCATTTCCGTCATACAGAATAGATCCCTCGACGGCATCATATAGCCTTGGAATAAGATTAACAAGACTCGTTTTTCCCACCCCGGTGTTGCCGATAAAAGCTACAGTCTGGCCATGTTCAATTTTCAGATTTATATTTCTGAGTACCCACGGTAAATTTTCTCCGTAACGGAAGGAAACATTTTTGAATTCGACATCGCCGGACAAATAATTTATACAGGGATTTGTTTTCTCATCGGAAATTTCAACAGGTTCATTCAGAATTTTTAAGAGCCGTTTCATACTCGCGTCAGCCTGCTGTATCATATTAGCAACCCACCCGAAGGAGATCATCGGCCAGATCAGATCCACAAGAAATAACATAAAAGCAAAAATAGTCCCGATGCTGAGAGTATTGTTAATAACCATATTGCCGCCGGCAAGAACAACTATAATAGCGGAGAGTCCCGCAATCATAAAAAATATAGGGGCAAACCATGCCTGAAGTTTTACCTGATCCATTTTGCGGTATAAATACTCCCCGCTTTCCCTTTCATACTGATCGATTTCGTACTCTTCCCGTTCATAAGATTTAATTACTCTGATGCCTGAAAAATTTTCCTGTGCGCGGGTGGTAAGATCTGACATTTTTTCCTGAATCCTCGTGTACTTGATGTGCATTTTCTTCATAACAAGGTATACGACAAACGAAAGCAGGGGCATCGGCAATAAGGCATAAAGTGTGAGGATGGGGCTCAGGGTAATCATAACGGAAATTGTAAGAATGAATTTTATACCGTTATCGATTGTATACATCACCGACGGCCCGACAAACATTCTTACAGCACCGATATCATTGGTGGCGTGAGACATTATGTTGCCGGTGGAATTATTCTGGAAAAATCTAAGGGAAAGATTTTGAATATGGCTCCAGAAATCCTGCCGGAGATCAAATTCAATTTCCCTTGAGACAACTATAATTGTCTGTCTGATGAAGAAGCGGAAAATTCCGCTTATAAAAGCAGCTGCAAGCAACAGAAGAACAAGAAATAAGATTACATTTGAATCGCCGCCAGCACTAAGCGAATCTATTCCCTGCCGGACGTTTAAAGGTATGTAAACATTCGCGATATTCGAAAAGAGTATGAAGACACAGCCGAGAATGAGTTTAGATTTATAGCGGCGGAAATATTTATTAAGATATTTAAGATTCCCGAACAATTTATACCACTTTCTTTTAAGGTTACAACATATCAGGATTGAAATAAATTCAATTTAGAATAATCATTTAAGGCAATGGAAAACATTTCCCAATCGAGGCAGTCACTTCAGATTCTACACTCTGAATTCTACATTTTACAATGGCGACTAACCTATTACATCAAATCCGGTATATTTCTGCAATGCTTTGGGAACAATAACCTTTCCCTCCGGGGTCTGGTAGTTCTCAAGAAGAGAAACCATTAACCTGCTTGTTGCAAGACCGGAACCGTTCAAAGTATGAACGAATTCGATTTTTTTATCCTCCTTGCGGTAACGGATATTCGCTCTTCTCGCCTGAAAAGTTTCGAAATTGCTGCATGACGAGGCTTCGAGCCATTTGTTTTCGGCGGGAGACCAGGTTTCGATATCATAGCATTTGGCGGCTGAAAAACTTAAATCGCCCGTGCATAACAATAAAATTCTGTAGGGAATGTTCAATGCCTGAAGAATATCTTCTGCATCTTTTACCATGGCTTCCAGTTCATCGTATGAATTATCTTGTCTGGAGAATTTAACCATCTCAACTTTATTGAATTGATGTACTCTCAGGAATCCTTTCGATTCCTTGCCGTAAGAACCGGCCTCGCGCCTGAAACAAGGAGAATAACCTACATATTTAATTGTAAGCTCTTTTTCGGATAGAATTTCATCGCGGTGGATGTTTGTTATAGGCACTTCCGCCGTAGGAACCGGATACAAACCATCTTTTTCTATATAATACATATCCTCTTCCATCTTCGGAATCTGTCCCGTGCCTTTCATAGATTCCCTGTTAACAAGTACAGGCGGAAAGACTTCAGAATAACCGTGATCGTTAAGATGAGAATCGAGCATAAAATTTATAAGAGCGCGTTCAAGCGTTGCGCCCTTTCCCATATAAAGCGGAAAACCTGAACCGGAAATTTTAGTTCCTCTTTCAAAATCCAAAATGGAAAGTTTCTTTCCAAGTTCAACATGATCCATTACTTTAAAATCATTCTCAAATGCAAATCCATCCGGAAGCCACTGTCTCACCTCAACATTTTCCTCCGCGGTTTTACCGACAGGGACTGATGAATGTGCCAGATTTGGAGTATACCTTAAAATGGTATCCAATTTTTCCTCAATATCCCTCAGCTGCCCGTCGAGTAACGCAATTTCATCACCCACTTGTTTCATTTCAGCGAAGACCTGAGTTGTATCCTGCCCGGTTTTTTTCATTTGAGGAATCTGAGCGGAGACCTGATTCTTCTTCGCTTTCAAATCTTCGGTCTTCGCAATAAATGATCTGCGCTGTTCATCGAGAGCTATTACTTCCTCAACAACATCTTTCGCGTTTTTGTTAAGCAAACCCTGCCTAACCAGTTCCGGGTTTTCCCGTATAAATTTTACGTCTAACATTTTTTTCCTCAGCTTTATCCGCGGTAATCTGTACAATCTGTGTCATCAGTGTTCTATTAGCACACCGATAACACAGACCTGCCTGCCGCAGGCAGGTTAAACAGATTTACACAGATCATTATTTAATTACAATGGTATAAATTTTATTCGGTACATAGATTTCTTTAACAACCTCTTTGCCGTCTGTATAAGATTTCACTTTCTCATCGGCAAAAACAGCCGCTTTAACTTCCGCCTCAGAAACATCAACCGGCAGCTCAATTTTGGACCTCACTTTTCCGTTTATCTGAACAACAATTGTCATCGCATCAACACGCAGAGCTTTTTCATCGGCGTTAAACCAGACCGGTCTCCGGAATAGAGATGTTTCATTGCCCAACAATTTCCAGCATTCTTCCCCCAGATGAGGCGCCAGCGGCGCAATCATAACGGCGAAACGCTCTAATGTATAACTCACCAAATCTTTTCTGCACTCGGATAGATTTTTCATTTCGTTTGATAATTCCATCAATGCTGCAACGGCTGTATTAAATCTGAAATTTTCAATCTCGACATCCACCTTCAGAATGGTTTGATTCACTTTCCGGTAAACGGATTTTTCGGCTTCATTAAATTCGGCCAATGAATATTTATCTTTCGCCGGGAACTCAAGCGCTATATTTTTATTCGATTCGAACATTGTATATGCTCTTTGAACAAAACGGTCAACTCCCACAATTCCTTTATCGCTCCAGTCGCCGCCGAGTTCATAAGGACCCATGAACATAAGGTACATTCTGAAAACATCGGCGCCGTAATTTTCCATAAATGAATTCGGGTCAACAACGTTACCTCTGGACTTGGACATCTTTGAGCCCTGCGCTGTAATTGTTCCCTGATGAATCAGTCGCTGAAAAGGTTCATCACTGTTGACCATTCCTATATCACGTAAAAATTTATGAACGAACCTGGCATATAAAAGATGCATTACCGCATGTTCCGCACCTCCGACGTACATATCAACCGGCGTCCAGTTATTAGCGAGTTCCGAATCAAACATTCCATTGCTGAAATTAGGGTTCATATAACGGAGGTAATACCAAGAGGAATCGACGAATGTATCCATCGTATCAACATCCCTGTGAGCATGGCCCCCGCATTTTGGACATTTGGCTTCAACAAATTCTTTATTGCTTGCAAGAGGAGAACCGCCATCGGGTTTGAACGCGACATCATACGGGAGAACAACCGGCAGATTCTCTTCCGGAACAGGAACCTCGCCGCATTGATCACAATAAATAATCGGGATAGGTGTTCCCCAATAACGCTGGCGGGAGATAAGCCAATCGCGCAGTCTGTAATTTATCTTGCCTCTGCCAAGTTTTTGAGCTTCGAGATCCTTAATTATTTTTTCTATTCCTTTGTCCGACTCAATACCGTCATACTTCCCGGAATTAATCATTGTGCCGATTTCGGTATAAGCTTCTTTAAGCTCATCGCCAAGTTCCGTACCGGGTTTAAGAATTACTTTACGGATGGGTAGATTAAATTTTTTGGCGAATTCAAAATCGCGTTCATCGTGACCCGGCACGGCCATCACACATCCGGTTCCGTAAGTTGCGAGAGCGTAGTCTGCTATCCAGACAGGTACACGTTCTCCGTTGACCGGATTAACAGCATATGCGCCGGTTGGAACTCCGGTCTTTTCTTTAACGGTCGACGTTCTTTCGATCTCGCTGAAAGATTTTACCGAGTCAATATATTGATCAACAACATCTTTGAATTCCGGTTTGGTAATTCTTTGCACCAGCTCTTTTTCAGGAGCCAGAACAACATAAGTTACACCGAAAAGGGTGTCAGGACGGGTTGTGAATACAGTAATTTTTTCATCGTGTCCCTCAATCGCAAACTCTACTTCAGAACCGATACTTTTCCCTATCCAGTTTTTCTGCATCAGTTTAGTTTTTTCAGGCCAGTCGATTTTATCGAGTCCGTCCAAAAGTTCATCCACATAATTAGTTATCTTAAAAAACCACTGGGTAAGGTTTTTCTGAATAACTGTTGATCCGCAGCGTTCGCAATTTCCGTCGTTGAGGACTTGTTCGTTGGCCAGAACCGTCTGGCATGAAGGGCACCAGTTGACAGGAGCGTTTTTTCTGTAAGCAAGTCCCTTTTTATAAAGCTGCAGAAATAACCACTGATTCCATCTGTAATATTCAGGGGCACATGTCATTAATTCCGCATCCCAATCGTACATGCCGCCCATCTGCTTCATCATTTCCCGGATATCAGTTATATTTTTCAAAGTACTGTCATGCGGATGAACTCCGGTTTTAATCGCGTAATTCTCAGCCGGCAATCCGAACGCGTCATAACCCATGGGCTCAAAAACATTGAATCCTTTAAGTTTTTTGAATCGTGCCCATGAATCAGTCGGACCGTAATTATACCAATGCCCGATATGCATTTTAGCCGCTGATGGATAGATGAACATTACGAGGCAGTAAAGTTTTTTCTCAAGATTTGTGAGATCCGTCTTGTGGATTTTATTGTCTTCCCAGAACTTCTGCCAGCTGCTTTCTACTTCCTGAAAGGGATATTTCATTTTTTCTGATCTTATTTATAAAATTGGACTCAAACTTATCAAAAAGCGGATGGTTTATCAAGAAAGGTGATATATCAATATAATGCGTAGCCGGGTTAATTCAGGTCAGCAAGCTGCCCTGGCAGCTCAATGCATCCATTAATTTCCTTTAGTTTTCTGATCCCTTTGTATAAATTGATTATAGTCAGGGGATTTTTTAGGCAGGCTTGCAAGAACTTATTATTTGAATAATATGTTTGGTCTGTTGCTGAACTTAAACAGAGACTAAGATGAACAAACCACAGGATCATATTTTTGTGATTTTCGGCGCATCCGGAGATCTGACAAAAAGAAAGCTTATACCGGCTATTTATTCTTTATTCGTTCAGAACCTGCTTCCTGAAAATTTTGCTCTGCTCGGTGTTTCCAGAACCAGACTTGATGATAAAACCTTTCGCAAAAGTATGAAGTCGGCCCTGCAGGAGTTCCGCGAGAATGACGATCATTCAAGAGAGGAAGAGTTCCTTGAATACGTTTATTACCAGCCGATCGACACAGAAAATTTGAAAGATTATAGTATTTTAAAAACACGCTTAAATGAATTACGAAATGAACAAAACACTTCCGGCAACGCCATTTACTACCTGTCAACTCCTCCAAGTTTATATTCCGTCATTCCGAAAAACTTAGCAGCAGAGGGCCTAAACAATCAGGATGACGGATGGAAAAGACTTATCATCGAAAAACCTTTCGGCAATGATTTCGATTCCGCCGAGAAGTTAAGAAACATCTTATTTGAAGACTGGAAAGAAGACCAGATATTCAGGATAGATCATTATCTCGGAAAAGAAACTGTGCAGAATCTTTTAGTTACAAGATTCTCGAACGGAATTTTTGAACCTCTATGGAACAGAAATTTTATTCATCATGTGGAAATCACTTCCGCCGAGAGTATGGGTGTTGAAGGAAGAGGCGGTTATTACGATTCATCCGGTGCATTGAAAGATATGGTCCAGAATCACTTGCTCCAGATTGTCGGTTTAGTCGCTATGGAGCCCCCGTCGTCATTGGAGCCTCGTTCAATCCGGGATGAAATTTTGAAAGTGTTCCAGTCATTAAGGGCAATTAAACCCGATGAGGTAAATCAGTCTGCGATCAGGGGCCAATATCTGGAATCCACTGTCAAAGGCGAGCATTTACACGGTTACAGAAATGAAAAGGGTGTTAACCCCAACTCAATAACCGAGACTTACGCGGCAATTAAATTTTATATAGATAACTGGCGTTGGGGCGGTATTCCTTTTTATATAAGAACGGGAAAGAGACTCCCCACAAGAGTTTCCGAAGTGGTGATTCATTTTAAACCCACTCCCCACTTTCTTTTCAAAAAGAACGGCTTATCGGATCCGTGCAACCAGCTGATAATAAGAATACAGCCGGATGAGGGAATTCTTCTGAAGTTCGGAATGAAAATTCCCGGTTCAGGATTCGACGTACAAAAAGTCAATATGAATTTTCACTATTCTGATCTCGCAACACAGAGAATTCCATCGGCATACGAGCGTCTTCTCTATGATTCCATGAACGGAGATTCAACATTATTCGCCAGAAGCGAAGAGGTTATGGCAGCTTGGAAATTCCTGATGCCTGTCATCAACGCATGGAAAGAGGACAAATCAATTCCCCTTTACGGATATCCATCAGGCACCTGGGGCCCGGAGAAGGCGGATAATCTGATTGAAGAAAATAATATAACCTGGCGTTACCCTTGTAAGAACCTCGCAGATGACGGGATCTATTGTGAACTCTAAAATCATTATTTCTCAAAGTGCCGATGAACTCTCGGAAAATTTCGTCCATCTTTTATTAAACGGATTGAAGGGCAGCAAGGAAAACTTCCACATCGCTCTTTCCGGAGGTTCAACACCCAAAAGAGTCTTCAGATATATCGCTGATAATTATAAATCAGAAATTGAATGGGAAAGCATTAAATTTTACTGGGGGGATGAAAGATGCGTTCCTCCCGATGATATCGAAAGCAATTATAAAATGAGTAATGATAATCTCTTTTCCATTATCGGAATACCGGAAAAAAATATTTTTCGAATCGCCGGCGAAAATGATCCTGCCATAGAAGCTGTTAATTATTCTAATATCCTGAAAGGAAATATTCCTGAATTTAATGGTATTCCCCGATTTGATCTGATAATGCTGGGATTGGGTGAGGACGGACATACCGCCTCAATTTTTCCGGATTCTCTAAATCTGTTTGAAGAAAAAAATATTTGTGCTGTTGCGGAACATCCTGCCACCCATCAAAAAAGAATTACAATTACAGGAAAAATTATTAATAACGCTAAACAAGTTATCTTCATTGTAACAGGGAGCAGCAAGAGCGGTATCGTCGGGGATATTTTGAACAGGAAAAATGATTATGGAAAATATCCGGCCTCACATGTTAATCCTGCTCAAGGCGAGTTAATATGGATGATTGACAGTTCCGCAGCCGGCCGCTTAAATCACAGCAATGATTAGCATACTGTGTTTCATTTACCATCCGCTTTTTATAATTTGTATATAAAATAAAAACTATCTGAGGCAATAATGAAATATTTAATTCGGTTGGTAATCTTGCTGCTCGCGCTGACGTCAGTAAACGCACAGCAGAAACGGGCAATGACTATTGAAGACATGTGGAATATGAAACGCATCGGCGCGTACGATGTTGCGCCCGATGGCAAAACAATAGCATTCGCTGCAACTTCATACAGCATGGAGACAAATAAATCAAATTCGGATATATGGTTGATAAGCCCGGACGGAAATAATCTCCGCCCGTTCAAGAATACAGAAGCCGGCGAAAGTTCTCCAAAATTTTCACCTGACGGAAAAAAAATAGCTTATTCAAAAAAAGGACAGATATGGATCAGCAACATAGACGGTTCGGATGACAGGCAATTGACCGATCTTTATAGCGGCGCTTCCGGAATGGTCTGGTCCAGGGACGGAAATAAAATTTTGTTCGTCTCCGAAGTATATCCGGACTGCCCAACTCAGGATTGCAACAAAAAGAGAGAAGAAGCCGCCGAAAAAAGCTTGGTCAAAGCAAGAATTATTACTGAATTGATGTACAGGAATTTCGATCACTGGCGGGGCGAGAAAAGAAGTCATCTGTTTTTATATGATTTAAATACAAAAGAGTATACAGACCTCACTTTCGGAAGCAGTTCGGATGTTCCTCCTGTTGATCTTGGATCGGCAAACGATTACTCCTTCTCTCCCGACGGATCTGAGGTGGCATTTACTATGAATACTGATAAAGTGCTTGCTACGAGTACGAACAACGACATTTTTGTAATTAAGCTGAGCGATGTAAAAAAGAATGCGCCGACTCCGTTTAAGCTCATTTCAAAAAGTAAAGGAAGCGATTCTCAGCCCGTTTATTCGCCGGATGGAAAGTATATCGCCTTCACATCCATGGCCCGAGAAGGATTTGAGGCTGATAAAAAAGCAATTGTACTCTACAACCGCACGACCAGTCAGTTAAATAATATTTCCGAAAAAGTAGATTTAACGGCCGGTCAACTGATCTGGTCCCCGGATTCTAAATTTATCTATTTTGATGCTCCTAACGAAGTTTATAATTCTATCTATAAAATCAATATAGAAACAGGAAAAAGTGAAATTATTGTTAAGGAAAACGGAAATGTTTCTCTTTCAATATCACCTGACGGAAAAACACTTTATTTCAAAAAGCAAAAATCTACACTGCCTTATGAAATTTTCTCGGTAAGTCCGGATGGCGTCAGCCAGAAACAGATCACGCATGTAAACACAGAATTACTTTCTCAATTAGAGATGAACCCGATGGAAACTTTTTGGAGTGACGGCGCTGAAGGCGCAAAGGTTCAGTCTCTTATGGTCAAACCGCCATTCTTCGATCCTGAGAAAAAATATCCCATGATATTTCTAATTCACGGCGGACCGCAGGGACATTGGGCTGATGATTTTCATTTTCGTTGGAACACACAGCTCTTCGCATCCAGAGGGTATGTTGTAGTTGCGCCGAATCCGAGAGGAAGCCAGGGATACGGACAGAAATTCTGCGATGAAATTTCACGCGATTGGGGAGGAAAAGTTTATACAGATCTGATGAACGCCTGCGATTATGCAATCAGCAATTATGAATTCATCGACCCTAAAAACACTTTCGCCGCAGGGGCATCATACGGCGGTTATATGATCAATTGGATAGAAGGACACACCGACAATATCCCCATCGGCGGGGAGCTGAAGAACAAGTACCCCACGAACTGGGAACTTTCGGCGGCCCGCGCCACCGCGGTCGCAAGGTATCTTCAGGATAACGCGGGGATAGACCCCGGTTCCCTGATCGCCGCCGGCTTCGG
>PGYS01000116.1 GCA_002839795.1 Ignavibacteriae bacterium HGW-Ignavibacteriae-3 | reverse complement strand
GAGTTAAATCCGCCCTGATCTGTTTTGATTCTGTCCATCAGCGATTTAGCAACGTTATTTGTGGTATGAGTCCAAACGTCAACTATCTTATTATACCGTTCCGCATCGGTAATTAAACCCTGTTCATGCTCGTTTAATATGCCGGATACTTTTTTATTCGAATCATTAATCAATTTTACTTTTTCATCCGGCACAATCATATCGCTGAAGCTGATTGAAATACCGGCGGCAGTAGCGTATCTGTAACCTAATTCTTTAAGATTATCAAGAAAGATCGCGGTTACTTCATTTCCAAGTTTGATAAACATTTTATATATGAAACCGGAAAAGCTTTTCTTAACGAGCAGCTCATTAATGTATCCCATCTCATTTGGAACTATCTTGTTGAAGATAACGCGGCCGACCGTTGTTTCAATTATCTTTGCATCGATTCTAACTTTTATTTTAGCATGCAGATCTACCGCTTTTGAATTGTATGCTATAAGAACTTCTTCAACATCACTGAAAATTTTTCCTTCACCTTTTGCGCCCGCTCTAACTTTTGTAAGGTAGTAAAGGCCGAGTACGATATCCTGAGAAGGAAGAACAATAGGCAATCCATTCTGAGGAGAAAGAATATTATGACTGCTTAGCATTAACACGGAAGCTTCCAATTGTGCTTCATATGATAGCGGCACGTGAACTGCCATCTGGTCACCGTCGAAATCCGCGTTAAATGCGGTACAAACCAATGGATGCAACTGAATAGCTTTACCGTCGATTAGTATCGGCTGAAATGCCTGAATACCAAGACGATGAAGTGTAGGAGCGCGGTTTAACATTACCGGATGCCCGTCAATCAATTTTTCAAGTATATCCCAGATCATTGCATCTTTACGGTCAACTGCTTTACGCGCACTTTTTACTGTTTTAAAATGTCCGCGTTCAATCAATTTACGGATAATGAACGGTTTGAATAATTCAACCGCCATATCCTTAGGCAGTCCGCACTGATGCAATTTTAATTCAGGTCCAACCACAATTACAGAACGGCCGGAATAATCCACACGTTTACCAAGAAGGTTCTGACGGAATCTTCCCTGTTTACCTTTCAGCATATCGCTTAGAGATTTTAAAGGTCTGTTGCCGTCGCTTCGGACAGCACTTGCGCGGCGTGAATTATCAAATAATGCATCGACAGCTTCCTGAAGCATTCTTTTTTCATTTCGAAGAATTACTTCGGGAGCTTTAATATCAATTAGTCTTTTTAAACGATTATTTCTAATTATCACTCTTCTGTAGAGGTCGTTCAAATCGGAAGTTGCGAATCTGCCGCCTTCAAGAGGAACCAGAGGCCGAAGTTCCGGCGGAATAACCGGGACTACATTGAGCACCATCCATTCGGGTTTGTTGGGAACTTTTCCTTCATACTCGCGGAAAGCTTCCAATACTCTTAATCGCTTTAGAAGATCTGCACGCTTCTGCTGTGAAATATCCGGACCGAGCTGTGATTTCAGTTCAAGAAATGTTGTTTCAACGTCAATTTTCTTTAACAAGTCTTTTATTGCATCTCCGCCAATGCGCGCAACAAATTTTTTGGGATCCAAATCTTCAAGCGCATCATTATCATGCGGAAGTGAAGTCATTATTTCATAATACTGATCTTCCGAAATAAGATCTTTCTTATTCAATCCTGTAACGCCGGGATTAATAACAACATAGGATTCATAATAAATAACTTTTTCAAGTTCCTTAGTGGTCATACCTATAATGTTGCCTATTTTGGAAGGCAGCGCTTTGAAAAACCAGATATGAACAACAGGAACAGCCAGCTGAATGTGACCCATTCTTTCACGGCGTACGCTTTTGAGAGTAACTTCAACGCCGCATCTATCGCACACAATTCCTTTGTAGCGAATACCTTTATACTTACCGCATGCGCATTCCCAATCCTTTACGGGACCAAAAATCTTTTCGCAGAAGAGGCCGTCTTTTTCAGGACGGAATGAGCGGTAATTAATTGTTTCAGGTTTGGTTACCTCTCCATGGGAACGGGAGAGAATATCATCAGGACTAGCCAAACCAATTGTAAGACTTTCAATTTGTTTGATTTTATTTTCTTGCGGTTTAAATCGCATTTTATACTCCTTTACCAAACTCGTGGTTGATTATTTAATTTTTATATCGAGACCGAGACCTTGAAGCTCTTTAATCATTACATTAAAAGCTTCGGGAATATTTGGTGTTGGTATATTCTCGCCTTTTACGATTGCCTCGTAAGTTTTAGCTCTGCCGGTTACGTCATCGCTCTTCACAGTTAATACTTCCTGAAGAACATGTGCAGCACCATAACCTTCCAGCGCCCAAACTTCCATTTCTCCAAATCTCTGTCCGCCAAATTGTGCTTTACCGCCGAGGGGCTGTTGAGTAATCAGCGAGTATGGTCCGATTGAACGGGCATGAATCTTATCATCAACCATGTGGCCGAGTTTCATCATATAAATGTAACCACATGTTACCTTCTGGTGAAATCTTTCACCGCTTCTACCATCATAGAGCCATGTTTTACTTCCTTCATCAAGTCCGGCTTCTCTCAGCCAATCTTCAACCTCAGAAACCTGAGCACTGTCAAAAATCGGAGTTTCGAATTTTACTCCGAGTTTTTTACCGACCCAGCCCAACGCCGTTTCATAAAGCTGTCCTAAATTCATACGAGACGGTACGCCGAGCGGATTAAGAACTATATCCACCGGAGTTCCATCTTCATGGCGCGGCATGTCTTCAACGGGAACAACTTTGGCAACAACGCCCTTGTTACCGTGACGGCCTGCCATCTTATCACCCACAGAAACTTTTCTCTTTTTAGCTACGTAAACTTTTGCCAATTGAGTTATTCCCGGCGGTAATTCATCTCCGCTCTGAATCTTTAATTTATCTCGTTTGTATTCTTCCTCAATTTCCGCAAGGATGACAAAGTAGTTTGCAAAAAGTTTCTGGATCAATTCATTCGGAGCCTTTTTATCAAACCATTCTTTTGTATAATCCAGTTTTGTAACATCTTCAAGATTAGAAAAAGTCTCGTCTTTAATTGTGGTTCCGCTTCTAAATACAACGCTGCCATCAAGGTCACGGATTCCGGAAGTAGTTTTACCTTCCGTAATCCTTGTTAACTTTGTGACTAATTTATTGTAATGAAGCTCTTTTGTATTTTTATACTGAGTCTCAAGATTATCTAATAATTTCTTTTCAACTTTTTTAGATTCAATGTCTTTCTTTTTACGGCTGAATAAACGTGTTTTAATGACGATTCCCTTTAATCCAGGAGGCGCCTTCAAGGAAGCATCCTTCACGTCACCTGCTTTATCGCCGAAAATAGCTTTCAACAATTTTTCTTCGGGGGTTGGATCGGTTTCACCTTTTGGAGTAATCTTTCCAATAAGAATATCGCCTTCCTTAACCTCCGCACCTTCCCGGATGATACCATATTCATCAAGGTCTTTTGTTGCTTCTTCGCTCACATTGGGAATGTCTCGGGTAAGTTCTTCTTCGCCTCTTTTAGTCTCACGCACCTGCAATTCAAATTCTTCTATATGAATGGAGGTGAAAACGTCGTCTGCGACAAGCCGTTCGCTAAGAACAATAGCATCCTCAAAATTATAACCGCGCCACGGCATGAATGCCACGGAAACATTTCGCCCGAGAGCCAGTTCACCCTTTTCAATACCGGGTCCGTCCGCAATTACTTCGCCTTTTTTAAGTTTTTGTCCGGTAATAACCACAGGTTTCTGATTAAAACAGGTTTCCTGATTTGTACCGGAAAACTTGGTAAGTACATATTCAACTCTTCTTTCATCATCAAAGCTAACCAGGGTTTCAGGAGCGCTTTCATCGACATCATATTTAACAATCACTCTCTTGGAATCAGCGTATTCAACAACACCGCTATCTTCGGCCAAAATGACCGAACGTGAATCCCGAGCGATTTTTGATTCCATTCCTGTACCGACTATTGGATTTTGAGGAACCAAAAGCGGTACTGCCTGGCGCTGCATGTTCGAGCCCATCAATGCTCTATTAGCATCGTCATGTTCAAGAAATGGAATTAGCGCAGCTGCGGCGGAAACAATCTGGGCAGGAGCAACATCCATATAATGAATTGAAGGAGGAGTGACAACAGGAAATTCTCCACGTTCACGGCTCTTAACTCTTTCATTCAGGAATCTGCCCTGATCATCGATCGGAGCATTCGCCTGCGCGATAATAAACTCATCTTCCTGATCTGCGCTTAAGAAATCAATACTATTGGTAACTCTACCGTCTTTAACTTTTCTGTACGGTGTCTCTAAAAATCCGTAGCTATTAACACGCGCAAAGATTGTCAGAGACGAGATAAGTCCGATGTTCGGACCTTCAGGAGTTTCGATAGGACACAAACGGCCGTAATGTGAATGGTGAACGTCACGTACTTCGAATCCGGCTCTTTCACGCGTTAAACCGCCAGGTCCAAGAGCAGAAATTCTTCTCTTATGAGTCAGTTCAGAAAGAGGATTTGTCTGATCCATAAACTGAGACAGCTGATTTGTACCGAAGAACGCATTAATCACGCTGCTGATTGTACGTGCGTTAACGAGATCCTGCGGCTGCATGTTTTCGTTATCGCGCATGTTCATTCTTTCTTTGATTGTACGCGACATTCTTGCAAGACCGACATTATACTGCTGCTGAAGCTGTTCGCCAACGGTTCTAACTCTTCTGTTGCCGAGATGGTCAATATCATCAACGGTAACATTACCATTTTTCAATTTTACAATATTTTTTACAATTGCGATTATATCTTCAATAGTAAGTACTTTCACGTTATCCGGGACGTTCAGATTCAGCCGGTCATTCATTCTGAAACGGCCTACATCTCCGAGGTCATAGCGTTTTTCATTGAAGAATAATTTATCTATAAGACCCATTGCGGTATCCACGTCAGGAGCCTCGCCTGAGCGGAGCTGACGATAAATTGCGTAGAGAGCCTCTTCTTTATTTGTCGAAGTATCTTTCTTTAAAGTATTGATCACAAGATCCTGCTCAAAAGAAGTATCAATGCTAAGGAGCTGGACTTTAGTAATGGCAGACTTTTTAATATTTAAAATAATTTCTTCTGTAAGTTCCGTATCCTTGGTAGCGTGAATTTCACCGGTAGTCATATCGATAAAATCAGTAGCGGCAATTCTTCCTGTATGCTTATCAACGCTCAATTGTTTTGGTGTAACTTCCTCAATCAAATCAAATAAATTCAGAATCTGTTCGTCAGTTTCATAACCGAGTGCTCTTAACAAGGTTGTTGAAGGAAATTTCTTCCTTCGATCTATATAAACATAAAGTATATTGTTGATGTCGGTAGCGAATTCAACCCATGACCCTCTGAAAGGTATAATTCTCGCGGAATAAATTGGTGTACCATTCGGGTGCAGAGTTTGCGCGAAAGCAACACCGGGTGAACGATGCAGCTGGCTTACTATTACTCTCTCGGCACCGTTAATTATAAAAGTTCCGCGGCCTGTCATGAACGGAAGGTTTCCAAGATAGACTTCCTGTTCGACCGAGTTTACATACTCCCCGGTCTCATCGTCTTTTGTAGAAAGGCGTAGTTTTGCTTTAAGAGGAGCGGAATATGTTAAACCGCGCTCTTCGCATTCCGCCATTGAAAATCTTGGCTTCTCGATATAGTATTCAATAAAATCTAATCTGTAAAATTCTTTGTTATCAAGGATTGGGAAGTTGGTATTGAATACCGCGTGAAGACCTTTGTTTTCTCGCTGCGACGGCGGGACTTTCAACTGGATAAAATCTTCGAAAGATTCCAGCTGGATATTAAGAAGATCCGGAACTTTTACCGCCTGAGAAATGGAAGCAAAAGTAATTCTACCAGTGCTTTTGTTAATTTTTTGTTTTTCCAACCCTAACCTCCGATGTGGTTTTTGTCAGTTTTTCCTACATTAAAAAATGCAAGAAAGTGGTAAGACGGAATTCACCATCTTACCACTTCAATTTTATATCAAACGAAGTGATTTGCGAGCTTACTTAACTTTAACTGTTGCGCCTGCTTCTTCGAGTTCTTTTTTAACTTTTTCAGCTTCGTCTTTTGAGACGGCTTCTTTAACGGTTTTTGGTGCGCCGTCAACGAGATCCTTAGCTTCTTTTAAGCCAAGGCCTGTGTGTGCGCGAACTACTTTAATTACGTTAATTTTAGTTGCGCCTGCAGCTTCAAGAATAACATCGAACTCTGTTTTTTCTTCAACAGCAGCTGCAGCCGGAGCGGCCATTCCACCCATCATCATCGGAGCAGATGCGGTAACTCCAAATTCATCTTCTAATGCTTTCTTTAATTCTGAAGCTTCAACGAGCGTAAGAGCTTTAATCTTCTCTACTATCTCTGCAATTTTCTCTGACATTTTATTTCTCCTATTACTAATAATTAATTGTTCAATTCAAATTTTATTTAAGCAGCTTTCTTCTTTCCGACTTCATCGATAACGCTGACCAGATCCCGTATAACGGCATTGATGGCGCCTACGATTCCGCTTGCAGGAGCCGCAATACTACCAACTATACCGCTCATGATTTCATCTTTGGTCGGCATTGAAGCGATTGTATTCAACTGATCCGGACCGTAATAAGCCGAGTCAATGTAACATCCCTTAAAAGAAAGTTTTTGTTTTTCATCAAAATATTTTTTGATGATTTTTCCTGCTGAAACAAAATTTTCTCCCGTAAAGGCAACACCGATCATTCCAATAAGCTGAGGATTAAATTTCTCGTATTGGCCTATCTGTTCAAGGGTCTTTTTGAAGAGAGTATTCTTAAACACCTTATAAGTTATTCCTTCCTTTCTGAAGTCAGAACGGATCTTATTAATATCCGCAACATTTACGCCGCGGTAATCAACAAGAAACATGGAGGAAGATTTATTTATAAGCTCTTTAATCTGCTCAATCATCTCTCCTTTTTCTTCTTTTTTCATCGTACTCCCATTCGGTTATAACAACACACTATTTAATGTAGAAGCATTATGTATCCCGCCGGGGCGGGATGAGTGCGTAAAATTTTTATTCGTGTTTAGCTGAAAAAATTGTTTCTTCTTTTGTAATCTTTAGTCCGGGACCCATAGTTGAAGAAAGGTACAGACTCTTCACATATGTTCCTTTTGCGGAAGATGGTTTCATCTTAACGATGGTATGCAGAAACGCACGGGTATTTTCGGCCAATTGCTCAACGGAGAAATCCATTTTTCCTAAAGCTGTATGAACAATTCCTGCTTTTTCAACTCTGAATTCAATCTTTCCCGCCTTAACTTCCTTAACGGCTTTTGCGACATCCTGCGTTACAGTGCCGCTTTTCGGATTAGGCATTAAACCTTTAGGACCAAGAACGCGGCCAAGCTTGCCAAGTTCTCCCATTGAATCAGGGGTCGCAATAATCACATCAACTTCCGCCCATCCGCCTTTAATTTTCTCGAGATATTCGTCGAAACCGGCATAATCGGCACCGGCTTTAAGGGCATCTTCGGCCTGGGCGCCCCGTGCGATAACAAGAACCGAGACTTTCTTTCCCGTTCCGTGAGGAAGAGAAACGGTTCCTCTTACCATCTGATCTGCATGACGCGGATCGACACCAAGACGGATAGCGCAGTTAAGCGTTTCTGTGAATTTAACTTTTGAATTTTCCTTTAAAAGCTTTATTGCTTCAGCTACGGAATATTCTTTGTCTCTATCAACATTTTTGTTGATTGCTTTAATTCTTTTTGAAACTTTCATTTTATTTCCGGTCAAAATTATTTTAAAAATTAGTCTTCGACTGTGAAACCCATGCTTCGTGCAGTACCAGCAACCATGCTCATCGCATGTTCAACGTCGTGTGCATTTAAGTCAGGCATTTTCAGAGTAGCGATTTCGCGAACCTGATTGCTTGTAACCTTAGCCACTTTGATTTTATTCGGTTCGGCTGAACCCTTCTCAACTTTTGCCGCTTTTTTAAGCAGAACAGCTGCGGGCGGAGTTTTAGTAATAAAAGTAAATGATTTATCGGAGTAAACAGTAATTACAACAGGGATAATCAATCCTTGCTGAGCGGAAGTTCTGGCATTAAACTGCTTGCAGAACTCCATTATATTCACACCTTTTTGACCTAAGGCAGGACCGACAGGAGGAGAAGGATTTGCGGCTCCGGCAGGTATTTGCAGTTTGATATAACCATCAATTTTCTTTGCCATTGTTTAACCTATATAATATTTATTTTTCAAATTCAGCTTGTGCAAAATCGATCTCTACGGGAGTCTTTCTCCCGAAGATCGAAACCATGACTTTTATCTTTAATTTTTCTTCATTCACTTCCTGGATAAATCCGGAGAAGTTGTTGAACGGTCCGTCTGTAATTTTAACAAAATCGCCTGTTCTGAAGATTGTTTCAGTTCTTTCCGTTTCTTCCGTTTGGGAAAGTCTTCCTACAATTCTTTTAACTTCTTCGGGAAGAAGCGGAACAGGGTGATTGGCCGATCCAAGAAAACCCATTACAGAGGGGGTATTGATTATGAAATCCTTAACACGGATATCCAAATCGGCGCATACAAGAATGTAGCCGGGGAAAAAATTCTTCTTCTTGGTTTTTTTCTTGCCGTCCTTAACCTCAAAAACCTTTTCTGTAGGAACGAGAACATCTAAAATTCTTGCCTGTAACTCTTCATTATCCTTAAGTTCGGCATCAATCAGATTTTTTACTTTATTCTCGTGTCCGGAAAAAGTCCGTACGACGTACCATTTTGCGTTTGCGTTTTCCAATCCTAAAAAATTCCTTGCAGTATCTTATTAACGGCCATATCTACAATATATGTGAAGGCAGATAGGATCAGACATACAACAATCACGACCGAGGTGGATTCTTTTAATTCATCGCGGGTAGGCCAGGTGACTTTTTTCATCTCCTTGACCACATCGTTAACGAAATTAATTATTTTTTCTTTCATAATATTTTATCTCTTAATAGATCTCGCACGTCAGGAGGGACTCGAACCCCCAACCTGCGGTTTTGGAGACCGCTGCTCTGCCAATTGAGCCACTGACGTATTATTTAGTCTCTTTAAAAACAACATGTTTGCGAACAACAGGATCATATTTTTTATATTCGACTCTGTTGGGATGCTCTCTTTTATTTTTCTTAGTTGTATAGCGATACCCTGTATTTGCGGTACTCTCTAAAATTATAATCTGACGTATGTTTTTGGATTTTGCCATTTGCCAATTCCCTTAAATAAACTTTCCGTTAAAAGACCGGATTAAAATAATATTTTTACAATTTCTGATTGAGCTGATGATCCCGCTTTGAGCGGGAAGTTCTAACAATCATTTTTCAAAAAACTTTTTTTGAGCTGATGACCGGGATTGAACCGGTGACCTCTTCCTTACCAAGGAAGTGCTCTACCAACTGAGCTACATCAGCAAGCTGAGCGGGAGACGGGACTCGAACCCGCGACCAACAGCTTGGAAGGCTGTGACTCTAGCCAACTGAGTTACTCCCGCAATTTCAAAAAGAACAAAATAAACAGCAGCATAAATCTGCCTTTATTTTTATTTTTTTATTTTCAGAATGAACCGACGAAGTACGAATATTTTTGGTGATACTCTCCTTCATCAATTCGAAGTAAGTGGGCGGCGAGGGATTCGAACCCCCAAAGGCGTTTGCCAACGGATTTACAGTCCGCCCCGGCTCTCCAACTCCGGCGTCCGCCCAGATAAATTTCACCCACCTCTTAAAAATCGAGCTTCAAATATAGAATGGACTTGACAAAAAAGCAAGAAATGTTATAAGGAAATAATTTAAATAGTGAAAATACTCTAATGCCCCCATAATTCGCGGTCCAAACTTCTGTATTGAATCGCCTCCGAAATGTGCTGAGGTTTGATTTCGGCCGAATTTTCAAGATCCGCGATTGTACGGCTGACTTTTATAATTCTGTCATAAGCCCGGGCTGACAATCCGAGCCGTGTCATTGCCATTTTTAACAACTCTTCACATTGACTGTCAATTTTGCAGAATTTCCGTATCTCCTTCGACATCATATCCGCATTTTTATTAAGATGCTTTGCATCCAGAAATCTTTTCTGCTGCACTTCCCTTGCGGCTATCACCCTTTTTCTTATCTCAAGTGATTTTTCACCGATTGCTGTGGATGCGAGTTCCTTAAATTTTACTGCCGGAACTTCAATATGTATATCAATTCTGTCAAGCAGAGGTCCCGAAATTTTTGCCATGTATTTTTGAATTTGTCCTGTATTGCACGTGCAATCTTTGTTGGGATCCGTAAAAAAACCGCATGGACACGGATTCATGGCAGCGGCGAGCATAAAATGAGCCGGAAATTCGAGGGACATTTTTGACCTGCTCACCGTTACCCTGAAATCCTCCAAAGGCTGACGCAAAACTTCAAGAACATTTTTTTTGAATTCGGGCAGTTCGTCAAGAAACAAAACTCCATGATGCGCAAATGAAACTTCTCCCGGCCGCGGAATGGTTCCGCCTCCTATTAAAGCCGCGTCCGAGATTGTATGGTGTGGACTTCGGAATGGTCTTTCTGTGATCAGCGCCTGTTCTTTTTTAAGTATGCCCGCAACTGAATGAATCTTCGTAGTTTCAAGTGCCTCTTCAAAATTTAACGGAGGCAGAATTGAGGGCAGTCTTTTAGCGAGCATAGTTTTACCCGAGCCCGGAGGTCCTATCATTAAAATATTATGCCCTCCTGCGGCAGCAATTTCCAATGCGCGTTTTACATTTTCCTGGCCTTTCACATCCGAAAAATCGAGAAGGTATGTATTTACCTGCGAGAATATTTCATCTTTATCGGTAAATACCGGCTCGAATTCA
>PGYS01000115.1 GCA_002839795.1 Ignavibacteriae bacterium HGW-Ignavibacteriae-3 | reverse complement strand
TCGATAACTATAACAGCCCACCCAGCAGCAATAGCCTCTTCAATGAGCACCTGTGAAGAGTTAGTTTTACCAGAACCAACTGTACCAAAAATACCAATATTTCGAGGTAATACTGCTTTTGAATTTGCATCTAGATAGACTCTTATACCTTCATATCCACTTAATTGCCCAAGATAAATATTACCTTTTAATCTTAAGAGTTCTTCAAGTTTTTCGGATGGTAAAGAATATACGGGTGATTTAGGGTGGGGCCTTGTTTGAATTCCAGAAAGATGAGTAGAGTTAAAATGGAATAATCCTATTAGCTCACAAAAACAAATTCCATGATAGTCTGGAATAAATTCAATGTCTCCCGCTTGGACTATAGAAGCTCTCGCGAATGCAGAATCACGACTCACTGCATCGGGAGTATAAAAAGGACCTTTGGTAAGTCTAGCTAAGTAATATTGTCCATCATTATCGTGAGGAATCATTACATATTTACCTCTCGAAAGTTCTTTTATTTTTTCATAGGGAATACGTATTTCAACTTCATTATTTTGACTTGTCCCTGAATCAAAATTAACAAATCCTATTGCATATTTTTTTTCTAATTTCATAATTATTTTTGCCTTAAATTATCCTCAGATGTTTCGGAAAGATATTCTCCTTCTTTAGCTAATTGATACTCAATAATTTTATTAAAATCGCTGGCCTTGAAAAATGTTGAACAAAGATTATCGGCATAATCAATCAGCAGAGGAAATCCTTTCTCTTTCTGAAAGAGCGCATCTCTATAAATTATTCTAGCAGCTAAATCGAAAATTTCCTCGTGTGCTTGAAAAACATATGGGCGCTGAGAAATCTTAATTAAACCAATTTTTATCTTTGTTGCTTTTAAGTTGACAAAATTGTTTACACTTAAGTAATCATCTTCTCTCCATTTATCTTTTTCCTTAAGCAACGTCCTGTCTTCCATCATTTCTAAACCAACTGATTTTTTTAATTGAACGTACTCCCCTTTATTAAGAGATAAACCAATTCTTATATAAGCGTCATTTTGTGATCTTGAGACTATACTAAAACATTTTTTATTTGCGATGATCTTTTCTAATATTTCAAGAGTAACATCAAGAATTTTTAATTCCGCCCTTCCTGGATTGGCCACCATTTCAAATGGAACTAGAGGACCATGATACATTTTATATTTTTGTTTGAATTTATCAATAAGCCCTAATTCTCTTTCTCTTACCTGTAAAGCTGCTCTAAGTACTGGATTTGAGACTACTTTATTAATAGGTTCATGTGCATATAAATATTCGGCTACATCTTTTATGTCTTCTTTATACCTTGCTTCTGATATGAAATATGAATGTTGGATCTTCTCATTGAGATAGTTTACTGCAACAACACCTAGTTGTGCCATTGTTCCAGTAATGGTTTTATGTGTTGCTATTGTACCATCTATTCCAACAACTTCCCCTTTTGTAAGTAGCTCTTTTTCGTTATTTAGGTCAGAGGAGATTATTTTTATTTCGAAATGTTTCTCAAGGTAATCTCTTATTTGCTTTTTATGCTTTCTCCCTTCGGAGATGTCGTTGGTAAGTTCTTTGGAATATTGAGGAATACCTTCTGCGATATAATCTTCATAGCGATTCCAAGTCTTCTGATTTAATATATCTCGAAAAGTAATGCTCATAAACTCTTAAGTTCTTTTTTTATACCCTTAGCAATAATATTTGCCATCAAAGGTGGCACAGCATTACCTATTTGAGTAAATGCTGATGTTCTGGGGCCTTCAAAAATAAAATTATCCGGAAAGGATTGAATTCTTGCCGCCTCACGCACAGAAATAGAGCGACATTGATCAATGTCCGGATGTATATAATGATGACCATCTTTTGCTATATGAGCAACTAATGTATGGCAATAAGGTTCATTACCTGCAACAACTTTAAATCTGTCCAGAAATCCATCGACATACTTATGTGTCCTTAAGCTTCTTGGTAAATCGCTGTATTTTATTCTGATTTTGCTCTTATTCCAAAGTTCAATGGCTCGCTTATAAATTTCAAGGTCTAATTTATTGTGAGGTCTTGTTATATGCTGACTTACTTTTTTGTAACCGTTTCTGATTTCACTGGCCTTTAGGTAATCTGTAGCCTTAACTGAATACTTGATTGGTGGGTTGACAGAGTCAGGTCCAATGATTGGTAAATCTTTTAACAAATCATTTATTTTTGCATCAAGACTGGTAGTTTCGAGAGATGGATAGGCAAGCCCAAATTCTTTTTTCCAGCCTATAATAATAATTCTTTTCCTGTCCTGTAATACGCCGAATGAAGATGCGTTTAATATCTTATAATCGAGTTCATAGCCGGCAGCGGATAGAGTTTGGCGCAAATCATCAAAAATATATCCATTTTCGAAGGAGATTAATCCCGGTACATTTTCAAATACAAACATTTTTGGTCTGATTGTCTTTAAAAATTTACTGTATAATTTATAATAATAAATTCTCTTGTCATCCTTTTTATTTGATTTATTTGTTCTTCTACCGCTTATAGAATATGCCTGACAAGGTGGTCCACCAATAATTAAATCAATATCATTTTTGCCTTTATTTTGTTTAGATTCATTTATTCTTTTTATGATTTCTTTAAAATTTTCATCCGAAATTTCTTCATTTATTACTGTATCAAATTTATAGTTGGGTACCTCGGCGTAAAATTCTTCACGGTTAATCTTACCTTCATAATATTCTTTATAAAGATATTCGATATTATTTTCAATGCAATAATAGTATGCTGCTCTTGTTTTTATTGTGAAGGCAGCAAATTTATCCATTTCAACGTGTGCAATTGGAAAAAATCCGGCTCTGTAGAATCCTTCGGAAAGCCCTGATGCGCCGGCAAAAAGATCGACAAAATTAATTGTCTTATTCATAATCCATGTGATTTATTGCGAAGAATATAACACCCGCTTCTATTACACCGCTAATATAACATTTTTGAATTTATATTATAATAAGTAAATAAAGGTCGCTAAGGCTTGGTTTCTAATCCAACTTTTGCACATTTGAACTTCTTGCACCCGATTCCCGTTTTATTGTAAATTGTGAACAATTATTATATAAAAATTAAAAAGGGTCAATATGACGCTGACACGCAAAGAATTCTTAAAGACATCTTCATTAATTGCCGGCGGATTTTTTCTCCCGCTCTCAAATAACTTCGGAAGAATGTTTCAGCAATCAGCAGGTAATTTTAAAACCATCCGCGACAACGTTGGCATATACACAGAAAAAGGCGGGACGATAGGGTGGTACGTTTCGGATGACGCCGTAGTTGTAATTGATTCTCAATATGCCGATACGGCTAAGCACATGTTTGAGGGGCTGCAGAAAAAAACTTCCCGAAAAATTGACATGCTTTTCAATACTCATCATCACGGTGATCACACCTCCGGAAATGTATTTCTTAAAGATCACGCCGAAAGGATAATTGCACAGGAAAACTGCAAAGCTCTACAGGAAAAATCCTACGGAGGAGATCCGGCAAAACCGCAGGCCTACCCCACCGCAACTTTTAAGAAAGAATGGAATCAGGTAATCGGTAAAGAAACTGTCTCGGCAAAATTTTTTGGGGCTGCTCATACCGGCGGGGATTCTGTAGTCCATTTTCAGAATGCAAACATTGCCCATATGGGTGATCTTGTCTTCAACAGAACTTATCCTTATATCGATTCTAACGGCGGCGGTTCGGTTGAAGCGTGGCCGATTGTTCTGGAACGAATCATTAATTATTATCACAAAGACACGATTTTCATCTTCGGGCACGGCGCTTCGGATGAGCTGGTTACAGGATCCATGGCGGATCTGACTGCTATGAAAAATTATCTGTCCGCACTGATTGAATTTGTGTCCGCTGAAATAAAAGCCGGAAAGTCAAAAGAGCTGATCGCTTCTGCAGGCGAAATTCCGGGATTCGGCGATCTGAAGGAGCGCTGGGCGGGTGCGCGTAAAATGAATCTGGAAAAAACCTACGACGAATTGAGCGCAAAGTAAATTAATTAACTTCGGGTACTTCCATATCCGAAGTTATTCCTTACTTTTTTCTGCATCCTTAATACTTGTGTAGCCAAAGAATCCAAAAAATCCATACAAGCCGTATAAACCGTATAAAAATTCATACCCGTCAAACATTCCAAGAAATCCCAGAAAACCGAGAAATCCCAAAAAACCTAAGTTTCTCATTTTCTTTCCTATTTTTTGATTTGAATTCAGTCTTCTGTTAAAAATTATCATTATTTTTTAACCGGAACAAGAATGAATTTTATCCTTTCTATTGATCCGGCAATTATTAAATTTTCGCATAACTTTTCGAAAGACAATGAACAGACTATATAAAATATTAACGGCTTTACTTCTTGTTTTTTCCGTATCCTGCACGCAATATTCAGAAATTCCCTTCCCTGACGGGATTTATATCTCAATTAATAATGAACCCGTTACAATAAATCTGAAGTACAATCAGGAAATCAATATTGAAGGTAAAATTATTCTGAAGTTTGAAGGAGTCGGAGCCGATTCCAGATGCGGTGTTGATGTGGTTTGCGTTTGGGCCGGAGACGGCGAAGTTTTTTTGAAAGTATCGGCCAACAATTCCTCCCAGCGATATACTCTGCACACAAATTTAGATCCGAGGGAAATTTCCGTTAACGGTTATGTAATTCAACTTGTGAATCTTTTCCCGGCACCGAGATCAGACAGGAGAATTAATCAGCAGGATTATAATATCGACCTGAGGATATCAAAAATTGACGGGAGCTCCGCGCGGACAGTTCAACTTATTGATGCAAGCAATATGTGGATGATTTCCAAGGATCTTCTGAATGTAACGGATGTAACACTTGAAGACGATTTTTTAAATTTTACCGTCGGATACAGCGGCGGCTGCAGGGAACATAGAATTGAATTGTTCGCGTTAAAAGAAATAGCCAAATCAAATCCGGCTCAGGTATCGGTTCATTTATCTCACTTTGCAAACGGGGATATGTGTGAAGCGTATATTACAAAAAAAGAACAATTCGATTTAACGCCACTCAAGCAATTGCTAAAAAGTAATTACGGGATAACCGATCGTGTAATTCTAATTATTTCGGATACCTCCGGAAGACCGATAAGAAATCCCGCTGTTGAGTATAAACTTTAAGTGGCGGCGGCAACAACCGCCCCGGCTGATGAATCCATCTGCAGGACAATAATTAAATACCAGCCGAGCAAAACAATAACCGGAAGCTCTTCTAAATCTTTCTTGTCCTCGTGAATTTCCACTCTTGCCTGAGTTTTGAACCAGTCTTTTAATTTGGGGTCATCAACGCCGGACTGAAATGTTACTATTGCTTCTCCGGCATCATCTTTCAGTTCAAATTTGGTTTCCCAGAAGTTTGCGGCATGCCATTGAAATTTTTTTCCTGAAGAGAATTCAAGCGAACCGCTCTTAGCCATAAGATTGGGCTTAAATACGGCCAGTTCATGTTCCTCACCGAATTTTCTGACAGTAATTTTAGTATTGAAAAACCCTACACGTTTAAAAGTCCATTTTCCATCCGACGTTTCGGCTTCAGCCAGCGAGCCGACCGACTTAGGGAAGACCAGCCGTCCAAAGACATTTTCTCCTTCTTTCAGCTCGAATAATTGATGAGTTGCTTTCGGCTGCATCCAGCTGAGGTGCTCGCCAGTTTTCTCTCTTAATGATTTCATTCTACCGCCACAATATGAGTGAAAAATCCATTTATGAATCAGATATATCGCTTAACGTTTCGCTGAAAGTAGACGGAAACGGTGCTTCTACATATTCATTGTTGCCATTCGATAATTGAAACTCAAGACTTTTTGCGTGAAGCATGATTCTTGAATATTTTTCCTGAACGGTTTTATCTCCATAGCGCACATCACCAACAATCGGGTAACCGATACTGTAAAGATGAACACGCAGCTGATGCCTTCTTCCGGTTGAAGGATTTAACTCAAGAAGAGTATAATCTTTAAACCTCTGTACGACTCTGAACTTTGTTTCGCTCGGTTTTCCTTTTCTGTCGTCAATACCCATCCGTCCGGAACCGAACTCTCTTATCGGCTTCCTGATTATTCCCTCGTTTTCTTTAATCACTCCGATAACGAGGGCGGTATAATATTTTTTAACTTTTCTTTCAGCGAACTGATCGTTCAGAAATTTGTGAGTCCTTGAATTTTTGGCAAAAAGAATAACTCCGCTAACCTCTTTATCCAGCCGGTGAACTATAAAAAGTTTTTTATCAATTTTTTTTTCCAACAGAGAATGAAGGGAATTGAGAGTTGTGTCGTTTTCCGTTATGGATGAAATACCTTCCGGCTTGTTCGCCGCCAAGAGATCTTCGTTCTCAAATAATATTTCAATGGAATCTGCATCAATCATATTTATCAATTAATATCTCCAGCTGGTTAAGTCCGCGTCTTCGGGCGCGGAATCCAAAATCCGTTTTACAATTCTCGGGAAATACATCTGGGCATATCTTAGTCTGGAAATTGCATTCGGCTGATCGTGATCCCCGTTCCAGCAGTGTTCCGCGCGGGCGCCGTAATCAACCTCGCCATCATAATATGGATCTTTTGTGTTCCGTAAAAAATCCTCCATAAGATAAACCGCATTATTAAGATAGAAATTATCCGCCTCTCCTACATAAATATGTATCTTGCCTTTAAGTTTGTTTCCGAGCTTTTTCCAATCGCGTTCAAGTATATAACGAAGGTCAAAATTTTCCTTCCAATAATCGGCGGTAGAACTATCAATCTCTCCGCTTAATTTATTCCAGATCGGCCTGGGGTATCCGTTATTTCCCACAGGAGAAAAGACCGCCTGCCATATATCCCACTGCCCGCCAGACCTGCTATTTTCTCCAAGAACAAGTTCAAGATGATTTGCCTCTTCAAGCGTGGCGCTTATATGTCCCAGATAATTGCGTGTTCCGGGACGAGGAGTTTTTTTCCATGTATTATCAAGATAGTACGCATTTTTATCCCGGTAAATATCTACTACAGTATACGCCCTGAAATCAATTGGATCGGGACAAGCGGCCCAACATCCGTTATATTCATCAGGATAAAATATTTGCGCGGCTAAAGATTCCCATCCTCCCGTTGATCCGCCGTAAAGAAAACGGCTCCATCCTTTGCCAATCCCGCGGAATTTTTTTTCAATATAAGGAATTAATTCGAAGGTAATTGCGTCGCCATACGGCCCGAGATTTGCCGAATTGACGGCATAAGAATCATCGTAGTATGGATTCGCGTGCTGAATTTCAATAAGAAGCATTCTGGGAAATTCGGGCGAAGTCCATTCTTTAAATAGCTTATGGGAATACTCCTGAACTGTTTTATTGTAACCGCTCCAATGGAAACGTTCGCTGTAGTCCGGAACTAAATTTGTGTCGGGGGGATTTTCACGGAATGCCGAGATTGTAGTTGGGAAATGTCCATGATTAATTACAAGAGGGTAGCGCGCATCCGGGTGTTCATCAAATCCGTAAGGAATCAGAACGAATGCGGCAAGGAAAATTGGCCTTCCCCAGAATTCACTCAGCAGTTTGCTTTGTATTTTAACATACTTCACATACTTGCTCTCAGCGGGTTCGGGAACAGGCGGAATAATTTTATCAAGTACAATTTTTATCGATTCCCTGCTTTTCGGATCTATAAAAATCTTGCGTAGTGTACTGTAATAATTTCCGGGGGCTTTATTCCATTGCTGGCCTTCTCCTCTGTCCATTGGGAGTTTTACAGTTTTCCCGTTAGAGAGATTAAACATCTCATACTTATGCAGCAGCGCCTGAACAAAATATTCCCCTTTGGGAATATCATTAATGTTTTTTACCGGAAAGCCAAAAACCGATTTATCTATTTCAATGCTCTGATCAGTATTAAATTCATTAACATCAACTCCGAAAATCAGCTGAGTGCTGGGTCCTTCTCCAATCTGAAACCGAGGTTCGGCGGAATCATTATTTGAAATCATCAGCAGCAGCCGTCCATCTACCGGCGATTTATTCAGCTTACTATCCAGGACGATTGAAAATTTTAGATTCTGCGCGGTGATTGAAAACACCGGCATTATAAGAAGAACAATGAACCAGAAACGCTTCATTTTCATTTTTCTGCTCCCGAGAATTTAAAAATGGAAAAATTTATTGCCGGGCCGTAATCGATTTTACAACAGCTTTTTTTATGGCTTTTATCCTTGCCGTGGAAGTAGTTATAAGCTCATATTCAGGCATATTCCCGGAACTGCTCATTGTTGTCCTGGGGTTTCTGAATTTCATCCTGCTTTCTTTTTTCTTTCTTGCGGAGGCATGAATTTCCTTAACGCCGCATTTAGAAATAATATCCGCAGCATTCATTTCATTTACTCCGCCTCCGGGCATGATAATAATTTTATCTCCGGCTCTTTCAACTAATTTTTTAATTGTGCTAATACCCTTCACAACATTCAATTCCTGTCCCGATGTTAACACTCTTTCTATGCCGAGACCTATAAGGCTATCAAGAGCTTCAAATGGGTCGCGGGTCATATCAAAGGCGCGGTGAAATGTGATCTCCATCGGCCGCGCAAGTTCAACCAGAGTTTTTGTTCGTTCTGTATCGACCGTTCCGTCTTCTCGCAGAATGCCGAGCACTATTCCGGCGGCATTAAATTTTTTAATGTATTCTATTTCGAGCTTCATTTCCTCAAACTCAAGTTCCGAATAACAAAAATCACCGCCGCGCGGTCTGACCATAACCATTATCGGGATTTTCACATGTTTGCAAATTAAACTAATTGCTCCTGCAGGCGGAGTTGTGCCCCCTTCGAGGAGATCGGCACAAAGCTCAATTCTATCAGCTCCTCCATCCCGGGCGGCAATTGAAGACTCTACAGAATCTACACATGCTTCAAGAATAATTTTTTCTTCCAAATCAATCCCTAATTATTATTTAGCTTCCAGCGCATAAACTGTATTCGAGTCTAATTCAGTTTTTACAAATCCCATCCGTTTCAAATACCGTTCATGTTTCTCATTCCCCGGATCGCTATATATCTTTTTAACTTTGCGTCTTTCAAACATTCTTGGAAAAACATATTTCCCAACTTTAAAATCACGATACCCCGGAATTGCAAAATCCAGATTCAGAAACAGGTGATCGGAATCGTGGTATTCGGCGCAAACGAGGCCGGCCGGAACGGTATCTCTCAGAATAAACAAAACTATCCAGTGTTCACCGGGTTCAAATGAAAATGTGGGCATATACTTTTTAATCTCATCAGCATGAAATTGCAAAAAATATTTAAGGTATTCCGAATCATATTTAACTTCGAGCACCCGGAAATATTCTTTGGTCGTAAATATTTCGATGATGTAATAAATATCAACAAGAACTATAAAGCCGTTAAGAAATCCGACCGGCAGTGCGCCGATTATAAATCCGTACGCGGAAAATACAGATGCGCCAACCAGATTTATAACTCTGAGTTTTACAATGGAACTCATCATCAAAGAAACCGCCACCAGCACAGAGCCGACGTAGCCAAGTATCTCTATTGCACTCATATTTATATTCTTTCCTTTCTTTTAAAGATTATTTTTTAATCATATCAGTTTCAAAAACAGATTTTAATCCGTGAGTCACTATGTACGGAATAATAGAATAATGAGTTTCCCTTTCAGCGAATTCGGATTTTAGTTTCAGTCCTGAATAATTTCTTTCAGTTAATTTTGAGACTATGTTCTTCCAGGGCAGGATAAAATTTGAATTTTCATCAGAACCGGCCGCCGTGTAAACAACCGCAATTAAGGATTTATTTTTTTCAAAATATGTTTCTTCCTGCTTTGCCATAAGTTCATCATCCCACAAAAGCGCAGGACTGATTGCCACATATCTGTTAAACAGGTCCGGTTCCCGGAACAGCGAATAAAATACGAACAGACCTCCGAGTGAATGACCGGCGAGGGTCCTGTCTCCCGGTTTGAATCTGTATTTAGATTCCACTAATGGTATCAGCTCTTCCTTAATAAATCGGAAGAACTTATCTCCTCCTCCGGAAACAGGAATCAGAGAGCGGAACGACAAAGGAAGTTTTTCAGCCGGAATTTGAGTAGGGGTATAATCCCTTGAACGGTTATAGACAAACTCTTTGGAACCGCCGGCGGATGATATTCCAACAATTATGATCTCCGGCAGTTCATTGCTGGATGCCAGCAGGCGCGCCATTTCAGTTACAATTCCGAAGGACGAATACGCGTCAAGCATATAAACAACCGGATATGTCTTATCGGAGGTAAAATAACTGCCCGGAAGCGCAATGTTAATGGGGTAAGTAATGCCGTTAATATCAGAGGTTATATTAATTATCTCGGTCCGATGCAGGGCAACCGGAACATTCTGAGATATTTTTGATTTATCCTGTCCATTTAGCTCACCGGCTGCAAAACAGGATGACAAAAATATTAAAACCAGAAAATATATTTTTGACAAATAACTCATTTTAATTATTCATTACCCTATTTTATTAAAGAAACATTCCCGTCATCAAGATCATAACGTGCGCCGATTATTTCCAGCTTTTTTTCTGAGACAAATTTTTTCAGGAGCGGTTGGCTGGATTTTAATTTTTGAACTACGGCTTTGATATTTGCCTGAACGGAATTTTCCAGCAAGTCACCTCTTTCTTTTTTCGCCAGTTCAACCGCCGGATTAATTTCTTTGATCAGACTTACAATATGTCCGTGAGCATCACCACCTTTAACAGCCGCATCCACAGCGCCGCACCGTTCGTGTCCCAGAACAACCACCAGATTTACTCCGAGATGTTCAACCGCGTATTCAATACTACCGAGACCTATATCATCAACAAGATT
>PGYS01000114.1 GCA_002839795.1 Ignavibacteriae bacterium HGW-Ignavibacteriae-3 | reverse complement strand
GGGACCTACCGCCGGTACACAACCTTCAACGGTATTATCGCTATCAAGGCAATCACCTCCGCGCTCGCTGATCCTGACCGGCATAGACCATGAAAAACCGCTGTCCGTTGATCTCGAAAAAAGAATTCTCGTACTGTCAGCCGGATTACTGCTGCCGTATTTATCAAACTCGGTCCAGGCCATATAAATGTTGTTTCGGTAAACCGAATTCGTTAAGTCCGCCGCAAGCCATTCCTTATCCTGCTGTCTTGCAGGGGGATTAAAACCGATAGAGGCATCATAACCCCATGTGGTTCCGTTATCGGTTGATCTCTGAACAACCATTCTATCAATCCAATATCCGCTGCCCACATTTCGCTGATCGGAAAGATGCCCGTAAAAGAGATTGCCGTTTGCATCGTAAATTAAACAAGGATCGCCCCAGACTTTCCAAACGGAACTCATCTGTTTTTGCGTCCAGGTTATTCCGGCATTGGATGATACATATAGATAGTACAAATTAGATCCGGCGGCAATATAATTCGGGTTCACGGGATTCACAGCAATTGAAACTTCGTTTGGCTGATTGGCGGTGGGCAGATTTACTTTATAATTCGGAAACGGAGACTGCGCATAAACATTAATACTTATCGACAGGAACAAAGGTAAAATGATTAATTTTTTCATTTTCTCATCGGGGATTAAAATATTTTTCCTCAAAATATATCACATGAAGGGAATAACCAATCGATAAATTAAGCCCCTTAAACTTGGATCGGCGGCCGGGCGGAATTGAAGGCAAAACACATTGTGCAGAAAACCGAATAATTATTATCTCACCTGTGCCGTATTATTTTTATCATCTCCTTTACTGCCTGCTCCACACCTACAAACATCGAACGCGCGAGCACGGCATGCCCGATGCTTACTTCATCAATTTCTTCGATTGCCAAAAATTCTTTCATGTTATTATAATCCAATCCGTGACCCGCGTTAACTCCTAATCCCAATTTTTTAGCGTGTTTGGCAGCTATCCTTATACGTTCCAACTCCTCAAAAATATCTTCCTCGCTGACCGCGTTGGCATAATTTCCGGTATGAATTTCTATGAAGTCGGCATTAATCTCCACCGCGGCATCAATTTGATTTATATCAGGCTCAATAAATATCGAGACCGGAATTTCAGATTCATGCAACCTCTCGATAGCAGAGCGTATCTGATCAATATTATCGATTACGTTTATCCCTCCTTCGGTCGTTAATTCCTGACGTCTCTCGGGAACCAGCGTTGCGAGCTCCGGCTGGATATCGCAGGCAATATCAATTATTTCATTGACTGCAGCCATCTCAAGATCGAGTTTGGTGGTTACAAGTTCCCTGAGCAGCCGTACATCTCTTTCATTTATATGCCTCCTGTCCTCGCGCAGATGGACAACAATTCCGTCAACTCCATACTGCTCTGCCATTAAAGCAAATGTAACCGGATCAGGCTGGACTTCACCTCTGGCATTTCTTAGTGTTGCAATGTGATCTACATTTAAGCAAAATCTCATTTCAGACCTTTCCCTATTTTTACTGCGTGAAATTAAATAAAAATTGCAACAGAATCCTTACATGATCAATACTACTGAGGTCTTATTGATCCGATGGAAGCATTGATGTACGGTTGTGTCCCTTCAAGGTGAGTAAGAGGAATTGTGTAGTCGAACTCAATTATTTCACCAGCGGTGTTTTCGAAAATCAGCTTATAGGAAATCAGATTCTGTTTCTCAACTCGGAACTGGGAGAAATATAATTTTGAATGAACAAAATTTACCGCGGAGATATTATCATTTTTATGTTTTGAATTTATCAGTCCCTTATAAAAATTGAGTCTTGTACTTTTGGCCAGACTGGTATCACTCGTTTCAACCTTGCCTGCACTAAGCAGCCCTCCCGTTGAATCATTGAAAAAAATGTAGGTTGGATGATAAATAAATTGATCGCCCGGATTTGATCCCCCTGATTCGATTTTTTTAGATACCATCGTTTGTCTGAGTTCCCAATTTTTTGGAGGATTAAATTTTATCCCAAGCTCCTGATCCACTATTTCAATCCCCTGTTTGGATTTATCGAACGAGAAGTGACCGGAATCGCCCTGATCTGAACTCCCTTTATTGCATGAGATAATTGCTGCGGCTGAAACAGCCAGAGCTCCCAGCAAGAAATATTTACCATAGATTGAGTTAAGACTCATCTTGCAGCCGAGAAAGCATGAAAATCCAGATAGTTAATTCTTTATAATTGAAGATACGAACAAATATAATTATCTTGAGACAGAAAATTTGTAATCTTATGTGCAAGTATATAATATTCTCAAAAATAACGGGCAGAAAAAATCTGCGGAACTACATTGCCTCGCGCTTTGAACAGCTCTTCTAATTTAATTTCCATCTTTATTAATTCTCTCATCACATTTATTTATTTAATACTCAAGGTGGAACCTTATGAATGCAACAGCAGACACATTACAATCTGAAAAAATTACAACCAGCATTACCGCGGAGAATGTACACAGTGTTTTGAAACAAAAAATGCTTATAGACGGATTTGATTTCGTTCTCGATATTAAAAGGAGTCATGGCTTAACAATAGTTGATGAAAAGACCGGAGATGAATACCTGGATTTCTTTTCATTTTTCGCTTCTTCTCCGGTAGGTATTAATCATCCTAAAATAAATAATCCTGAATTTCTCCAAGAACTCGCAGCCTCGGCAGTCAACAAACCTTCCAATTCCGATATTTATACTGTCGAGATGGCAAAATTTGTTAATACTTTAACACGCGTGGCCGTACCGGATTATTTTAATCATCTCTTTTTCATTGAAGGCGGCGCTCTCGCCGTTGAAAATGGTCTCAAGGTCGCATTCGATTGGAAGGTCCGTAAAAATTTTATAAAAGGATACAAAGAGGAGCGTGGCCACCAGGTAATGCATTTCAGAGAGGCATTTCACGGCAGATCTGGTTATACAATGTCATTGACCAATACAGATCCTGTCAAGATTGCGCATTATCCGAAATTCAACTGGCCGAGAATTATCAATCCTAAAATTAAATGGCCGCTTGAAGAAAATCTGGATGAAGTTATTCGATTGGAAACTCAGGCAGTCGCGGAAATCTATTCTGCAATTAAAAATAATCCTGACGACATAGCATTAATAATCATTGAACCAGTGCAGGGCGAAGGCGGGGATAATTTTTTCAGGAAAGAATTTTTTATGAAACTCCGTGAAATTGCGGACGAGAATGAAATACTGCTTATGTTCGACGAAGTTCAGACTGGTGTGGGAATGACTGGGAAAATGTGGGCGCATGAATATTTCGTTCAGCCAGATATTATGGCATTCGGCAAAAAAACAAATATTTGCGGCATCATGGTATCCAACCGGATTGATGATATTGAGGAAAATGTATTCAGAAAATCGAGCCGGATTAATTCCACATGGGGCGGAAATTTAGCTGACATGGTCCGCTCAAGGAAAAGTCTTGAGATAATTGAAAAGGAAAACCTGGTTGAGAATGCCAGACTGATGGGAACTCATCTTTTAAATTCCTTAAAAGAGATTCAGACCGAATTTCCAAGTTTAATAAGCCAGGTTCGCGGATTAGGATTGATGTGTTCATTTGATCTCCCTTCGCCTGAAATCAGAAAAACATTTCTAGAAAATCTTTACAAGAGTAAAATGATTATGCTCGGCTGCGGGAAAAAATCAGTGAGATTCAGACCGGCTCTGACGGTTAGCAAAGAAAATATCGCTGACGGTATTTCAAGGATCAAATCAGTCTTGAAGCATCTCAATAATTATTGATTAAGCGAGAAAGCTCCGGTTACCGGAGCTTTCTTCCCCCCTGAAATGAGTTTCCCTTCGCCTGGTCCAAGATATCTTCTGCCAATTACTAAAGTTTGACATGTTTAAATCTAATAGCTCCGGTAAATAATGCGGAACTGTTCCATAATTGATAACCGCCCGCCAATGATTTATCCGAGCCTATCCAGGAATCTATTGTACCGTTGATATCTCCGACGTTTGTCCCTTTAAGAACAAATGTTACAAGCATATGTCTTTCAATCAGGGTTCCGTCAAAATTAAATGTAATTCCATTCCAGCTTCCGGTTCCCGAAAGTTTATTACCCTGCTGCGCCAATAAGAGAATGACCAGAGGGTCTTCAGATTGCGGAGTTTCGTATGGAACTGATTGATATTGACCGGTGTAGTTTGGAGGCTGAACGACTTCCGTCGTCCCCTCCTGATTGCATCCCGCTAAGGCAAAAACAGACGCAATTATGGGTAAGAGATATTTAGTTTTCATTTTGAAATCCATTTCAAAAGTTTTTCATCCGTGAATTAAAACAACTGCTTTTTACTTCTACCACATTATCGGCGGGATACACTCATTGTTTAATAAAAAATCATCCGGTGTTTTAAATAATTTTTATACTTGATTTATTTTGAAATCGGTATAAACAAATATTTTTTTTCTTCGATGATTTCAGGTTTAGCAGCTTAATGGCGTGTAATAAAACAATGACAAGGTAATATTTAGCGTTGCTTAAGAATGGAACAGAGCCGGCGTATATTCGGGGGTGATGACATTACGATTTGTTCTTTTTTATATTTTGTATATTACATTCAACTTAATATTGAGATAGTTTTATATTTTCATCTGAATTCGGCAGAAATAACTGCCTTAATTAATTATTCCGTTTTGTTAAAGGTTTTATAATATGGAAGAAGTAAATGGAATTATTTATGTGGTTGCGACACCGGTTGGAAATCTGGGGGATATAACCTACCGTGCTGTTGATATTCTAAAAAAAGTAGATTTTATTATTTGCGAGGATACCCGAGTAACAAAAATTTTACTTGATCATTATAATATCATCAAAAAATTTGTTGTCATTAACGCCAAGAATGAATCAATTGTAATTGACAGAATAATAGAAAGGATATTAACGGGCGAATCCTGCGCTCTTGTTTCCGATGCCGGCACCCCCTGTATTTCAGATCCGGGGATTCGCTTCGTGAACAGAGCGATTCACAACGGCCTGCAGGTAAATGGAATTCCCGGACCAAACGCGGCTGTTCTTGCCCTGAGTATAAGCGGACTGCCTACCTATTCATTTGTATTCGAAGGTTTCCTTCCGCAAAAAAAAGGAAGACAGAAAAAATTAAAGCAGCTGGCAGAAGAAGAAAGAACATTAGTGCTTTATGAATCCACATATAGAATCAAAAAACTGCTCCAGGAATTGAATGAATATATGCCTCAAAGACAGATTGTAGTGGCGCGTGAACTTACGAAAAAGTTTGAGGAAACCTGGCGCGGTACGGCATCAGAGATATTAACGGGATATGAGGATAAGATCAGTAAAGGCGAATTTGTTGTGATCGTAGCGCCGCTCAATTGGAAAGAAAGAGACCCGGAAGATCATTCCGAGCCGTATTGAATAATTGACCGTACATCATAATTTTCTATTTTTTTACGTCCGTTCAGAAAAGTCAGCTCTATTAGAAAAGATATTTGTACCACTTTCCCGCCGAGTTTTTCTATCAAATTACACGCAGCTTCCATTGTTCCGCCAGTGGCAAGAAGATCATCGTGGAGCAAGACCCTGTCACCAGGTTTTATTGCATCTTCATGAATTTCAATTGAGTCAGTTCCGTACTCTAAAGAATAACTTTCAGAGATCGTTTTTGAAGGAAGTTTTCCGGGTTTTCTGATGGGAATAAATCCTGCGTTCAGCTTTTCGGCCAAAATGCCGCCTAATATGAATCCCCTAGATTCAATTCCAGCTACTTTTGTTATATTCTTATTTTTAGCAAAGTTACACAATTCATCGGCAGCTCTTTTAAGTCCATCCGGATCCAGCAGCAGTGTTGTAATATCTTTAAAAATAATCCCCTCTTTTGGGAAATCCGGCACATCTCTTATCAAATCTTTAAGTTCCATATTCACCTCCATTAAGTATTGAATCTCCAAGTTGCTGAGTGTTTTTCAGCAAATCCAGATATTGAAGCAAAATCTCTTCAATGGGAGCATATTCAAGCTGCTGATATAATTGCTGCCGGACTTCCTTTGAATTATGAAGTCCCTTAAGGTAACCTGTATAATATTTTCTGAACGGAATGACTGCCGCACGGACTTCCTTAAGTTCCAGAGAATACCGCAGGTGTCTCAATGTCGTATATATCCGTTCATCGGGAGTTACCTCCGATACCTGGTTTCCGCTCAATAATTCCTTTGCCTCTCTGAAAATCCAGGGATGATCAATCGCTCCTCTGGCAATCATAATCGCATCGGCATCCGTATGGTTGAATGCCCGGACGACGTCTTCCGCCGTGAAGATTCCCCCGTTTAACGCAACCGGAATGCTGATAACTTCTTTCACTTTTGTTATCCAGCTCCAATCGGCATCACCGCTGTGCCCCTGCTTTCTAGTCCGGCAGTGAATTGTCAATGCGGCCGCTCCGGCATCCTCCAGCCGTTTAGCAATCTCAAGAATATTTATCGAATCATTATCCCATCCGATTCTTGTCTTTACGGTAACCGGAATTTTGACCGTCTTGACAATCGACTCTACCATAGTCTGAAGATAGCACGGATCTCTCATTAATCCCGCGCCTGCGCCGCGAGTCGCTATTTTTTTTACCCAGCATCCGGCATTGATATCTATCATATCCGGTTCCTTGGATTCGGCAATTCTTGCCGCACCTATCATTGGCTCAAGATTACCGCCGTAAATTTGAATACCGACCGGACGTTCGTCATTTGTAATCTCAAGTTTCTTTTCTGTCTTTTTATTGGAGCGTATTAATCCGTCAGAATTGACAAATTCGGTATAGACAACATCCGCGCCTAATTCCTTGCAAAGTTTTCGATAAGCAATATCCGTTACATCCTCCATAGGGGCAAGGAGTAGTGCTTTTTCTATATTTATTTTTCCGACTTTAAACATTATGAACAGTTTCCAGTTTTACAGGTTTAAGGTAAAAAAATGCCGCAATAAATGTAACA
The DNA here is from genome assembly GCA_002839795.1 of Ignavibacteriae bacterium HGW-Ignavibacteriae-3. Taxonomy (GTDB): domain Bacteria; phylum Bacteroidota; class Ignavibacteria; order Ignavibacteriales; family Melioribacteraceae; genus Fen-1258. Next base: position 3,964 of record PGYS01000114.1, on the reverse strand, counting down.
AAAGTAAACATAGCTCCGGTTAAAAAGGGATATTGATAGCCCAGAGCCTCATAAGCGAAACCTCCCCACAATGGACCGAGGACGCGCGCAAATGCGGAGATCGATTGGCTGAAACCCAAAACCGCTCCTTGATTCCTTTCGTCAGTATATTTTGAGATCATGCTCGGTATCATCGGCTGTAATATGCCTGAGCCTACAGCCAGCATTGAAATAACAATTGCAACGCCGGTAAAATCACCTCCATATGGAAGAAGACCCAGCCCAATAATCATAAAAAAAACGCCTGTCAGGACCAAAGTCTTATCGCTAAGTTTTTTGGAAAGTGTTCTTATAAAACCTGCCTGAATGGAAGCACCTACAAGTCCCGTAATTACGAAAAGAATTCCGATCTGCTGATCGCTGAAGTGATAATATTTAAACCCTAATAAGGCGAAGGTCCCGTAAATATTCGCCATGGAAAATATTATAAGGAACAGAACGATTATCAGAAAGTTTATTGATTGATTGGACATTACCTCCCGGGCAAATTTCAAATCGAAAATTTTAATTTTATTTTCATCGCCGGATTGTTTTGTCTTTAAAGATTCCGGCAGTTTAAAAAAAGTGAAAATGAATGCCGCAACAGTAAAGAAGGCACTTCCAAATCCGGCAACGTGATAACCATATTTTGCAAGTACAGCGCCAATTCCTGGTCCGAATACAAAACCAAGTCCGAATGCCGCACCGATCATACCCATCCCTTTTGCCCTGTCTTCTTTTGAAGTTATATCCGCAATATAGGCCTGTGCAACTCCGATATTGCTTCCCCCTAATCCCCCCAGCATTCTGGAGAAGAATAGCAGAGCGAATGAATTTGAGAATGCAAAAATGATATAAGATGTGGCGGTCAAAAGCTGTGTAAAAAGAATAACCGGTCTTCTTCCGATCCTGTCAGAGAGCCGCCCGAACATCGGATTGAACACAAATTGCATAAGAGAATAGATAGCTACTATTGCGCCGATTCCGAAATCAGAAATCCCAAGATCCTTGCTCGCAAAAGTCGGAAGGATGGGGATAAGTATTCCGAACCCCATCAAATCAATAAATATGGTGAGGAATATAATTCCAAGTGAAGCTTTATTTTTTTGTGCCATTAATTTTCTTTTTAAACTAAGTGTAAAGATAATTAATTATAGACGATATTTTGACCAGAACCGATCAATTATTCTTTTCGTTCAAATATTTTGAGGGAGGTAATTCGAGTTTTTTCATTTTAGACTGAACGTCTCTCTGAACTTCAAATAATTTAAGCGAATCGTTTTTAGACAAATATCCCGGCCATTTCGCAATCGAGGTATCTGCGGGAATTATTACAAACTCATTTTTGTTGCCGATCTTCCCTTTGTAAACCCATGTGGGTATGTATGAGATATTACTCAATTCCACACTGCCTTTCAATAATTGTTTTGTGAGAGAAATATTCAGGATTATTCCGGCATCGGAGTAGCGCCATCGTTGATTTGAAATAAAGTTGCCGAGTGAATAAGCGACAATCCCGCGACCTATTTTGTTCTTAGTTGAGGTAAAATATTCTGCAGGCTGGATAACATGAGGATGACTTCCGATAATAAAATCCGCTCCATAATCGATTGTTTTATTAACAATATTTTTTTGAAAAATATTCGGCTCCCTTTTGTATTCATCGCCAAAATGAAGATATACAATTACAACGTCGGCTTTTTTAAGACGGGCTGATGCAATATCTGACTTGATCAGATTTGTATCGATAACATTTATCATGAATTTATCTTTTTGGGAAATGTAGTTTCCATTCAATCCGTAGGTATAGGCGAGAAGTGCAATTTTAAAACCCTTAACCTCAACAATTCTCACCGAATCCCTGTCCTTCTGAGATCTGAAAGATCCGATCGGAGTCATTCCCGATTCATTAATCTTGGCAATCGTTCTTTCCAATCCCTGTTTCCCTCTATCCAAAGAGTGGTTGTTCGCAGTAAAAAGAATATCAAAACCGGCATCTTTCAATGCAATTAGATATTCGTCAGGTGTATTAAACAGCGGATACCCGCTGTACCTTTTTTCCCTGCCAGAAATGGTGGTTTCAAGATTTCCTAACGCCAGATCAGAGGAGTTTAAATATTTTTTTATTTCTTTAAATGAAGGTTTGAAATCAAAACTGTCCGTCCCTGTCTGTGCATACTCAAATTGCGGTCCGTGGCACATCAGATCGCCTACAAAAGTTAAAGTTACTGTACTTAGAGAATCTTCATTTATTAAATTCCCGGAAGAATGAATATAATTTCCGGAATCAATTTGAATTGATAAAACAGCTGACAGCAACAGTATGGCCGGGATTTTCATTATTTTATTTCCGCGTAATTAAAATATTTTAGAATGATTCCGGAACAATGAGCAATAATTATTTCATCTAAAATAAAATTCACATAAAAGATATAAAAAAAGGCCGGGCTATTTCTAACCCGACCTAAAACTAACCGAAAACTTAAAAAGTCACATTCCGGTTTTTGCGGCTTTGCGCTGAGCTTTTGTTTCCTGAACATCATTACGCAACTCTTGAGTCATTTTCTTTAACTCGCTGAGCCCTTTTCTTAAACGGGTGCCTGCGGCTGATTGACCTTTTTCGTAGAATTTAGCTACGTCAGGCTCAAGACTTTTTAAGAAGTCGATAAGTGCTAAATATTTTTCGTTCATGTTGCCTCCTACATTTTGTGAGTGATTTAATTATTGAATTGAATTCTCCAATACTACTTCCGCTATATCTTTAACCTGAACAGATTCCTGCTTATCAAATTCTTTTATGCCGTCATTCATCATAGTCATACAGAATGGGCATGCCGACGCAACGGTATCTGCATTGGTCCTGATTGCTTCTTCCGCCCTATTATTATTAATACGGGTACCTTCAGTTTCTTCAAGGAACATTCTGCCGCCGCCCGCACCGCAGCAAAATCCTTTATCGCGGTTCCGTTCCATTTCAATCAATTCAACGCCGGGTATCATTTTCAACGGATCCCTTGGCGAATCGTATATATCGTTGTAACGGCCCAAATAACACGAATCATGATACGTAATTTTTGATTTTAATTCATTATTCTTCAACTTAATTTTACCATCCTTAATGAGCTGATCTATCAACTGGGAATGATGCACTACTTCAAAATTACCTCCGAACTGCGGATATTCATTCTTTAGCGAATTAAAACAGTGCGGGCATCCGGTGACAATTTTCTTCACGCCATAATTATTGAGAGTCTCGACATTTTCCTGCATCATCATCTGAGCAAGATATTCATTTCCAAGTCTGCGGGCCGTATCCCCATTGCATTTTTCCTCTGTGCCGAGAATTCTGAAATCAACATTCGCGTTTTTCATTAAAGTAGCAAATGCCTTTGTTACTTTCTGATAACGCGCATCGAATGAACCGGCACAACCGACCCAGAAAAGATATTCGCCGTTCGGGTCTTCAGCCAGAGTTTTTATTTCCATTCCCTCTGCCCATTTTGCCCGATCCTGCGAATCGAAAGCCCAGGGTGTAAAATTTGTCTCAATATTTTTAAATACAGCATTCAATTCATTTGGGAAAGATGATTCGCCGAGTACCAGATTCCTCCTCATATCAACAATAGAATCGATATGTTCGATTGTAACAGGACACTCATAAACACATGCCATGCAGGTGGTACAAGCCCATAATTCTTCATCAAGGATATAATAATGAACTAAAGTTTTTTGCATTAATTCATTGTCAGCAGGAGTTTTTTCAATTATAAGCGGGGCCTTTTCTTCTGTGCGGTGACGTATGTTAACTATTATCTCTCTTGGCGAGAGTTTTTTTCCTGTAGTTGCCGCAGGGCATGCCGCCGTACATCTTCCGCATTCCGTACACGTAAATCCATCAAGAACCTGTTTCCAGCTAAGATGCTCAAAATCGGCAGCGCCATACTGT